>CAMHQP010000001.1 GCA_946187555.1 uncultured Bacteroidales bacterium
TGTCAATTTGTTTTAAACCATTTTTCAGAAAAAATTGATAAAAATATAAATAAAGAAAAAGAAGAGAAAGAAAGATTAGAAAAAGAAAGATTAGAGAAAGAAAGAATAGAAAAAGAAAAAATAGAGAAACCAGCATCTATGAAGATCCTATCCGGAAGGCCTATGACCGTAATGTTTGAGGATGCGGATGATTGTCAAAAAGAAAAGGAGCTATTACTAAAGTATCTAAAGAAACATAACTTATCCAGCACACTCATCACTTCTGAGAAAGAGAACACACTAACGAAAACACTCGCGGTATTCTATTGGTTCTGGCAGAAAAAATATCATATTGTAGAAATCAATGCCTCTGCGTATTACCGATTTCTCAGAGAAACATGTGAACTTAAATTCGGTATAGTAGAAAAAACCTTCGTAAATACTATGGGGAAAATATTACGGAATAAAACGACATACCCAAATATTACCGGTGATGTGAACGAATTTATCCAATTAAATAGCACACAAGATATTTTGTAAAAGTGCCTCTATAGCCTGATTTTTCCTATAGGGAGAATAGATAAGGACTTTTGCCCATTGTGGTGAAAGTCCTTTGTTTATGTATAAAGCGATTGCCTCTTGAAAATAAAGCAGTAATTTTGCAGTGCGATTTTGAAAAAGTAAGGTTTTTAATATATACACTTGTCTAGGCGCGCACGTGAGAAAATCCAGAGCTAACCTCAGCAAGTAAATGAACGTAATATAGAAAAATTATCAAAAGTAAACCGAGAACAAAGAAATGTAGGATATATAGAAGCCGGCATTGAATGCCGGGAAATGAACATACAAACATTATAAAGGCTGTGTACCGAGAATGGTCGACCACGGTAACTCGGAGCAGCTGACACCGGTGTCATAATGTCTAACAACCGTCGGATAACATCCGACACAATAAACGACGTTAGATTTATGACGCAACGTAAACAAAGTCCTGCAAGGCAGGCAAGTAAAGAATGCGCACGGAAGCGCAGGAACGCGTATCGCGATTTGGTAATCGAGTATTACGCACGTAATTCATCATCGGTATTGGCCATTACGCATTGTCATTGGCCGGACAGAGCATGGACATCACAACCGGAATTAGCTCGGATATTGAGCGAGTTGACCGGTTGGGATTGGGACTATCGTTCGTTGAGCAGGCAGTTGAGGCGTGTTCTTCGGTTCGACCATGCCGTACGGGACCGTATCTTCGAATTGCTCGGAGATAAGGCTCTCTATGCCCCGGATTTTCGTTGGGAAACATTTTGTGGCAGATGGGATTTAGTAAGTGGACGGAATGTAGTATCTTTGCATCAAAATTAGAAGCGTATGGAAACGAAAGAACTGAGCATGATAGAGCAATTGGCACAATTGCGTATTACGGCTAAGTCGGAGATTGCGCCGCATGAGTTTCTATTTGACTGGAACGGAGTACCGTGCTTTGCGAAAGGCGAGTTGGTAGCCGTGACGGGTAAGGCCAAGAGCGGTAAGACGTACCTGAACTCGTTGCTGATGGCAGCGGCGGGGAGAGACTCCGGCCTGACGTCCGGAGCACAGGACAAAAATTTTCTCGGTCTTAAGCGGAAGCAGGAGGAGGCTTTGAGCGTGGTATGGATAGACACGGAGCAGAGTGAGGATACGACCTGCGAGATACTGCGTGACCGGATAGGTGCAATGATAGGCGGGGAGCCGAACGAGGAACGGTTTCATGTGTTTAACATGCGTCAGACGGACTGGAGAGAACGCATGACGCTGGTGTTGTCGGCGATAGCAATCTGTAAGCCGGATTTGGTGATCTTTGACGGCATCCGCGACGTGGTAGGTGATATCAACGACTATGCGGAGGCACAGAGCATCATCGGCCAATTGCTGAAGGCTGCATCGGAGTTTCACCCATGTATCGTGTGTGTGCTACATCAGAACAAGGCGGTGGAGGACAAGACCTTGCGCGGGGCATTGGGTACGGAGTTACAGAACAAGAGTTTTGAAACGTACGAATGCAGTAAGAACGCGGAGACGCGCATCTTCACGGTGAAGCAGATCGCGACGCGTAAGTACGACATGCAGGGGCGGATCGACTTCTGCTTGGATACGAACGGGCTGCCGATGGGGTGTGCAGCGGTAGAAGCGAATCTCGGCGGAGTAGCGCCGAGGAGTGAACAGCAGGATGTAGGCGAGATATTCCGCGCAGCGATGATGGGTCATAGCGAGATGCGCGCCGGAGTGCTAAAGGCGCAAGTGATGATGCGCCAAGGATTGCGCAGCGACAGTATCTACGGAGGACTATTAGGAGCAGCATTGCAGCAAGGCATATTGATCCGACGAGAGGTGTCAGATAGAGAAGTCTATTACCAGCCGGGAGCAAAAATGTATGAGCAGCAACTGGATTTTGACGGGTAGCCGTTAGCCCCCTTAGTAGAGTAGTCTATACCCTATATAATAGGGATAGACCTACTAAGAGGCTCCGCAACCCAGTCAACCGCGGAATCGGATTCCGCAGAACACAAAGAAAGAAAAGTGGATAGAAACGTACCGTACATGTCCGTAATGCGAACGAGATGCGAATGAGACAAATAGGTAAAAGAAAGGAACGAAAAAAGAAAGGAGGATGGAAGAATCATGAAAGCAGAGTTAATTATTCCGATAGACAAGCTAAGAGGCATGTTACGGAAAAACGGATTTTATTTCCGGATGTACCGAGAGCAGCAGATTGTACAGAAGTGTCCGAGCGGTTGGAAAGATACGCCGGCGAGGAAGGCTGCGCGGGAGAAGTTTGCCGCGACATGGGGGCAGAGGTATAAAAAGAATGTTTGATTGAGCAGATGCACTCACAAATATAAACATAAATATTTTTTAAAAGAAAGGAGAAAACATGGCAAAAGTAACAACGATGTCAGGGATTGCGTCCATATCGGGGCGCTTGGGAAACTACTGTTTCCGGACAATGAAGGCTACGGGGAAGGTATATATGCACCCGTTGGCGAGTAAGAAACAAAGACCGGTTAAAGCGCCGAGTGCTGCTATGGTGGCACAGCGGGAGCGCTTTGGGGCGATCACGAAGATGGTGGCACAGATGCGTAAGAACGGGTCAAAGAAAAGCAGTAAGCAGCTGTGGAAAATTGCTATGGAGGCGTATGATGCAGCGAATCAGTAAGGCGGAATTAGCCGAGCGGTTGGATGCCGCTTTAGGTGAGCCGGTCGGTATAGCAGGACTGAACATCCTGCTGTACGGCTGGAAGAAATACAGGAAGTACGGAGCCAAGTATTGCGATGCGCTGAAGCATCGGGATTGGATGTACTATGTAGAGGTAGTGGATTTCAGTGCGTATGCAGGCTATGATTTGACGTAAAAGGGAGTAGAATCCCTTTTGCAGGGGAGAAAGTTTGCGTATGTCGGGGATTTTTCGTACCTTTGTCGTCGGAATTGGAGATCAATGACTTCGATTTTCGGGGACCCCATAATTAACATTATTAACAATCTAAACCCTAACTATTTTTTATGGCAGAGATTAGACCAATGGAGCTCATCAAGAGTATGAGCAAGAAAGTGTGCATGCACAGCGATGTGTATTTCCGCACGAACAAACAGACCGGCAAGACGACGACCGGTAAGCTCTGTAATCCGAGTGAGAAGCCGGACAGTGCCAATCAGATTGCTGCGAAAGCGCGTTTTGCGAAAATAGTCGCGGCGGTACGTACGGTGCTGGCTGATCCGACGGAGAAGGCTAAACTGAAGGCTGAGTACAAGGCTCAGAACAAGATTGGTTCGCTGTTCGGCTACGCGATGCACAAGTTGAACGGTAACTACGATGCAAACGGTGATTTGATTAGTGATTAACGATTAGCGATTAGCGAGTTATGAGTAAGCAACAGATTATCAAGATCATCGTCTCGGTGCTCATCGCAGCACTCACGGCACTCGGAGCAGCGTTCGGACTGACGAGTTGTAACGTGACGCGGACGATTACGAACGAGAGCCAGTACTACCAACGGGGTGACACAAGCGTCGTCATCCAAACAAAAACCATCGAGACTTACGACGCATCGCGCAAGCTCTAACTCGTGCGAATCGCGACCCCGTCACTCAAATAGCACTACGTTAGGCTCCCCGCTCTCCCCATTCGAGCAAAGCTCTTTGGGGGCCCCAATTAAATTATTAATCAACCATTAAACCTAAATTTTAACTATTATGGGAAAAGTTAGTTATTCGCCGGGTATTGAGTTCGTACAGGGCTCCCTGGCAAAACCGAAGAAAGTAGATGGTCACAGTCACGGCGATTACCTGATTGGTACGCACCGCACCGCTCCGACCGAGAATCCGAACTGCACGCGTATCTACGTCCGCAAGGGTAACACCTACGGTCAGAACGTCAGCAAGTCGCAGGAGAGCATCGCAGCCCGTCTGCGTTTCAGTGCCGTCTCCACCGCGGTTAACACCCGCTCCAAAGACCTCACGAAGATCGCAGCCGACCGCGCAGCGTTCCTCGAGCAGAAGGATCTGCCGGGTGGCAAAAAGACCATGAAAGCATGGTACTGGAAAGTAGAGGGTCAGGCCTACGACCAGCAACACGGTTAACGAAAGGAGCGCTTCGGCGCTTCTTTTTTTTATTTTTATTTGCATATTTCAGAAAAAAGCAGTACCTTTGCAGCGAAAAAATGTTACTAATCACAAAAAATCCTTGTAAATATGCGTTTTTTACGTTCAAATTACCTACAACAACTCCTCGCCGGGAGAGGCAACGGAATGGTTAAAATCATCACCGGTGTCAGACGTTGCGGAAAATCATTTCTGCTGTTCGATATATTCCGTTCTTCTTTGTTGGACGAAGGCGTGAGTGAAGATCATATTATTGCGTTGACCCTTGATCAACGGGACATGAAAACTTTGCGCAATCCGGACAAATTGTTGGAATACATTGATGCGCATTTGACTGCCGACAACCGGACGCACTATATTATCTTGGATGAAATACAGATGGTCGAAGATTTTGTGGAAGTGCTGTTAACATTAATGCGCAAGCCAAACACAGAAGTGTATGTTTCCGGCTCTAATTCCAAATTCCTCTCCAGCGATGTAGTCACAGAGTTCCGCGGCCGTGGCGATGAGATTCGTGTATACCCATTATCCCTCAGCGAATATATGGAAGGAACAGGATTGGATTACCTTACGGCAGCCAAATACTATTTTGTTTATGGCGGACTGCCGCAAGTGGCAATGATGGAAGATATACAAAAGAAAGAAGACTTTCTTCGTACCATGACCGAGGTAACTTACATTCGTGATGTAGTGGACAGAAATCACCTGCGTAATGAGGAAGGTATGCGCGAACTGATGCGCATCTTGGCGTCCTCGGTTGCCAGTTCTACCAATCCGACCAAGATTGCTGACACGTTCAAGTCTGTTGCCAAATTGCGCATCACTGAAACGACCGTACGGCAGTATATAGCATATCTGCAAAATGCGTTTTTGGTAGAGGAAGCGCTACGTTATGACATCAAAGGAAGGCGGTATATAGGTGCCGAGAACAAGTACTATTTCGTCGATCCCGGAATCAGAAACGCTGTGCTTAATTTTCGGCAGATAGACGACGGGCATTTGATGGAGAACATCATATACAATGAATTGCGTATGCGCGGGTATTTGGTCGATGTGGGAAGAGTGGAAACATGGCAAATAGTGAACGGGCAACGCGTGAGAAAGAATCTGGAAGTGGACTTTGTGGTCAATCGCGGCAGCCAACGATATTATATCCAGTCTGCCTTTGAAATGCCAAGTTCTACTAAAATGGCGCAAGAAGAGCATTCTCTAAAATTGGTTGATGATTCGTTCCGAAAAATCATCTTGGTACATGAAGACATCTTACCTCGCAGAGATGAAAAAGGAATAGTAACGATGGGGTTGAAGCAGTTTCTTACAGATGTACATGCTATAGAAACAGCCTAATCAAAAAAAATAGTACCTTTGTACCAGAAATGTTAGAAGATTATATCATAGACGACCGATTGCGTTATGAGAACCACTATCTATGGGCTCTTTTTTCGTTTTTATTTGCATATGTCAAAAAAAAGTTGTACCTTTGCAGCTGCAAAGGTGTGAGCATATAAAAAAAAATAACATATGAAACGATTTCTGTACTTAACCATGGTGCTGGTGGTGGCAGCCATGAGTGCGACGACCGCGCAAGCCAATGATTACATGGAACATCCGGAGAACTATCAGATTTATGCTTCTGGTATCGACAAGATTCACTTCTCCATCCCCGTATGGGTGCATGGTGATTGGTACGAGCGCAGTTATTCGGCGCTGCCGGGCAGTCATTTCACCTACAAAGTAGGAACGGGTGACGAGGTGACGGTACTGAACTGGATAGCGCATGTAGTGCGCGACAACGACCGCGACAATGACAAGGGTACGTTGGCCGTGAAGTTCCAACCGAACCAAGGTCAGTTGTACCTTACCTGTATGCACGACGGCATACGCAGGTCAGTGCTCGATGACGGCAACTGGAGCGACTGGCTGACGGTGAAGCAGAAACCGGCAGGCGGTTATGACCGCGTGACCATTCTTGAGTTCGACTGGTATCCGCCGCAGGCATTGGACGGCAAGGATTTCACCATCAAGATGTACTCGGAGTTTGATGACTTCGAGGAGATCATCAACGAGATAGCATATAGTTTATGCGACCCCTTCGACGATTACAGCAATATCGATTGCTATTATGAAGTGAATCCGGACTACAAGGTTAACTGGCAGGTAGATAACACGTTCAAGGGCAAGGAGCAGTTGGTAACGCCGACGCTGTTTGACCCCTATCTGTATCAGATGAGTGAGGACGGTTTGGCAGGCTACGGTTATGCCGCTATTCCGTATTCGCTGGGTGATCCTCCTATCAGTTATCGTCTGTCTATAGACAGTTCGTTGCACTCCGTGACCGAGCAGGCGGGCAATATCTTCGTCATGACCACCGATACGCTGATCAAGGATGTATGCGCCAAGTTCATCGTTTGGCGTGACTCGGCGAACAATACTAAGGACAGTATTATGAGTACGAAGGTGGATGTGAAGCCCTACCACCGCATCCATGATTTTGTGGCGAAAGAAGAGACGGACTCGACCGATACCTACACGGGTGTCAACGTACTGAGTTGGACGGTGAAGAACCCGCTGTTGGAAGATATCGTGGAGGGCGATTATTTCGAAATTGTCCGTGCGACCGACACTGCATTCACCGATGCGACTTCGTTGGCTGTTCTTCCGTTAGAGATCGACTCGTTAGGTCAATACAGCTACCGCGACGAAGACCGAAGTATCTCGACGGGTCATCTGGACGGCGACTCGCTGACGCTGCCGCTGGTCTATGCGCCGGACGAGTATTATGAGCTCAAGGATCAAAACGGTCAGACGATGTACCTTGTGAAACTGCAAATCCAGACGGAAAAGACGGTTGTACCGTCTCTGCCGGTTTACTACCGCATCCGCCGTGCTTCATCCGCCGTATGGGGATGGCATCCGGACTTCACGGAGCAACGCACGGTTTATAAGCATAACTTCCTTGCTCCGCTGGACAGTGTGCAACCTGAATACGAGAAAGATGCGGACTATGAGAATAACCACAAGGTCAATTTCCGTATCGTTTTGAAGAACGAAGAGGTACCGACCATTCTGCCGTCCGAGGATACGTTCGAGTTCAGTTATACGCCTGTGCATTCCGCATGGGACAGTCTGCCTGCGGGCATTGACTCGGCGAGTGTGAATCCGGAGCTCTTTATGGTGGACACCTTGAAGGCGCAGTTGAAGGACACGCTGTATACCCATTTGAAAGCGGAGTACGAGGCCAATCCGTTCGGTAAGTGTATGTGGGATAAGACGGCAAACCTCATTCTTGTCAAGACCATCGAAGAGACGGGTGCGACCACCGAGAGTATCGTACCTCAGGACAGCATTCGTCGCCTGGAGAACGGCGATTGGGAAGCACGTTTCTCAGACATCGCAGACAAGGGCTGTACCCATTACAGTTATGCAGTACGTATCGACCAGAGCCATTCTGATCTGCATGTCCGTAACCCGCAAGAACAGTTGGCACCGATGACCATTACGGGTCCTGAACTCTACTTCGACGAGAGTGCGAAGATCGTTGAGTTTACGGCTACGCAAGGCGATGCCCGCAGCGATCTCAAGCAAGGCGTATTGCTTAACTGGAAACCGTCTTCGTCGGCGGTAGATGAATATATACTCTGCCGTATTATGCAAGGCGGCAGTGGGGCGCTTGACACCCTTTATACGGGTATCGAGACGACGTTCATGGATATTACGGCACTGCCTGATGTACACTATGAATATACCGTCAGCTCGTATTATTACTGTAACGGCAAATCGTCCTCGAACAGCGCCAAGACGGAAGGTTGGCGAACGAACTTCGCCGAGATAAGCGGTGCTATCCTGCTGCCGGACAATAGCGGTATGGCGGGTGTAATCGTAGCATTGCAAGACTCTACAGGTGCTGTGATCGACACGATCATCACCGGCGCGGACGGAACGTACCGGTTCGACAGCCTGGAGTATTATGAGGTGGAATGTCATTACACCCCGATCGTGAAGCTTAGTTACACGCATTATGCTCAAGTGCAAGATCCAAAACCGTATGTTCAGATTCGTATTCTGAATGAAGACGGCACGGTACAAAAAGACTGGGGTAAGATAGACGGTGGAACGTACGAATATGTGGTAGGTACGAAATTTGAGATCAAGACCACTGAGGAAGGCAACGAGAATAAGGACAAGGTTTATCCCGTTGTGATCAAGGGTGACTGTGAGATCGTATGCGAGAACCAAGCCCATACCGAAGGGGAGATGCATATCGTTCCGAGGTTTGTGGTGAATGTCAAGGGCAACGGAGATTTTGTGCCGTGCAAGACGATCCAATCGAGTGCCAACTATGTGGTGATCCCGACACACGAGTACGGTGTGTTCTCGTTCAACTATACGGATGCCGGATCAGCTGCTATCACGCTATCCAAGGACAACGCATTAGCCGACCACATCGACTTTGTGAACACGAACTCAACGCGTCTAACGGGACGTGCACTGTATGAAAACACAACGATCCCGGTTGCGGGCGCTATGTTCCGACTGAACGGAGACACGATACGTCGTGGCGGAGCACCGCTGATGACCGGCACGGACGGTAATTTTGAGATGTCACTGACCAAAGGTCAGCCGTACACGCTGCAGATCTTCAAGCCGAACCACACCTTCGCGCAAGACGGTTACTTCCAGATGGAAGAAGGTAAGGACACGTTTGCTATTACCGAACCGCTGGACGGCATCCGTTTCTACGACCAGACACGTGTTCGACTCGTAGGCCGTGTAGCCGGTGGTAACGACCAGCGCGACCTGCCGGAAGCATTCGGTCTGGGTAAGAACAACTTAGGTGACGACCTGCAGCTAGTATTCCAGTTGGAAGGCGATAACGTCGCGCATTTCGTTTATGACCCGAACGACCTGACCCGTGACACGATACAGCAGGTAGTGGATCACCTCGTTTATACCGGTGATACCTTAGCGCCTACGCGCAGTGTGGGTACGACGCATACCCTGTTTGAGAAAAAGCGCATCATCGTACAACCCGATCCCGAAACAGGTGAGTTTGAGGTCGATCTATGCCCCGTCAAATACAAGGTAACGCAGGCGACGGCGCGCGGTTATGCGACGCTCTTCACGGACGGAACGGGCAATGAGACCTTCGACCTGACCAATGCGCCGCTGAAGCATATCACAGATACCCTCAACGGTGACAGCGTATATTACAATGCCACTTATGACCGGATCTACCATACGCCTATTCAAATCGAACTCAAGCAGAACCTGTACGGTCTGGAGCGGATGGCATACGGTGAACCGGAGATGGAGGTGAACGGTGCGAACCCGAACCAAATGGAGAAAGTGGCGCTTTATACTATCTCCGACGGCGAGGCAACCTACACCTTGGGTTATCCGGTATTCTACGATAGCCGCAAATACCAATTCAAGGCCAAGGCATACGAAGCCTTCTATTACAACAACGACCCGGCGGGTATTGAGGACATCGTGCCGCAGCGCGGTGGTAGTGTCATCATCCGCAACGGCATGCACAGTGCGACCGAAGTGGAGCGCTATCCGCTTAATGAGAAGGGCGAGAACAACGTGATCTGGTTGACGGTGGACGATGTGGATGTAGAGCATGCCGGTACGGCACCGCTACGCAGCGTGAGCATCGCCCTCGAGGACGAAGGCAATATTGTGGAGACGAATGTGTTCAGCGGTTTCATTGCCGGTTCGGTACTGGAGGCTAACAGTCTCCGTACCTCTCGCGGTGACATCCAGTTGCTGGACATCGTCCGTGACCCGGGTGGTGCCGGTTCATCTTCCTATGTGGAGAACGGCGCTGAATATACCTTCTCGTACGCGCAGACTGTAAAAGCAGAGTACGGTATCAAACTGTCACCTACATGGGGCACGAATCTCGATCAGTATATCGGTGCCTATACCGGTTCGCCGGTCGGCGGTTCGTTTATCGGCGAAGAAGTCAACACGCAGAAAGCTATTTCGTTTGACCTGCCTATCTCGCATAAGATCGACTACGGTCATTCGTACACGTATAAGATGACGACCAACAACCGTATTGAGACCTCATCGGAGAGCAGTCCGACAGGTGTAGGCAGTCCGGCGGATGTGTTCTTCGGTACAGAGGTAGCGAACATCATCGGTAAGATGAAGACCATCAGCATCATCGACGACAGTCTGTATCAGATGTGTCAACCGTCGTTCAATGCGGGTACGATGTTGCTGCTCGCACAGGGTACGGACAGTGTGGGCAAGGCCTATTACCTCGTGACCGGACAGAAGATCTATGTCAGCTCGCTGCTGACCAACACCTTCACCTATTCGCAGTACTATATCTGGAATACGCTTATCCCTCGTCTGGCGATGGATCGTCAGGACCTGCTCAAGAACTTTTCCGACTCCGTAGCTGCACAAGCGTATGCAGACGCAACCGGTCGTCCTGCCTACTGGGCGATTGAGACCGATTCGTATATTAACGACACGATCCCCGTGGAGGCCTATCGTATGTTCACGCCGAACGATGGCGAAGCGTATACGGATGAGGTAGCAGAACTGAACAACGCCATCACCCGATGGTTGGAGATCCTGTATGCCAACGAGCGCGAGAAAGTGATTGCCCGTCAGAGCGGTATTAACTTAGGTACATACAGCGTTTCGTTCGGCAACTCGTTCTCGCATAGCGAGAGTTATTCCTACGAGTGTTCGTACAACGAGTACCCGCAGAGTTTCTTCGGCGAACGAGACCTGAAGAAGGCGGACCTCACCGCGTTAGGTACCTTGATGGCAAGCCTTATCAAATACGGCTGGGCAAGTTATAAAGGCAAGATAGGTACTTCTGCGATCAATGCAGCTCTCCAGTCCTACAGCAAGATTTTCGAAGAGAAGAAGGATGGAGAGAACAAGACCAACACTGTGGAAGCCAAAGCGGGTAACATGAAGTTCCATATGGGCTTCGGTGTCATCGCCAATACGGACAGAGACAAACGGATGACCACGACTGCCGCGATCAGTAAGTCGACTGGCTTTACCCTGGTAGCTGACCCGAAGGGCGATATCACGACCTCCGTGTACAGGGCGGAAGTGGACTCTGCATGGCGCGCTAACTCGTCTGCGGTTCTCGAGGAAGTGGAGCAAGACGGCAACGATGATATGCTCTACGGATCGTATGTCTTCTTCACCGAAGCAGGCGCAACGCTCTGTCCGCACGAGGAAGAAGAGAAGACCCTGCTGTACAATCCGGGAACAACGATCAATAATAATACCCTTTGGGTCTCTAAACCCGAGTTGACGGCCGACCGGTATGAGATAGCCAACGTTTCTTCGGACAAGCGTGCGTCGTTCCGCATCACCCTCTTTAACCAGGGTCAGATGGATGCCGGCGCAGCCGAGAACGGACAAGGATTCTACCTCTGTCTCAACGGCGTAAGCAACCCGAATGGAGCCAAAGTATATGTGAACGGTGCGCCGCTTATTAATTCGATCTACTATTGGATACAGCCGAGTACGCCGATCACGCAGACTATTGAGGTTGAGCGCGGTACGGTGGACGATTACAATCTGTCCTTCTCGCTCTATTCGGAGCACTGCGCCACCACGTCGGCGGATATGAATATCGGCGTACACTTCCTGCCGATATCCACCGATGTAGCTATCGCGGCACCGCATCAGAACTGGGTAATGAATACGCTCTCACCGCGTGACTCGACGGGCTATTACCTGCCGATAACGATTGACGGATTCGATATTCACCATAAGAACTTCGACCATATCGAGTTCCAGTACAAACTCAGTTCCGAGAGTGATGAGAAATGGGTCAACCAGTGCTCGTTCTACGCGCAAGACAGTCTGTATGAGCTCGCTACGGGCAACAAAGCGATGATAGAGAACGGACGCATCACGCCGTTCCGCTTCTACGGCGAACGTGACCCGATGGAGCAGAAATACGACTTGCGTGCCGTCTCCTTCTGCCGCTACGGATCAGGCTTTGTATCGAAGGCTTCGCCTGTCATCAGCGGTATGAAAGATACACGTCCGCCGGTAGTGTTCGGCGAACCCGAACCCGCCAATTCGATCCTTGGGGTAGGAGACAATCTCAAACTCCGGTTCAACGAAGCGATAGCGGGTAACTACCTCGATGAGGACAATAACTTCCAAATCACCGGTGTCACCAACGAAAGCGGGCTCGCGGCCTCTACCGCGCTCCATTTCGACGGTAACGCGGTAGCCTACACGAAAGTGAGACGCGACATATCGGAGAAATCATTCACCATCGATGTGATGATTCGTCCTTCTGTGCCGAATAACCGCGCGAAGGATATGATCCTCTTCGAAGCGACGAAAGACCAATTGACCAAACAGTTCATCCTGACCAAGGATAACCGGTTGCAACTGCTCACTGTCACGCCAAGGGCTACCGTCGGCAGAACATCCAAGCCTATCGGGGACATCTTGGCGCTCACACGTGTGCTGTGCGTTTACGATAAGACTACGTCCGATATGCATTTCTATGTCGGTTCGGAAGATTTCACAGACAGAACGATTGGAGACTCCACCACGCAGGCTATGCCGAGCAGCAGTGCGTACTTCAAGTTTGGTACTACCTACGACGGCGATATGCTCGAGGCGCGTATCTGGACCAAAGCGCTGACGCTCGAACAGATCGTTGCCACCGCCAACCATTCGCTCACCGGCTATGAGCGCGAACTGCTGACCTACTACCGCATGGACGAAGGAAAGGGAGATGCTATCACCGACTATGCCCACGGAGCCACCCTCTATCTCGACGGCTGCAGTTGGAACAAGCAAAAAGGCTTCTCGCTCCGGTTTGACGGTACCAATACGGCGCAACTCGACGGCAATCTGATAGGACGCTCGACTACTTACGACGAGTCCATCCTATTCTGGTTCAATGCCGAGTCAGACGGTACGCTCTTCAGTGCCGGATCGACCATCATCGCTATCGAAGACGGCCATCTCGTCTTCCAAAGCGGAGACCGGAAATTTGAACTCAAAAATCAAGCATGCACCGATGGTGCTTGGCATCATTTCGTACTCACTATCAGCCGTACGTATAACAACGCTGCGCTTTTCCTTGACGGCCAACTCTATCAGTACTTTGATGCGCTGTCGCTCGAAGGAATCACCGGTGCGATGTACCTCGGTGGTAACGGGTTCAAGGGACATATAGACGAGTTCGTTATCTTCGAGCAGGCGCTGCCCAAATCGCTCGTGGAAGTGTACGAAGAGATTGCCCTGACCGGTGACGAGATGGGGCTGATGGCATATCTGCCGTTCGAAGAGCAATACCTTAACCCGAGCGGTGTACTGCAACTCCGCTTCTCCGGCAACGACAAGCGTATTTACAAAAACCCGGAGACCGGCGAAGTGATTGACAAGATCGTTCCGCTCGTCATCAGCGATGTCACCGGCATGGAAGACGAAGACAACAATGCGCCTGTCAAATCGCATGGCTTGCTTACGAAGTTGAATTTCAACTGGTCGTTCAACAACAACGAGTTGATGATCAACATACTCAATCGCGATTATGAGGTGAACAAACAGTCGATCTATGTCTCCGTACGGGATGTAGAGGATCTGAACGGCAACCCCATGACATCGCCTGTTACATGGACGGCATTCGTGGACCGCAACAGCCTCAAGTGGTCGTCCAAACAACTGACCATCAAAGCAGATGACGGAACGAACAACAACCCTGAAACGGAGGTTCGGATCATTAACCAAAGCGGTAAACACCATACCTACAGCATTGAATCGCTGCCATCGTGGCTTACCGTAGATACCGAGTACGGCTCTATTGATCCGACGGAAGAAATAACCGTCACGCTCACGTTCGACCATCAGATACCGGTAGGCGAGTACAGCGATCTCATCTATCTGACGGACGAAAACGGACTCAGCGAACCGCTCAAAGTGGACTTTACCATCGAGGCTATCTGTCCTTGGGATCCGGCGGAGGGACGTCAGTTCGACCAATCGATGTCACTCTGCGGACAAGTAGTACTGGCGGATGAAAGCGGAGTGATTACACAAGACACATCCAACGACGATATCATTGCTGCTTTCTGCAACGGCGAACTCGTCGGTACGGCGAACAACACCTTCGATAACACCGCCAATAAGTCCTATGTCTATCTGACTATCTACGGCAAGGCGGAGAATGAGAACAAACCGATCACATTCAAACTATGGCAGGCTTCGACCGGAAAAGTCTTTAACCTGACTACCGAACGTGTTATCCAATACCACGAGAACGGCATCGAGGGTTACGCCCCGGCTCAACCGATTATCCTCAGCGCATACGCAGGCTTGTCACAGCAGATTGCAATCAAGCAAGGATGGAACTGGATCAGTCTCAACCTCAAACCTGTCGGAAACGGCATCCTGAACACCACGCTTCCGGCTACACAAGGTTGGAACGACGAGGATCTGATCAAGTCTTCCGTCTCGCGTACCTTCGCGCAGTTCGTCAAAAACGACACTGCCAATAAATGGATAGGTACACTCAACCGTATTAACTATCACAATATGTATATGGTCTATACGCACGAAGCGAATCCGGAATTGATGGTGGATGGAACACGACTGAACGACGAAGAACGGGTGCTTACCGTAAGCAAGGGCTGGAACAGCATCGCGTGTCTGATCGATGACGTAACGCTCGTTTCCGAAGCATTGGCTGACTATTATGACAATGCCACCGAAGGAGATCTCATCAAGTCCAAGAATGCCGTCGCTGTCTTCTCGCAAGATGGCAAATGGGTCGGTTCGCTCACCCACCTCCATCCGGGTGAAGGATACCTCTTCCGCCGTTATGGAGAAGGATCGGTGCCTCTCACCTTACAGCAAGGCAGTCAGTCTAACCCCGCTCCGAAGAGAACTCCCGCTGTTGAGCATCCGGAGTTTACTAACCCGAATGCTGCAACGAATATGACGATGATCGCTATGATTAATGATGGAATGAGCGCGACTGCGTCGCTCAATGATGTAAATGATGTATTGAAGGTGTATGTGGGCGACGAGTTAGCCGCTGTAGCAGAGCCGATTGACTCGCTGTACTTCTTGACAATCCAGAGCGATCAGATCGGAGAACTCCGCTTTGAGATGAACGGTCAATCGCTTACACCAATGACCTATGACCAATCACCAATCACCATTGGCTATTCCGCTGACAGCCACCACGGCTCGCTCCGCGCACCGATCGTACTCAAGCCGGCTGAATCTGACCGACCGTACAAGATCATCGAAAATCAACACGTAGTAATAATCCGAAACAATGAAAAATATGATGTTACTGGAAAGAAATTGTAAAATCTTGGCTCTTTGTTCCTTGTTCCTTGTAGCCCTCGTTGGCTGCAAGGACAAAGAGCCCGAAAACCCGTATGTTAATCCGGGTACCACGGAAAACCCGCAGTGGAAAATCACGGTAGACACTACCGATATGACCTCCTCCATGACCGCCATCGTTCGGGTGAGTTTCACGCAATCAGAAGGCACACTCGCTGCCTTTATGGGCAACGAATGCTGCGGGATAGGAGAGTATACAGAGGGGCTGTATTGGCTTTATATCTCGCCCGCTTCGGAACAAAGTAATGTCCAATTAAAATTCTATTCCCCGGACTTGAAGCGGATCTTCGTTGCCGGAGATACCTTCCCTTACGTTAACCATGGTCATCAAGGCTCGGTCAATAATCCTGCTACACCAACTTGGATCGTAGCGCAATAATGTATAACCACTAACTGAACGACAATGACAAAATTGCTATTTATCTTGCTGACAACATTTACCGTTAATTTCTGGTCTGATACGAACGAAAACGAGTTGTTGAACTCCCAGCAAGTGGAAGAGCATGAAAATGCTGTTCAACCCAATGACCCCGATTCGGTGTGTTATAAGTTTATCGGTTGGGATGGAAATTTCAGTGATGTACAAAGCAATTTGGACATCCACGCTACTTACGAGCTATATACATACATCCTCAGCATTGATTCGGAATCCGGTATGAGCAACGGCACGATCGTGGCAGAAGATCCCTATGCATTCAACGAATCCGGGATGATTATCAACATCCCTTGTGGCACAACCATCTCCGTGACCGCCGTGCCCGAAAACGGGTATAAACTAGACAAATGGTATCAAAACGGAATAGAGCTAAACACCACAGCGACAACGATTGACATCCTGCTTGATGAATCAACGGTCTCGGAAGGTAATATCTATGTCTATGCCACATTCGTGGAAGATTCGCAAACGGGAGTGGAGAGCCAGGTCAGACCTGCTTCATCTATCAGCATTCAGAAAATGCTCCGCAACGGCATGCTCTTTATCGAGCGGAACGGCCGCATCTACAATGCCCAAGGACAATTGGCTCAACCGTAACGTATGGCTAAGAAACTATAACACACGCATATGCGTAATTAAATAATGAAAAAGCTTTTGATTATTATGATGACCGCTCTCAGTGTAGCGGTCTCGGCGCAGACGGACACGACGGCTGTGCCCAAAGACACCACCGAAGGATTTCGTTTCACGACCATCGATAGCGTTGCTATCAGTCCGGTCAAAGACCAGAACCGCAGTTCGACCTGCTGGGCGTTCTCCACGCTCGGCTTCCTCGAGTCCGAAGTGTTGCGTATCAAAGGTAAACTGGTCGATTTCAGTCGTATGTTCGTAGTGAGCAAGACGATGATCGACCGCGCGACCTACTGCGTGCGTCTGTATAACGAGCCGAGGTTCGCCCCCGGCGGTAGTGCATACGACGTGATCTACTGCATGGAGCACTACGGTCTCGTGCCGCAAGAAGCGATGCCCGGTATTCGCTACGGCTGGACGGCGAACGATACCCTACCCGTGCATTCCGAACTCGACAAAGTGGCAGCCGGTTACCTCAAAGGCCTCAGCGGACTGAAACGTATCAGTCCTGTGTGGCGCGAGGGACTGCAGGCTATCTACGATACCTATCTGGGCAAGTGTCCGGAGTCGTTTGAGTACGAAGGCAAGACCTACACCCCGCAATCATGGGTGAAGAGTCTCGGGCTCAACGCCGACGATTACGTGTCCATCACCAGCTATACCCACCATCCGTTCTATGAGCGTTTTGCACTCGAGGTGCCGGATAACTGGCGCATGGATCAGATGTACAACGTGCCTCTTGACGAGATGATGCGTATCATCGATAATGCGCTCGCGAACGGTTATACGCTGGCTTGGGGTGCAGACGTGAGTGAGATCGGTTTTACCCGCAAGGGTATCGGTGTCGTGCCGGACGATGATCACGGTGCCGACATCACCGGTAGCGATATGGCCAAATGGGTAGGCATGTCCAACGATAAGAAGAAAGAGGAACTGACCAAGAAACCGCTGCCCGAGAAGACGATCACACAGCAGATGCGGCAGGATGCGTTCGATAACTGGGAGAACACCGACGACCACGGCATGCAGATCTTCGGTACGGCACACGACCAGAACGGCAAACGGTATTACATGGTTAAGAACTCCTGGGGCACCATGCGCTCGGACTACAAGGGTATATGGTACGTGAGCGAGGCGTTTATGCAATACAAGACCAATGATATCCTTGTGCACAAGAACGCTATCCCGAAAGATATTCGTAAAAAACTCGGTATCAAGTGAGTAAGATTCAGGATAAGGATTGGTTGTATTTGTTTCTGCGGCCGTACGTCGATTGGATGTTCCGGCGGTCGTATCGGCATTTTCGGTACGAGGGATTGGAGAATATCCCGACCGACGGGGCGGTTATCTTTGCGCCGAACCATACGAACGCTTTGTGCGACGCGATGGCGATATTAGGGATAGATGCGCAGCAAAAAGTGTTTGTTGCCCGGGCGGATATCTTCAAGGACCCGAAGAAAGCTGCTATCCTGAACTGGTTGAAGATCATGCCGATCAACCGCATACGGGACGGACTGGAGGAAGTGCGGCATAACGACGAGACAATCAATAAGGCGGTGGACACGCTGCGAGACGGCGTTCCGTTCTGTATCTTCGCCGAAGGCACGCACCACCCCGACCGAACGATCTTGCCGCTGAGTAAGGGTATCTTCCGAATCGCGCTGCAAGCGAACGAGTCGTTCGGCCACGAGAAACCAATCTATATCGTACCGGTAGGGATTGAGTACGGCGATTATTTCCATCTATGGAACAGCGTGTGCGTCACGATAGGTGCGCCTATTAACGTGACGGCGTTTGTCAATAGTCGATTGTCATTTGCCGATAGCAGGGCGCAGGTGATCATGGAACTGAGGGAGATACTGACCGAGCGATTGAAATCGCTCATTGGAGATTGGAGATTGGAGATTGATGATCGTGGGTGGCCGAAGTGGTTGGCAGTTCTGCTATTCCCGTTGTTTGTAGTGAGTGCGGCGATGACGATCCCGTTGTGGGGCATGTGGTTGTTTATACAGCACCATGTCAAGGACCGGGCATTCCATAACTCGGTGATGTATGTATGGCAGTTGGTATTTTTGACCATCACGTTGCTCATACCATTGCCGTTTTGGATGTTTTTTCAAGAATATATTTATCAATTAAGACATGATTAGAGTATATATTGTTATTGCGTTGTATGTGCTGGTGCCGGTGTTGATTATTGAGGCATTCAAGCGCTGGGAATGGATGCATAAAGTGGGCACGGTGGTAGCCGCTTATGCCATTGGTATATTGTTTGCGCTGACGGGTTTTGTGCATTTTGAACCGGGAACGGTAGAGGTGGCGACGTTCAGTAAGATCCAGTCACTGCTGATGTCGGTGACGGTACCGTTAGCCATCCCGTTGATGCTGTTCAACTGCGATTTTAAGTTATGGACGAAAGCACTGCCGAAGACGCTGTGGTCGTTGGTGGGCGGTATCGGTGCGGTGCTGGCTGCGGTAATCAGCGGTTATTATATCTTCCGCACACCCGACGTACCGGAGTTCAATAAGGTAGCAGCGATGATGACGGGTATCTACACCGGCGGAACGATGAACTTCAATGCCTTGGGTGCGTCGCTCGGTGTCGATAAGACGGTGATGGCGATTGTGCTGGCGTTTGAGATGGTGCTGACCACGCCGTATATCTTATTTATTATCGGTGGCGGTTATAAGGTGTTCCGTAAGATCCTGCCGTACGACGATGTCACGCGCCGCGGACGTAAAGACGAGGACGTGGAGACCAAGGATATCGAGAACTACGACGGTATGTTCGCTAAAAAGAACGTCGGAGGTATGTTCATCGGTCTGGGTCTGAGTGTGCTGTTCTTAGCGATCGGTGCCGGTCTGGCATTGTTGCTGACGGGCACCTTAAATGAGTTGGTGGTTATTTTGACCATCACCACCCTCTCCATCATTGCGTCGTTCTTCAAGAAAGTACGTGAACTGCCGAAGACCTTTGAATTGGGTATGTTCTTTATTCTGATTTTCTCGGTGATCGTAGCCTCGCTGTTTGATATCCACAGCGTGAACGGCGGTAGCCTGATGATCGGTGGGTTCGTAGCGTGGGTGATGATTATGGCGGCGGGTCTGCATCTGTTGCTCTGCCGGATCATGCACGTGAGCGGAGATTTGTTCTGCGTGAGTCAGATCGCGCTGCTATGTTCTCCGCCTTTTGTGCCGCCGGTAGTGGGCGCAATGAAGAATAAGAAAGTGCTGATTTCGGGTATCGCCATCGGATTGGTAGGATACGCAGTAGGTACGTATTTGGGTGTGTTAATTGCTTATATTTTAGGATGAAAAAGATTTTTATTATACTATTAGCGGTGGTTATGCCGCTGGCGGTGATGGCAAAGAGACAACCGAAACCGCAGGAAGTGGACTCGTTGGGACGTAAGATCAAGACCGGTTGGAACTTCGGTATTTTGCCGAGTGTAGCCTATGATGCCGATTATGGTTTTCAGGGCGGTCTATTGACGAACGTGTATTATTACGGAGACGGTTCGCAGTATCCGGAGTATATCCACTCGTTGTATCTGGAGGCTGCGTACACGACCAAGCATCACGGTATCTTCCGTTTCAATTACGACTCGAAGTACCTCATTCCGGGTTATCGGTTGACACTGGATGCCACCTATCTGCCGGATGCCATGTGCGATTTCTACGGTTTTAACGGGTATGAGTCGAAATACCACTACGACTGGCATAACTGGAGTAAGAAACCCGAGAAGATGGACGTGGCGGAATACCGTTCCCGTGTATTCTATAAGTATAAACGCGACCTGATTCGTGTGGCGGGTGATATAGAAGGGACGATTTACAAGGACCTTAAGTGGAATGCCGGTGTAGGCGTGTTGGGTTATTTAGTGGATGACTGCGATATCGACATGCTGAACGGAAAGAACAAGTACGACCCGAGTTTGCCGCATCAGAAAGCACTCAACCCCAACGAAGAATTGCTGTACGACAAATACAAACAATGGGGTCTGATCGGTGATGATGAGAAGAACGGCGGTTGGCATCCGTATCTCCGCGCCGGTATCACGTACGACACGCGTGACAAACGTCAGGGACCGAACAAAGGTATTTATACTGATTTGTTCTTCACCTATTCGGCGGCGTTCAATGCCAAGTACGGCAATCAGGCTTCCGCTGGGTACAACCACCTGCAGTTCAATTTCACCTTCCGCCATTACGTACCGTGTTACATCGATAAGAAGGGTGTACACCGTATCACGTTTGCTTACCGTGTCGGCCTGCAGAACCTCATTGCCGGACAGTCACCGTTCTATATGAACAACTACCTGAACGCACTCTTTATCCAACGCGTGTATTACGAAGGACTGGGTGGCGGTAACTCGATTCGCGGTATGATGGCAAACAGGATTTTGGCAAACGGTTTCGCATTTGCGAACGTAGAGTTCCGCTTCCGGTTGGTTAATTTCGATATCGGTCGCCAGCATTTCTTCATCGGACTGAATCCCTTCTTTGACTTAGGTGTCATTACACAACCGTATGACTTGAATGAGTTAGTACAAACCCACACGCATGGCAAGTATGCTGACCTCTTGGCAAGTATGACCGCAGCCGGCGATGACTACGATACGTATTTTGACACAAAGGATAAGAACGCTTATTTGCCGCACATGACCGCCGGTTTAGGTCTGAAGATCGGTATGAACGAGAATTTCGTGCTTTCCGCCGATTGGGGTATGCCGCTTAATAAGCAGGACAATGCCAAATGGGCGAATTTCTACGTCAAAATGGGTTACTTGTTCTAAAAAATTTGCATATATAAAAAATTATTCGTAATTTTGCACGCAAAATTGTTTGGTATGAAAAATAAGAAACCACATACCGGCTTATGGATTATCATCGTGGCAGCCGTTGCGCTGGAAGCGATCTCGTGTATTACGTATTTCACGAGTCGTGCGGCGATCAAGCATGAGGCGGAGCAACGCGCAAAAACCGAACTGCGCAAGGCGGAGTTGGAAATCGAGATGCATACAATCGAGATGGAGACGGCAGCCAAGGCTCTGGCACTGCTGGCGGAGAAATACGTTGATTGTCCAGACTCTATCTATAAGGTTACCGATCTTGCCGTGCGTACGTTGCGGACCCACACCAGCATGGCCGTGGCCTATGTGCCGGATTATTTCCCGAAGGAAGGTCGCTATTATGAAATCTGCAGCAGTCGTATCAGTGAAGACAGCGTCTATACGCGTCAGATAGGCAGTGCGGATCACGATTACACGGAATTGGAGTGGTGGCAGAACGGTTTTGTTCATGACAGTTGCTGGTGGTGTGAGCCGTATATGGACGATTCCGGTTCGGAGGCTCCGGTGGTGAGTTGCTCCTATCCGGTACGGGACAAAGCGGGCAAGATAGTTGCTGTTGTGTGCGTTGATATGACGCTCGACTACCTGCAGAAGAAGCTGCCGGAGTACCTGCAAGTCTATAAGAACAGTTATTACTCAATCAAATCGAGCAAAGGCGGTGATATCGTGCGGGTGATCGATACGATCCCGGGACGCAAGTACAACGTGTTCAACGAAGAGATCGACGCGACGGGTTGGCATATCGAGATCATCATTCCGGAGGATGAGATGTTCGCCGACCTTAACCGTATCGGTAAGATCATCGGTCTGTTGATGCTGCTGGGTCTGGGTGTGCTGATCTTTATCATCTGGCATGCGGGACGTAATAACAAACGCCTGTTGGAGACCACCGCCGAGAACCAGCGTATGGAGAGTGAGTTGCAGATCGCGAGCACGATCCAGATGGCGATGTTGCCGAAAGTATTCCCGCCGTTCATGGATCGATTGGATCTGAACCTGTACGGTATGGTCGATCCGGCCAAAGAGATCGGCGGCGACCTGTACGATTTCTATGTACGCCATAATAAACTGTTCTTCTGTATCGGCGACGTGAGCGGTAAGGGTGTTCCGGCGGCACTGGTAATGGCCATGACCCGTTCGCTGTTCCGCAGTATCACTTCCCACGAGGAAGACCCCGCGGAGATAGTACGTAAGATGAACCGCGCCATCGTTGATCAGAACACGCAGAATATGTTCCTTACTTTGTTCTTGGGTGCACTCGACTGCGAGACCGGTGAACTCGGTTACTGCAATGCGGGACATAATGCGCCGGTTGCGATTAGCGATGAGGGATTAGCGATTAGCGAGTTAGAGGTAGTGCCGAACCTGCCATTGGGTATCGAGCCGGAGTTTGTGTTTAAGGCACAACAGATGACGCTGAAACATGGAGACACGCTCTTCCTTTACACCGACGGCCTGACCGAGGCGGAGAACAAACGCCATGAGTTATACGGCGAAGGGAGAATGTTGAAGGAATTAATGGATGAAAGGATGAAAGGGTTGAGTCCGCGGCATTTGGTGAACGCTATGCAAGCGAGCGTGGAAGCCTTCCGCGAGGGAGCCGAGCAGAGCGATGATCTGACGATGCTCGTCGTTCGTTATCAGACACCGGCGCTCATTATGCGCAACGATATTGAGCAGATACCTACTCTTTCGGAGTGGATTGAAGGCTTGGGTATCCCCGAAGAACTGAATATGCCGGTTAACCTCGCTTTGGAAGAGATCGTAAGCAACGTGATGCTGTATGCATATCCGCACTCGAGCGGACGCGTGATCGTTGAGTTCAGTAAAGGTGATCGATTGATATTTACCATCACGGACAGCGGTATTCCTTTTGACCCGACCAAACAGAAAGAAGCGGACATCACGCTCAGCGCCGAAGAACGTCAGATTGGCGGACTCGGTATTCATCTGGTGCGGCAGATCATGGACGAAGTGATCTATGAACGGGTTGAGGACAAAAATGTATTGACACTAATTAAACATATATGAAAACGGAAATTGTAAAAAACGGAGATCAACTGATTGCTAAGTTTGCCGGTCGGTTAGACACTCCTGCAGCCGTGCAAACCACGGAAGATGTAAAACCCTTATTGGAGGCGCAGAACAAAGAGATTATCCTCGATTGCACCGAACTGGAGTATATCTCGTCGAGTGGTCTGCGTATCTTCCTGAGCATCCGCAAGGAAGCCGCAGCGCATGGCAGTAAGGTGATTGTTCGTAACATCAACGACGACATCCGTCAGGTATTCATGATGACAGGCTTTATCAGTCTGTTTGAAATTCAATAAGCATGGATCTGCATACTGAAATGTTGCTGGAGGAGTACCGCGAAGCGATACCTGTCTTTGAGCGCATGCAAGAAGAGGTGCTCGCTACGTTGCGCGATGCGCTACAGCGTAACGGCTTGATTGTGACGGCTATCGAGTCCCGCATCAAGACCGAAGAGAGCCTGGCAGGTAAGCTGGCATTGAAAGGCGGTAAGTATGCCTCTCTCAATGACATCACCGATATCCTCGGCGCACGTATCGTGACCTTCTATACGGACGATGTGGATCGTATCGCAGCGATGGCAGAGCAGCTGTTCGAGATAGACTGGGAGAACTCGGTTGATAAACGTATGCTGCACGAGTTAGACAGTTTTGGTTATAACTCGCTGCATTACATCTGCAAAATGCCGGGTTACGACTATCGCTTTGAGTTACAACTGCGTACAACCCTCCAGCATGCATGGGCATCGATCAACCACGATATCGGTTATAAGTCCGGCGTAGAGATCCCGCGTGAGTACATGCGGCGTATCAACCGTATGGCGGGTTTGTTGGAGATGGCTGACGATGAGTTCAGTCGTATCCGCACGGAGATTACGGACTACCGGCGTCGCGTACAACACCTGGTGCAGAACGGCAAATTGGACGATGTACAATTAGACGGCGATACGTTCAACAGTTATCTGCAGGTTCGTCCGTTCGATTCGCTCAATAAACGTATTGCGGCGATTAATCAGGCAGAGATACAGGAAGTACCGCTTATCCGATACCTACGGGTATTCAAGGCTTTGGGTTGCAATACCTTGGGCGATATCGAGCGTCTGAAGAAACAATACCAAGAGGATGCTTACCGTCTGGCGCGCCACCAGTTGGGCAACACCGATCTGGATATCATCTCTTCGGCAGTCGGTGCGCAGAACATCTGCATCGTATGTATCCTGGCTACCGGTGGCGGCAAATTGGGTCTGGTACGTCTGTTTGATGCCCTCAACGGACATAATACCCAGAATGAAGCCATCGCCGAAATGACATATGAACAAGCAAAAAACTTACAGTTATGACACCTATTAAAATTGATTTGAACGACTACGTGCGTACGGGCGAAGGCGCTAACGGCGCGAGTTTTAACCATAAGACCGATCCGAACATCATGATGAAACTGTACCTGCGTAATTTTGAGTCCGCACGTACAGAGTTGGAGATGGCGAAGAAAGTGTATGAACTCGGTATCCCGAGTCCCGAACCGGGTGATCTGGTAACCGACGGCGAGCGGATGGGTATTCGTTTCCGCCGTATCGACGGTAAGAAATCCTACTCCCGTGCTTGCGGTGATGATCCGGAGCATACGGAGGAGTACGCTCGGGAATTTGCCCAGATGTGTCTTCAGTTGCACAACACACATGTCGATACCACGCAGTTCGAGAACGTCAAAGACCGTCAGTATAACTGGCTGAAAGAGAACCCGTTCTTTACAGAGGAGGAGAAAGACAAACTGCGTGCGTTCATTGCAGCAGCGCCTGACACCGACACCGCTATTCACGGCGATCTGCAGTTCAGCAACGGTATCTTCGTCGATAAAGACGGCAAGCGGGAGAAATACTTCATTGACCTAGGTGATTTCTGCTATGGTTATCCGATGTTCGATATAGGTATGGTGTATCTGTGCTGCAAGCTGAATGACGAGAGTTGGACGCTGGAGCAATACCACATGAGCAATGCTACCGCCGGGCGCTTCTGGGACGCGTTTGCCGATGAGTATTTCCACTCTCCGGACTGCCCGATAGCGGGTTGCGGACCGAATGTCGATATGGAAGCGATTGAAAAGACCGTACGCGTCTATGCAGGTCTGAAGACCTTGCTTATTGAGAGTTGTACCCACCGCCCGATGCCGGAGTTCAGAGCGGTATTGGCAGAAAACATCCTGAAATAATGGCAAATAAATACCTGGACACCGACTTGTTGGATCGCGCAATTGTTTTCGCAGTAAAGGCGCACCATAACACGGAGCGGAGAGGCAAGGGTTTTCCGTATATCGTGCATCCGATGGAGGCCGTGGAGATTGTGGCTACTATCACACCGGATCAGGAACTATTGGCCGCAGCGGCTTTGCACGACACCATCGAAGATACAGACGTGACGGTAGAGCAGATCCGTGAGGCATTCGGCGAGCGCATTGCAGAGTTGGTACATGCGGAGAGTGATCAGTTCACCGAGGGCGTCAGTGAGGAGGATAGTTGGCATGATCGTAAGCAAGCTGCTATCAATCGTCTGGCTGCCGCTCCGTACGATGCGAAGATAGTAGCGATGGGGGATAAGTTGAGTAACATGCGGGCTATCTGGCGTGACTATCAGGTCAAAGGCGATGCGTTATGGAATATCTTCCACGTCAAGGACAAAGCGTCACATGAATGGCATTATCGCGGGTTGGCTGCTTCGCTCAAAGAGTTAGAGGGCACATTTGCCTATCAAGAATTTGCACGATTAATAGATGATGTTTTTGCACATTGAAAATTATCTTTGAACATATAGACAACGCCCGCGATTTAGGAGGAATGATCGGCGCCGGCGGACGAGCGATTCGTTCGCATCGCTTGATACGTACAGCGCATTTACACGAAGCCTCGGATGCCGATGTGAAACGACTCAAAGAGGAGTATAACCTCTGCCGTATCTTCGATTTCCGTTCGTTGGGCGAGTTTGAGGCTGTGCCGGATCGGGAGATAGAAGGCGTACAGCATCATCTGCTGCCGACCATTGACATGCGAGCCGAGCAGCAGACCGGCAAACCCATACCCGACGAGGCGTTCTTGGAACTCGATCGTCATATCGTCAATTATTCCTTCTATCCGGAGGTACAGATGATGGCGGCGAACATGTACCCGTCGCTGATTCGCTCAGAGTTCAGCCAGTTGCAGTACGCTGCCTTCTTGCGCCTGATCATCGAAGCCCCCGAAGACGGCGGCATCCTTTGGCACTGCGCACAAGGAAAGGATCGTACGGGTTGGGGAGCAGCGTTCTTGATGTTCGCTTTAGGTATCTCCCGAGAAGATATCATAGAAGATTTTGAGCAGAGCAACGAGCATTATCGACCGATCGTTAATAAACTGAACGCAGACGTTATTGCCCGCGGTGGCGGTGAAGCAGAGATGAAAGTGATACAAGCTTTCATGGGTGTAAGTACCCCAAATTTCATCTCCACCCTCGAGCTCATTGACCGCGAGTTCGGCGGCATGACCAATTATCTGCATGAGATCCTGTGTCTCACGCACGATGATATACAAATCCTTAGAAAACGATACTTATTATGATTCACACCAACGAAGAAGTGGCACGCTGTCTCTTATGCGCAGATGCCCCCTGCGGTGCCAAGGTTGCCCGCGCTCTCCGCGCTTTGCGTTTTGATAACCTGTGGACAGCCGCAGAAGTGTTCAGTCAGATCAACGACACCGAGATAGAAGCCGCCGAAAAGGCATGTATTCACTACGACAAACCTATTCGCATTGCGGAGTTGAAGAAGGCCGTCTTAGAAAACAGACCGGCGGTACATGAGGATCTGCCGTCGCTGGAGCTGAATTTTTGCGACATGGTTTGCGAGAACCCGTTCTTCCTGGCTTCGTCGGCCGTGTGCACCAACTACGACATGGTCGCGCGGGCTTTCGATGCCGGATGGGCAGGTGTGTTCTATAAGACGATTTGCAAACAGGACATCCGCGAGGTCAGTCCGCGTTTTGATGCCGTACGCAAAGAAGGTACGCCTTTCGTCGGATTCCGAAATATGGAGCAGCTCTCCGAGAACCCGTACGAGATGGACTTCGATATCCTGCGTCGTCTCAAACAGAACTACCCCGCCAAACGCGTCATTGCCTCTATCATGGGTCAGACCGAAGAGGAATGGGTAGAGTTGGCTAAGATGGCAGAAGACGCCGGTTGCGATGCTGTAGAGCTCAACTTCTCCTGCCCCCAGATGAAACTATCCGGCTTGGGTAGCGATATCGGTCAAAACAACGAACTGGTACTGGCATATACTTCGTTCGTCTCAGAAGCAGTGAAGATACCTGTTATCCCGAAGATGACACCCAACGTCAAATCGATGGAGAAACCGGCCATAGCTTCTTTCTTCGGCGGCGCCAAAGGTATCAGTGCTATCAACACCATCAAATCCATCACCATGAGTCATGATGCGGAGGTGAGCGAGAAGAAGACCGTCAGCGGTTATTCCGGCAAAGCCGTCAAACCGATTGCGCTGCGTATGATATATGAGATGACCGGTCACCCGCTCATTCATAAAGCCGGCATCGAGAAACATATGGACGTCAGCGGTATCGGTGGTATCGAGACTTGGCGCGATGCACTCGAGTTCATCCAACTCGGTTGCCGGAACGTGCAGGTTTGTACGGCCGTCATGCAGTACGGTTACCGCATCATCGATGACCTCAAACTGGGTCTGCAGCATTACATGAAAGAGCGCGGTATCGTCGAACTGAAGAAACTCGTGGGCGAAGAACTCAAGAACATCGTGATGCCGTCTGATCTGGATCGCGAGACAATGGTCTTCCCGAAAGTGGATCGAGATAAATGTATCGGTTGCGGCCGTTGTTATGTCTCCTGTATGGACGGTGGTCATCAGGCGATAGAGTTCGGTGAAGATCGTAAGCCGCGAATTATCGGTACCAAGTGTGTCGGTTGTCATCTTTGCCGTCTCGTCTGCCCGACTAACGCGATGGGAATGGCTAAACGTATGCCCAAACCACAGAAATAAATGCGTACCCCCGAACAGATAGCATTGGACAAACAACGGGATCGTCTGACGAAGCGTTTCCATAAGGCTTGTGCAGACTACGGACTTATTGCCGATGGCGACCATATACTGATCGGCCTCAGTGGCGGCAAAGATAGTCTACTGCTGACCGAACTGCTGGGACGGCGTGCGAAGATTTACAAACCTCGCTTTACCGTGACGGCACTGCATGTGCGGGTCAAAGAACGGGATTATCAAACGGATCTCAGTTATCTGGAACATTTCTGCCAAGAGGCAGGTGTGCCCTTGTTGGTTCGCGATACAGAGATCGGAGAGATTCCAAAATCAGAAATCAAAAATCAGAAATCAAAAATCGAAAACGAATGTTTTCTATGCTCGTGGTACAGACGCAAAACCTTATTCAATGTAGCGCAGGAGTTGGGATGTAACAAGATCGCTTTCGGACATCATCGGGATGATGTCGCCGAGACACTGCTGATGAATTTGATTTATCAAGGGGCTTTCGCCACCATGCCGCCTAAACTGCAAATGGAGAAAATGCCCCTGCAAATTATCCGACCGCTATGTCTGATAGACGAGGCGGATATTGTTACGTATGCGGCCAAGAGAGGGTATCAAAAACAAGCCAAATTGTGCCCGTTTGAGCATGTGAGTTCGCGCGAAAAAGTGAAAGGATTATTGGCGCAGATCAAAGCCCTCAATCCCGAAGCCGTGGACTCGATGTACGGGGCAATGACAAATATTAAGACGGAATATTTACCAAACAAATGAATGCATTATACACTATTTTATTGCTTTTAGCGTCGAATATCTTCATGACGCTGGCGTGGTACGGACATCTCAAATTGCAACAAACGGGATTCTTTACCAATTCCACGCCGCTTATCTTCGTGATACTCCTATCTTGGGGCATTGCTTTCTTCGAGTACTGCCTGCAAGTGCCGGCGAATCGGATGGGTTTTATTGGGAACGGCGGTACGTTCAGTCTGATGCAACTCAAGGTCATCCAAGAGGTCATCACGCTGGTGGTGTTTGTCGTTTTCTCCGCGATTGCTTTCCATATGGAACTGAGGTGGAATCATTTCGTAGCATGTCTGCTACTTATTGCTGCGGTCTATTTTGTTTTTGGATTCAAATAATATGAAACGTATTGTTGTTTTCACGGGCGCCGGAGTGAGCGCAGAGAGTGGTCTGGGGACGTTCAGAGACTCAGACGGGTTATGGGAAAAATACCGCATCGAGGATGTGTGTACCCACGAGGCATGGCTGCGCAATCCGCAGTTATGTGTGGACTTCTACAACGCGCGCCGAAAAGACACCTTAGCGGCTCAACCGAACGCGGCGCATATAGCGATTGCTAAGTTGCAGCATGCCATCCCGGGTACGCGTATCATCACGCAGAATATCGACGATCTGCACGAACGCGCGGGGGCCAAAGAGGTCGTTCATTTACACGGCGAGATCACAAAGTTACGCTCGGAGAATAACGAGACGGCTACCGTGCCATTGAAGGGCTGGGAGCAGCATTACGGTGACCGTCATCCTGATGGGTCGTTATTACGTCCGTATATCGTGTTCTTCGGCGAAGGTGTGCCGTATTTCGATGAGGCATGTCGTATCGCGAGTGAAGCGGATATCATGGTGGTAGTGGGTACAAGTCTGAACGTGTATCCGGCAGCTTCGCTCATCCATTATGCGCCGGCTAACTGCCCGATTTATTTCGTTGATCCCGGACAACCGGAGTTCGGTATATGGGCGGATCGCATTACTCATATCCAAAAGCCTGCCACTGTTGGTGTACCGCTGCTGGTGGATAAACTGATTGAAGAAAATCGATGAATCCGTATATTCAGTCATTACGTTTGAGAACACTACCGTTATCGATGTCGGGAATCATTCTCGGCACGGGTTTGGCTGGTTTTCAAAACGGGATCGTCTTCACACTTGCTATCTGCACGACGCTGAGTCTGCAGATACTGAGTAATCTCAGTAATGAACTCGGCGATGCGATGAAAGGGACGGATGCTGACCAACATGGACGCGAAGCCTATGGTCTGCAAGCCGGCACGATCACCATGCAGCAGATGCGGAACATGATCTTGCTCTTCATCGGCCTGTGTATTGTCTTTGGAACGGCTCTCGTATGGACGGCCTTCGGTACACTCAATAGCGAACAGAGTTGGGTTTTTCTTGGCCTTGGTGCATTAGCCATCGTAGGGGCTATCAAATACACCCTCGGTAAGCACAGTTACGGGTATATCGGTTTGGGTGATGTAGGTGTCTTACTTTTCTTCGGTTTGCTGAGTACCATCGGTGGATACTACCTTCAAACGCAGACGCTTACATGGGAGATTGTTGCCTGCGGCGCGGCTATCGGTTTACCCTGCGTGGGCGTACTCAATCTCAATAACATACGCGATATGAATAACGATCGCGTGCATGGGAAGCGGACATTCGCCAGTTTATTAGGCCCTATCGGCGCGCGGATTTATCACACCATGCTTTTAGTGAGTTGTCTGGCATTTTTTGCAGGATACGGGCATTGGTGGACACTCGTCATCATCCCTATATGGGCATGGCATCTATGGTACATATGGACACATTCCGATAAACTGGACAAACAGATGCCGGTACTGATGTTCACCACCCTAATTGTGTCAATTTTGGCACTATTTTGACAAAAAATACACATTTTCTTGCATATGTGGAAAAATTGTGTTACCTTTGCAGTCGCAAAGGTTTTTTAATTATGAAAGGAATTATTCTTGCCGGAGGAAGTGCAACAAGGTTGTACCCTTTAAGTAAAGCGATCAGTAAACAGATTATGCCGGTTTATGACAAGCCGATGATCTATTATCCGCTTAGTACGTTGATGTTAGCTGGCATCCGCGAAGTATTGGTAATCAGTACGCCGCGAGACCTGCCGATGTTTGAAGAACTGCTTGGTGACGGAAGCCGTATAGGTATGAAATTGAGTTATAAAGTGCAACTCGTTCCTAACGGTCTGGCGCAAGCTTTTGTGCTGGGTCGCGAGTTCCTGAACGGCGAACCGGGATGCCTTATTCTGGGCGATAACATGTTCTATGGTCAGCATTTCGGTCATATGCTCAAGGATGCTGTAGCGAGCGTGAAAGATGGGGGTGCGTGTATCTTCGGTTATGAAGTGGCTGACCCGCGTGCGTACGGCGTAGTCGAGTTTGATCCGGACGGTAAGGTGCTGTCGCTCGAAGAGAAACCGGCAAATCCAAAGAGCAATTATGCCGTTCCCGGCTTGTATTTCTACGACGAGACAGTATGTGAGAAGGCAGCGAATCTGCAACCCAGCGCCCGTGGAGAATATGAGATCACCGACCTCAATAAAATCTACCTCAATGAAGGTACCCTGAAAGTGAAACTCTTCAGCCGCGGTTTTGCATGGCTCGATACGGGTAACTGCGATAGTCTGCTCGAAGCCGGTAATTTCATTGCTACCATTCAGAACCGTCAAGGATTTTATGTAAGCTGTATCGAGGAGATCGCATGGCGTAATGGATGGATCAGCACCGAGCAGTTGGCTGCATTAGGCAAAGAGATGAAGACGGCTTACGGTCGTTATCTGGAGCGCGTAGCCAGCAAAGGATTCTAAACTATACCATCATGAAACGCAACTTCGTTTTCTTCTTCAGCTGTTGGCTGGCGCTGTGCATGCAGGCCAACGAGCACTATGTGGTTCAACACTACTCCATTCTGGACGGTATGAGTCAAAATACCGTCATGGCCATTATGCAGGACAAGCAGGGTTTTATGTGGTTTGGTACCTGGGATGGATTAAATCGCTTCGACGGCTACACGTTTGAGGTCTTCAAGGCGATGAACCACGGTGAGGCTGCGCATGTGAATAACCGCGTGGACTGGATATACGAAGATGAGAAGGAGCAGATATGGTGGAGTACGTATGACGGTCATTACTACCGTATGGATGCAGCTCGTCAAGTGACGGCAGAGTATCCGTACGACAGCCTTCCGGAAGGGATGCTGGCAAAAATGGCGGAGGGAGAGAAAAAGACGAAAGTTGATTCTCATGGTGTCATCTGGTTGGCAGATAACACCTATGGCATTCAGCGCTATCGGTACGGGCAATGGAAACGCTTTACACCCCCGTTGGACAGTCGTTATGCCGGTCGGTTGCGCGAACATTTCTTTTTGTTGGAAGATAACCTTGGACGAACATGGGTAAACCCGACCGGTGGCGGTTGGAGTTATTACGACTACGAGAAAGACGAGTTGGTTTATCCGATAGAAGGTCTGACAAACATGATTCATACCGCCTACGTCGATCGGGACGGGCAGATGTGGATTGCAACCTACGACGGAGGTGTGGACTGCGTGAACATGGATCCGACGCCTTATCAGTTGCACGACATGCGTCGCTCCGAGCGCGATAACGGCGAGGTGAGAGCCTTTGCGATCACCGGCAAAGGAGAGGTTCTAACGCTCGTTAAGTCGGAGACCAATGTCTATTGTGCCATGGAGAGCCGTCATGGATTGCTGTATGGCACCAAAGGCAACGGCCTCAAAAACAAAACAACCGGTCAAACAATTCCTACCTCTCACTCGGATATCTATGATATCGAAGAAGATAGCGACGGTACGCTTTATGTGGCCACCTATGGTGACGGCGTGAACATCATCCGTTGGAACGGCAGTGGCTGGAGTAGACCAGAGGTAATCGGGCAGGGTATGAAAGTGCGCGATATCGAGATCGTAGAAGACAATCTGTGGTGCGGTACTACGACCGGTATTCTGCTCATCAACCTCAACACACAAGAGAGTACCGTCATTCCCAGTTATGACATCCGCGCTATCTGCTATAACCAAGACAGACTGTGGTTCGGGTCGTTCGGCGGCGGTTTAATGACGCTCCCGCTCAAAGATCCCAAGATGGAGATCACCCGCGTTGAGACGTTCCATGATATCATTTTAAGTCTAATCAGTGACGGTCACAACCTATGGTTCTGCTCAGAGAGCGACATCGCCCAATTGGATTTGGAGACAGGTAATCTGTATTACTACGATGCCCTGGACGGCGAGGCGAACACGTATTTCACGGAAGCCGAGGCTTTGCGTACACCGGACGGTAAGATTCTCTTCGGTTACTCTAACGGCTACTGTTCGTTCGATCCATCCCGTATCAGCCGCTCCAATTCGGTTCCGCCGTTGCGTATCACACGCGTTGTGTCGCAGGATGCAGAACTGACGGGAGACACGATCACCATTGCCGACGGCAGTAATGTCACCATCGAATACGCAGCTATGGAGTATGTGGGAACCAACAAGATCTACTACTCTTATAAGATGGACGGTATCGATAAGAACTGGAACCATCCTACGGATCTGCGTCGCGTGACGTACAGTAATCTCCGACACGGCAATTATGTCTTCCATGTACGTTCCACCAACCGCGAAGGAGGAGATGTGGATAATGAGAAAAAACTCTATATCTGTGTCAACGCCCCGTTATGGTTATCCTGGTGGGCTATCCTGTTGTACATCCTCGGCGTCATTCTGATGATTGTGATCATCGTCTATTTCTTAGGTATATATAACTCGCTGCGCCAGAAAGTAAAAGTGGAGCAACAAGTGACGGATATCAAATTGCGCTTCTTCACCAACATCAGCCATGAGCTCCGTACACCGCTCACGCTCATCGCCGCACCGGTGGAGAACATCCTGCAAAATGAACGTATCAGTCAGAACGTGCGCAGCCAATTAGAGATCGTGCAGAGTAACAGCCAGCGCATGCTGCGTATGGTCAACCAACTGCTTGAGTTCCGCAAGGTACAAAACCAGAAGATGAAACTCAAAGTGCAGCAGACCCTATTGAGCGAACTGGTGGAAGAGACCTGCGCCAATTTCCGCAAAGAGGCGGATGACAAACATATTCGTTTTGAGGTAGAGAACCGCACCGAAGACTCTACGGTATGGATTGACCGCGCCCGTATGGACACGATCTTATGGAATCTGTTGAGCAATGCATTTAAGTTCACGCCGGCCGGCAAGACGATCCGTGTCATCGTAGGTGAGCGTCCGGGATTTGTAACTCTTACCGTTCAGGACGAAGGTATCGGCATCCCGCCGGAGAAACGCAGTGTGCTCTTTGAGCGCTTCTCCAGCAATAACGAACTGAATAATAACAACACCGGTGGTACGGGTATCGGTATGAACCTAACCAAGGAACTGGTGGATCTTCATCATGGTTATATTGAGGTGGAGAGTGAAGTAGGTGTCGGAACGACGATCACTGTCTTGCTACACACCGGTAAAGAGCATTTTGACGCGGACGTGGACTTTATTGATGATATGCCGGCTGCCACGATGCCGAGCGTAGCACCTACGTTTGAGGACAAGATCGAGCAGTTGCAGCAAGAGCAACAGGAATCGCAGCACACGATCTTAGTCGTAGATGACAGCAAAGACATGCGCACGTTCCTCGCTAATATCCTCAGCCGTGAATACCACGTTGAGACCGCAGCGGACGGCGAAGAGGCAGAGAAGATCATACGCACCAAGCCAATCGATCTCGTGATCACCGACCTGATGATGCCGAAAGTGGATGGACTCGAACTCACGCAGTTCATAAAGAAAAATACCGATTTGGACTATATACCGGTTATCCTGTTGACAGCCAAGACAGCCATTGAGAGTAAGCTGGAGGCGTTAGGATACGGTGCCGATGACTACGTAACCAAGCCCTTTGAACCTGAGTATCTGCGCGCTCGTGTACACAATATTATTGCGCAACGAGAGCAACTCGAGCAGAGTTATCGTCAACGTCTGATGCGTTTGGAACCGCAGAAGAGCGATGAGCCTATACCGGGCGATGCTTTCCTGGCCAAACTGCTCGATGTGATGAACAAGCAGTTGGATAACAACACGCTGACGGTAGATGACTTGGTAGAAGAGATGGGTATGGGACGTACGGTGTTCTTCAACAAGCTGAAGAGTATGACGGGTCTCAGTCCTGTAGAGTTCATCCGCGAGATGCGTATCAAACGCGCCGCACAATTGCTCGAAGAGCGGAAATATAACATCACCGAGGTAACGTACATGGTCGGTATGAATGACAGCCGCTACTTCGCTAAATGTTTCAAGAATACCTATGGTATCACGCCGAGTGAGTACCGCCGGGCAGCATTGGAGAGGAGCGAGAAGTGAGAGATGAAAGGATTCGGAATAAGAGGAATAGTGATTAGCGGGTTAGCCATGTTGTTCGTTGCATGCGGACAGCAAGCACCGCAACGTCCGAGTCAGCGCATGGGGCAAGCACCGCAAGTGGATAGTGCCCAATTGGCGCTTATGGAATTGAACATGCGTCTCGCCGAGGCCGCCGACCAGCAAGTACTGCAAGCTGTTCAAACCCAAGAAGAGTCGTACGCCTTATACGAAGGACAGGTGTGGATGCATATCCTCGCCCCGGGAGATACACAACGCGATAAGTTCAAGAACGGCGATCTTTGCTCTGTTCACATGCAGGTTTATACCTTGGCTCGAGAACTGCTGGTGGATAGCGAAGGCTCGTACCACGTCGGAAAAGGAGAACTGCCACGCGGCGTGGACGCTAACCTACCGGAGCTATATCCGGGCGCCAAGGTGCGCATGTATATCCCTTGGTACATGGCTTATGGGTTGCAGGGAACGGAACATATTCCGCCATATGAAAACGTAATTATCGATTTAGAATTAAAATAAATGAAGAAGATTTGCTTGTTTTTGCTATTCGGTTTGGTACTGATGATCACCGGATGTGCTTCCAACACATACTCCAAACTGAGGGATAAGGAAGATAAACTGATAGCGAATTATATCAGTCGTAACGGCTTGGTGATTCTGGAGGACGAACCCGCCGCAGATCATGTGTGGGGAGAAAAAGAGTACTATAAGGTGCGGGATTACGATAACTTGTATTTCCACCTCATAGAACGCGGCGACTCGATACGCGTTGATTCGATCAGTCCTACCCTAAACGACACCGTCGATTTGGAAATCATCGCCAATGATCTCATCGTCATGCGATATAAAAAATTCGAACTGACAGAGAATGCCGATACGCTCAGTTACTGGACTACACTTGACCAGGCCTTCCCGACGGAGTTTCACTATGGCAACCTCAGTGACTGCGAGTGTGTGGCGTGGCACGTAGCCGTTAAACAGATGAAGTATCCGGAGTCCCTATGCGAGGTGATTGTCCCCAGTAAGTTAGGTTTCTCGGATGACCAGACGAGTGTGACTCCCTTTGTATATATTTTGAAAATCAAAGTAAAACAACAATAATATGAGTTTAGTTAAATCTATTTCCGGTATCCGTGGCACGATAGGCGGGCGCGTAGGCGAGGGTTTGAACCCCGTAGATATCGTTCGTTTTACGGCAGCGTATGCCACGCAGCGTCGCGCAGCGATGCCTGATAATAACATCATCGTCGTCGGCCGTGATGCCCGCTTGAGCGGTCACATGGTCGAGAGTATCGTTTGCGGTACACTCATGGGTATGGGATACGATGTGATCAATATCGGTCTTGCCACTACCCCGACTACCGAACTGGCCGTCACCGGCGAGAAAGCAGCCGGAGGTATCATCCTCACCGCCAGCCATAATCCCAAACAATGGAACGCCCTCAAGTTACTGAACGAGAAGGGTGAGTTCCTCAATGATGCCGAGGGCAAAGGCGTACTGGCGATTGCCGAAGCGGAAGACTTCACGTTCGCGGAGGTGGATGCCTTAGGCCATATGACCCACAAGGACTATCTGCCCTATCATGTACAACAAGTGTTGGATTTGAAATTAGTGGATGTAGAGGCTATCAAGAAACGCAATTTCACCGTGGCTATCGACTGTGTCAATTCTGTAGGCGGACTCGCTATACCGGCTATCTTGAAAGCTGTTGGTGTGAATAACATCATCGAACTGAACTGCACGCCAAACGGCCATTTCCCGCATAACCCCGAACCCCTTCCGCAGCACTTGACTGAGATTAGTGATCTGCTGAAGTCCGGCAAAGCGGATGTGGGTTTTGTAGTCGATCCGGATGTCGATCGTTTGGCCATTATCTGCGAGAACGGTGATATGTTTGGCGAGGAATACACACTGGTGAGCGTAGCGGATTATATCCTGCGTCACACGCCGGGTAACACTGTTAGCAACATGTCATCCACTCGTGCTTTGAGCGATGTAACGGCCAAGCATGGTGGTGAGTACAGTGCCAGTGCGGTAGGCGAAGTGAACGTGGTAGCGGAGATGAAGCGTGTGAATGCCGTTATCGGTGGTGAAGGCAACGGCGGTGTCATCTATCCCGCATGCCATTATGGACGTGATGCGCTGGTGGGTATCGCGCTTTTCCTCAGTCATCTGGCGCACCTCAATATGAAAGTGAGCGAACTGCGCCGTACCCTACCCGATTACTGCATCAGTAAGAACCGTATCGACCTCACTCCTGACACCGATGTGGATGCTATCTTGGCGCGCGTAAAAGAACTCTATAAGAACGAACGCGTGAACGATAAAGACGGTGTGAAGATTGATTTTAAAGACGGTTGGGTACACCTGCGTAAGTCCAATACCGAACCCATCATCCGCGTTTATTCGGAAGCAGCCACGATGGACGAGGCAAATGCACTCGCACAGAAAGTGATCGATGTCGTTAAACAATAATCCCTAACCGAACATCGCTAATCGATATTTCATTATAGCAGGCGAAGCCTCGGGTGATCTGCATGCAGCTCAACTGATCGAGCAGATTAAGCGGCAAGATCCCGAAGCGCAGATAAGCGGCCTCGGCGGCGACCGAATGAGTGCCGCCGGGTGCCGTCTATACCGGCATATACGGCATATGGCCTTCATGGGCTTCGTTGCTGTCATACGCCATTGGAAAGACGTACGGGATAACTTCCGTATCACCCGTCAGGCCTTGCTGGACGAAAAGCCCGATGCTCTCATCCTCATTGACTACCCCTCTTTCAACCTGCAGATAGCATCGTTCTGCAAACGCCATCTTCCCAACACAAAAATCTACTATTATATCCCGCCGAAAGTGTGGGCGTGGAAGCGTAGACGCATTCATATGATTGCCCGCTTATGCGACGAGGTACTGGGTATCTTTCCCTTTGAACCCGCTTTCTATGCGAAGTACGGCTATACGTGCCGCTATGTCGGCAATCCGACTGCGGAGGAATTATCTAGGGTACCTAGGGTGCCTAGGAGTCCTGGAATCCTAGCCATCCTCCCCGGCTCGCGTCCTTCGGAGATCAGTCATTGCTTACCGAAGATGTTAGAGGCCGCGCGTCGTTTTCCGGACTACGCCATTACCGTCTGTGCAGCGCCGGGTATCAGCGACGATTTCTATTCTCCTTATTTAAACGCGCGCGACACGCTCACGCGTGATACCTATGCCACCGTCCAATCGGCCTCAGCAGCAATCGTCAACTCCGGTACGGCTACGTTGGAGACCGCGCTCTTAGGTTGTCCGCAAGTAGCAGTGTATCACCTAGCGTGCGCCCAGTTGTTGGGTATGATACGATGGGCACAACCGCTTGTCTTCTCCATCAAATACTTCACCCTCGTCAATATCATCGAAGGAAAAGAGGTCATCAAAGAATGCGTGGCCAATGAGTTTACGGTGGACAAAATAGCAGCCGAACTGCATCGGTTGTTGACGGACGAAGCATATAAAAAAGAGATGCTCGCATCGTACGAACATCTCCATTCTCTTTTGGGTTCTTCTGCGGCTTCTGAGACCGCTGCGTCTATCATCACATCGAGACAATAAGTGCGGCCAGCACATATGGCATAGCACCCGCTAACACGCCTTTGGAAAGGCGCCATGTATCCGTCGTGTAAAAGACAAAGATAAGCGCTAAGTCCGGAAATACACTCACCAGCAATAGTTTACTCAATACCCCGCCGGCTTGAAACTGCAGCGTTTGCAGCGGATACCATAGGTTCATCACCTCGATATACGTCAGTCCGAAGGCGGCCGGTAAGATCAGCCCTATCAGTATGCCTATCCAATAGCGGTCAAAGCGATCCATAGTCTGTCCAATCGATGGTAAGCGGCGTGATGGCTAACAGCTGATGCTCCACCGCCCACATATCCGTATCGGTTTCTGAGGGTTCGTCATTCACAAACTCTCCGCCTAATTTCCATGCCTTGAGTACACCTTCGGGCTTTTGATCTATCTCCACTAACTCATTCGCCCAATGTCCTATGCATTCTCTCGTCCAGCGGATACCTTCTATCTCACCCACCGGCGCATTGATATTGAAGCAGGTGCGCGGCGCAATACCTTCTTCATACAGGTGTTGGGTCACCTCCACCAAGAACGGCTGCAACCAATGCAGATCGACGTCCATCTCGTGGCTGTTGATGGACCATCCGATAGCCGGTATACCTTTCTCCGCCGCCACAAGGCATGCACCGATCGTACCGGAATACATCGTGTTGACCGAGGCATTGGAGCCGTGGTTAATACCGGAGACTACCAAGTCAATCTTCTTGTCGCGGAACAAGTACTCGCGGGCTATCTTAATACAATCCGCCGGCGTACCGTTCGTCACATACACCTCTGCGCCGTTGAGATCATGCTCCTCAACCCGACGCAGATACATCGGCGTGGCGGCACTGATAGCGGCACCGAAACCGCTACGCGGACTATCCGGGCATACCACCGTCACATGACCCATCTTGGTCATCTCCTTGGCTAACAAACGGATACCCGCTGTGCCCCAACCATCATCATTGACTACTACTATCTCCATCATTCCGGGAACATTACCACTTCAAACATATTACCCGCCGAAACCAGTTTCTTCAGGGTCTCTTGCACCGTTTCCGCCGTGATGGCTTCTACGGCTGCTTTGTAGTCGCGGATATTATTCATACCGTACATGTAATACATACAGATTGAGTTCCTCCAGTAGGGATTCTTCTCCAGATTCTCTTGGAAGTCCTTGAGCATCGACTCTTTCTCTTTCAACAGGTCGGTAGCTAACGGACCATCGGCAATGATCGTATTCACCTCTTCATGGATAATCTCCATCAGACGCTCCTGTTTCTTCGGATTGGTATCAAATTGCATAATCAGTCCGGCACGAGGTACCGGAAGAGCGACCATGTAACCGTAAGTACCTACGCCATATGAACCACCTTCGCGCTCACGTATCGACTCCAGGTAACGGGTACTCAGGATACGACCGATCATCTCCATGTTGAGGTCATTCGCCATCGTGTAAGGCATGTCGTAGGAGGTGTACTGGATGCGGTTGGAAGCCGTGGTGGTCTCCATCTGACGGCTGAAATAGTTTTTCTGTTGACCGAGCGTAACAGTCACATGATGGTCAATAACCTCCTCGTGTTGGCACTTACTGGTCTTCATACCACCCAGCCATTGGCAGATCAAATCCTTTACTTTGGCATCCTCGGGGTTGATATTGCCAACAAACACAAACGTGAAGTCTGCCGGGTTGGCAAAACGGGCTTTGTAGATCTCGAGTGCTTTGTCCAGATGCACTTTCTCCAGCAATTCCATATTGTACAGCGGTGCACGCTCCGAGTGGTTATGACTCATCAGTTGCACAGAATCCGAGAATGCCATTCTCGGGCTCTTGCTACGATTCGCTAATTGGTTCTTGAGCAGTCCCATTAAGGTCTCATACGCCTGCTCATCGCGACGCGGTGCGGTGAAATAGAGATAGGTCAGTTGCAGCATCGTTTCCAGATCCTTTACAGACGCTGAACCATGCATACGTTCCATACAATCCGAGATCTCCGGTTCCACAGAAACAGTCTTTCCGGTGAGTGCTTTCTCCAACTGCGTGCGGTTGAAACGACCTATACCCGAGTATTCTATTACATAGGTAGCCACTTCTGCCGAAGGCAGATCGGCTGTCTTCACCTGACTAAGACCTCCCTTTGAGAAAGCCTGCATCAGGATCTCGTCCGCTTTGTACTCCGTCGGGTGGAAAATCACCTTAATACCGTTGGACAACATCCATTCAGTGGACTCGATCTCCTCGTTATAACGCATCGATTTGATCTTTCCTTTGCGCGGTGCTTTCTTCACCAACTCGGTGTCAATCTGCTCCTCTTTCGGTGCCTCGATAGCTAATTCGCTCTGTCCGGCAAGGGAAGCCAATATAGCCTCTTCGGAAGGAATATGAACGCCCTCTTTCTCCGGTGCAGAAATAGCCACGGTCGGATTAACATGCACCAGTGCCTTCGCCAGGTTATTCACCGTCTCCAGACTAACCATCGGCAGTACGGCTTGCACAAAATCGTACTCCCATTGCATGCCGGGCATCGACTCTCCGTTCTCGAAATGACGGATACACTCACGGGCAAGGCTGATGTTACGGCGTGTGTTACGCTCGTTATACATCTTCTCCCACGTATTGAGCTTCTCGGTCTTCACACGGTCTAACTCGCTCTGGGTAAAACCATACCGATGCAGTTTCTCTAATTGGTAGAGCAGGTCATTGAACGCCTCCGTCTCTCGTCCCTCTTTCGGGATTGAGATAGCATAGAAAGCATCCATTTTCTTCGCTGCCTGGTCGTAGTAACAACCGGCTCCGGTGAACGATGCCTTCGGATCGAGTGCCAGTTCTGCAAAGCGGTTATCCAGCATGTCGCACGCCAGACCGCGTACCATCGATAACATGTATTCCTGCGCCGTACCTTGCATCATCTCAGGCAGTTGGTCGAACTTATACTCGATGGTTATACGACTTCCCTCTGCTTCCGGATCGGTCACGATAGCCACGAGCGGCTTATCGTTATGATTGACCGTATAGATAGGACGCTCGCCATAATTAGCACGACGCGGTACCTCTGCCCACAGCGCTTTGATCTTCGCCTCGATGCTATCCACATCGATATCTCCCACTACAATGATAGCCTGGTTGTCAGGTCCGTACCATTTATGGTAGTAGTCGCGCAGAGCCTGATAAGCGAAGTTATTGATGACAGCCGTATCACCGATCACGTCGCGTTTGGCATACTGCGTACCCGGGTACATCTTCGCCGTCAACTCTCTGCTCATACGACGACGCGCCGTACGACCGGTACGCCATTCCTCAAGAATGACTCCGCGTTCTGCGTCAATCTCCTCGTCCAAGAGCAACAGACCACAACTCCAATCGTGCATCACTAGCAGCGCACTGTCGATGATTCCTTCACGGTAGGTCGGTACGTCACTCAGACGATAGACCGTCTCGTCAATCGAGGTGTAGGCGTTGATGTTTCCGCCGAAGTTAACACCCACGGACTCAAAGTAATTGATGATCCCCTTGCCCGGGAAATGTTGGGTTCCGTTAAACGCCATGTGCTCCAAGAAATGCGCCAGACCGTTTTGATGGTCCTCTTCGAGGATAGCACCTACCGCCTGCGCGATATGGAACTCACAACGCTGCTTCGGCTGCTCGTTATGACGAATGTAATAGGTCAATCCGTTATCTAACTTACCGTAACGGACATCCGGATCCATCGGCAGTTTCTCCGGCGCTTCTTGCGCCCACACCATCATCGCTGCGCACAGCAGCACGATGTTAAGCATCAGTTTTCTCATTATCTTCTGTTTTTTGAGTTTCTTCTTTCTTTTTACGCGTCGCACGTTTCTTCGGTTTGGCCGCTTTCTCTGCCTCGGCAATAGCCGCATTGACTTCCAGCAATTCGTCTCCGCGACTCTTCCATGGACGAGGCCCAAGGATACGCTCTACATCTTCCGACGTGATCACTTCACGGTCAATAAGCAGTTGCGCAATCTGATGATGTCCTTCTGCGTTGTCCGTCAATATCTGCTTGGCGCGTGCCATCTGATCGGCAATGATACGCTGAGTCTCTTGATCAATAGTAGCCGCCGTCTTATCCGAATAAGGCTTCACAAAACCATAGTCGTACCGGCCGGTCGAGTCATAGAAACTGATATCCTTCAGTTTGTCACTCATACCGTAGTATGCCACCATCGCATAAGCCTGTTTGGTTGCACGCTCCAAGTCGTTGAGTGCACCGGTAGAGGTCTGTTCCAGGAACAACTGCTCTGCCGCACGACCGCCGAGTAACGAGCATAACTCGTCGAGGATATGCTCCTCGTTGGTCAACTGACGCTCTTCGGGCAGGTACCACGCAGCGCCCAAGGCCATACCACGCGGTACGATCGTCACTTTGACGAGCGGATTCGCCCAACGAAGCATCCAACTGATCGTTGCATGACCTGCCTCATGGAAAGCGATAGAGCGTTTCTCCTCTTCGGTCATGATCTTGTTCTTACGCTCCAGACCGCCCACGATACGATCGACAGCGTCCATAAAGTCCTGCTTGCCGACTTTCTTGCGTCCGCCACGCGCAGCTATTAGCGCCGCTTCGTTACATACATTGGCGATGTCGGCACCCGAGAAACCCGGAGTCTGTTTGCTCAAGAAATCGATATCCACCGTCTCATCCAGTTTCAGCGGACGGAGATGTACTTGGAAGATCTCCTTACGCTCCTGCAGGTCAGGTAACTCGACATGTATCTGTCGGTCAAAACGTCCGGCACGCAGCAGGGCTGCATCGAGCACATCAGCGCGGTTAGTAGCCGCCAGAATGATGACACCGGAGTTCGTTCCGAAGCCGTCCATCTCGGTCAGCAACTGGTTAAGCGTACTCTCGCGCTCATCGTTACCACCGGTCATCACACCCTTTCCGCGCGCGCGACCGATCGCGTCTATCTCGTCGATGAAGATGATAGCCGGTGCTTTCTCTTTGGCCTGACGGAACAGGTCTCTGACACGACTCGCGCCCACACCCACGAACATCTCCACGAAGTCCGAACCGCTCATCGAGAAGAACGGCACACCGGCTTCGCCGGCCACTGCTTTGGCGAGCAAGGTCTTACCCGTTCCCGGAGGGCCTACAAGCAATGCGCCTTTAGGAATCTTGGCACCTATCTCCGTGTATTTCTTGGGGTTCTTGAGGAACTCGACGATCTCCTGTACCTCCTGCTTGGCACCGTACAGACCGGCTACGTCTTCAAACGTCACTTTGTCCTTTTTCTCGCTGTCAAACAACTGTGCCTGGGCTCTGCCCACGCCGAAGATACCACCGATACCTCCTGCACCGCCGATGCCACGACTCATGTACACAAAGAAGAGGATCAGCAGCGCGAAAGGCAGCACATTGACCAATATCAGGTACCAATAGTCGTGCGACTTCGCATACTTGACATCAATAGCCGCCTGACCATCCGCTTTGCGGGCTGCGTTCACACCGCTCATGTACTTATCGAACTCCTCAATGGAAGGCACTTGCGTGCGCAGCGTACCTTTGGCTTTCTCGCCATCACCCTGCGTACCAAAAACGAGTGTATAACTCTGCGGCTTCACCGTAGCTTTGGCCTGCAGGTCGTCCGTCACTTCGATCTTCTCGATTGCACCGGCCTCAATATACGCCGTTAACTTCGTATAACTGAGTTCTTTGCTCACGCCGTTGCCTTCTTTGTTACCGAAGAAATAGAAGCCGATCAGCGCAAAAGCAAGCGTGTAGAAGAGAAGGCTGATCCATCTTCTCGGCCCGCTCGGTTGTTGACCTTGCGGTTGTTGCGGCATACGCCGCCTATTCTTGTTATCTGCCATACTTACAAAATTTCCGGCAGTTCCGTTACCTTACCGTCTGCCCATAAATGCTCAATATCGTAGAATGCCCGCGGCTCGCGCTGCATGACATGCACAAAGATAGTGCCATAGTCCATTGCAATCCACTCCGCATTCTCTTCGCCGGCAACGCTCAGCGGGTGTACATGCGTAGTTGTACGCACGAAATCATTGATCTCGTCCGCGATAGCCGATACCTGCGTGTTACTCTGTCCCTCGCAGATGACCATCATCTCCACCGGTGCCTCTTTGATCTTCTTCAGATCGATTGTTACAATACGTTGTCCTTTACGATTGCGGATACCTTCAATGATGGTATCCATCAGTTTTTTTGTTGTTATTTCTTTCATTTCAAAATGGTTTATTTCGTTGCTCCGCCAAGGGCGATATACAAACCGATCAGCGCTTGCGCTCCGTTGTAGAGGTTCTCTGCCTCACTCAGTTGTGCTGACAGAAGAGACTCCTGTGCCTTGAGCACCTCGATATAACTTGCCTTACCGGCGTTCATCAGCTCGTGCGTACCGGTGTAAGCGTCGTGAAGCACCTCCACTTGGCGTTTGTACAGTCCGTCTTTGTCCTTGGCCAACTGACAGTCAGCCAGTGCTTCGTTCACTTGATTACCGGCATCAATAACGGTCTGGATATAATCATTCAGTTTGTCCTCTTGGTTGAGTTTGGCGATCTTCAATTGCGCGATCAACTTACCTTGCGCGAAGACAGGTTGCATCACCGAGGCGGCTATTTTCATCAGCAGCGCACCCGGATCGGCACCGTTCTCACCTACCCATCCGAGCAGACCGGTCAGGTTGAACGAAGGATAGAATTGTGCCCGAGCCGCAGCGGTGTTATAGAACGCCTCTGCCAGTATCTGGTCTGCCACCTTGATGTCCGGACGGTTCTCCAGCAGCGTAGCCGGCACACCCGTTCCGAAACGTTCCGGCAGCTTATAATCACCCCATGCCGTACGGGTTATCTGTCGCGGCGTCATACGGAGCAATTTACAGAGCTCATTCTCCGCGGACAGAATACTACGACGCGTGCTATAGATCTGGTTCTTCACATCCATACACGAACTCTCCATCTGGTTGACAGCGGTCGAGTACGCCTGTCCGTTCTCCCAGAGGGCGCGCTCCGTTTCCAGCGACTCATTCCAAAGACTATCGGTCTCGATGAGGATCTCCAGTTCTTTATCCAAAATCAGCAATTGGAAATAGTACTGTGCGACGGTTGCGATAAGGTTCGCTTGCGTGGCCTCACGTGCCGCTTGAGCTTGTTCGAGTACCGCTTTCGCTTTGCGCTTATTCACCGTCACCGAACCCGATATGCCGATGTTCCAATCCAACTGCAGGGGGATGTTATACGAATAACTCATACCCGAACCGCTTCCTGCCGAACCGAACTTGCTCCAGCTCACACCGGCTTGCGGGTTCAGACTGAGCGAAGGCAGATACGCCAATTTGGCTGCTTTGAGACTCGCCTGTGCTTGCATCACCGCCGACTTAGCCGCCAACATGTCTGTGTTACGGGCAAGCGCTGAATCGATGAGTTGTTGCAACTGCGGATCGGTGAAGAACTCACGCCAAGAGATCTCAGCAATAGACGCGTCTTGCAATGCCGCTTGGGCAATCGAATCACCGCTACCGAACAGGTCTGCCGGCGCATCGTTCTGCGACTGATATTTCTTATAAACGCCACAGGAACACAAAACCAAACCTGCGAGAACTATAGTTATGATCTTTTTCATTTTGCTTCCTCCTTTTCTTCTTTCACCGGACTGCCGTTTACCTTCTCTTCCAGCGTCTGGAAAACGATGAAGAACGCCGGTACGACGAACACGAGTGCGAGCGTACCGATACTCATACCGCCTACCACACCGAGGGCGAGTGCACGGTTACCGTTGGCTCCTGCACCGCCGGAGATGACGAGCGGAATCATACCTACGATCATCGTGATGACGGTCATCAAGATCGGACGCAGACGTTCTTTACATGCCTCAAAGGCGGCCTCCGTGATACTCAGTCCCTGCTTACGACGCTCACTCGCGAACTCCGTAATAAGAATAGCCGTCTTCGCCAGCAAACCGATCAACATGATCACACCGGTCTGCAAGTAGATATTATTCTCCATACCCGGCAGACCCATCTTGTTGCCTACCCACGAGAACAGGAACGAACCCATGAGTCCGAACGGAACGGACAGCAGCACCGCAAACGGAGTGAGCCAACTGTTATAAAGCGAACCCAAAATGAGGTAAATCAAGATCACGCAGATAAGGTAGATGAGTACCGTCATGTTACTCTTCGAACTGGACTCTACCTCACGCGACATCGAGCCGTATTCGTACGTGCAGTACGTCGGCATCGTCTCTTTGAACACCTCGGCGATAGCCTGATGCGCCTCAGCCTCCGAATAGCCGGTGGCAGAGGTTACCGAGCAGGAGATAGACTGGAAGAGGTTGAAGTGATTGTTCGATGCAGAACCGACGATCTCTTCCAAACGCACGAACTGCGAGATAGGAGCCATCTTGTTGTTGCTTACCTTAATGTACATATTGTCCAGCGAGGACGGATCCAGACGATATTCCGGCGCAGCGCCCAACCAGATCTGATAGACCTTACTGAACTGGTTGAAGTTACCTACATACGAACCGCCGCAGTATGCACCGAGGGTGTTGAGCACCTTCTTAGCCGTTGTACCGGCGCGCTCGCACTGGATCGGATCCACATGCACTTTGTATTTCGGGAATCGCTCCGAATAGGTGGACATAGCGCTCGATATCTCCGGACGTTCCTGCAGTTTGGCAAGGAATGCATTCGTCTTGTTTCCGAAATCACTCATGTCGCCGTCGCTCTTATCCTGCACCTGCAGATCGATACTGTTCGACGTACCGTATCCCGGGATCTGCGGCATCTGGAACGGCAGCACCTGGGCATTCTTGATACTCTGGCAGTCCAGATAGAAACGATAGATAATGAGGTCAATATAATGGTTGAAACCCTTACGTTCATCCCAGTTTTTCAAACGGATGACGAGCGAAGCGTAACTCGATCCGTTGGACGATATCAAACCGTATCCGCTACACAGACCGTAACTCTCCAACTCCGGAATGGCTTTCACTTTCTCTTCCACCTGCTTCATGATCTCCGTGTTCTCATGGAGCGTGGCACCTTCCGGCATACGCACCTCACACATGATAACACCTTGGTCTTCTTGCGGAACGAGTCCCGAAGGCATGATCTTCATGAACAGCACGAACAGCACAGATGCGCCGGCCAGCAGTACGAACGATACCCACGGACGTTTGAGGAATTTCTGTACAGCGCCCTGGTACTTGCCCAGAATAGCATTGTAACTTGCCTCGTAAGCAATCTTCGTGTAGTAGTCTATACCTTTGTGCGTTCCTTCGCCTTCCTCATTCGGGCGCATCAGAATGGCGCAGAGTGCCGGACAGAGCACGAGGGCGCAGACGCAGGAGAGACCTACTGAACCTGCGATCGTGATACCGAACTGCGTGAAGAACGTACCACTCGTTCCGCTCATGAAGGTCACAGGGATGAACACCGCCATGAACACGAGCGTACACGAGATAACGGCTACCGACACCTCGCTCATAGCCTCGCGCGTGGCTTGAATAGCTTTGTCTTTCGGACTACCCTTCATTTTACCCGTCTCCAGTTTAGCCATCACGGCCTCGACCACGACGATCGCATCATCGACGACGGTACCGATGGCAAGCACAAGGGCGAAGAGGGTCAAAATATTCAGCGAGAACCCTGCTACCTGCACAATCGCAAACGTACCGAGCAGAGACACGATGATCGAGATTGACGGGATCAAGGTTGCTTTCCAGTTCTGCAGGAAGAAATAAACGACCAAGATCACGAGCAGAATAGCGATGACAAGCGTCTCCACCACGTTATGGATGGCGGCGAAGAGGAAGTCATTACTCGTCTCCAGCGTGACGAACTCCAGTCCTGCCGGCAGAGTCGGCTTGAGTTGCTCGTACAACTCATCGATCTGCTGATTGACCAGCGTAGCATTGGCTCCCGGAGATTGGTTCACCAGATAGAACACACCGGGTTGACCGTCCATGACCGAGGTCATCGTATAGGTCTTCGCTCCGATTTCTACCGTTGCCACATCGCGCAGATACAGCACATTACCGTTCTCCGATGTACGGACAACGATATTCTCAAACTCCTCGATACTCTTCAGCGTTCCTTTGTACTCCATCGGGTACTGATAGGCGTTCTCGGACTGCTGACCGAGTGTACCGGTAGAGGTGACGAAACTCTGCGATTGGATAGCGTAAGACACATCATCGGGTTCGAGCCCGTACTGCGCCATCACGTCCGGCTTCAACCATACGCGCAGCGCGTAGGTGTTACCTAAGTTACTCACGTTACCCACACCCGTGATACGCAGCAGACGGGGCTTGACGTTGATATCGATGTAGTTTGAGATGAAGTCCGCATCGTACTTGCCGTCTGTCGATTTGAGTCCGGCAATCTGCAAGATACTGTTCTGTCGCTTGGAAACCGTCACACCGGTCTGCAGCACATCACTCGGCAAGAGCGCTTGCGCCTGGGTCACACGGTTCTGCACATTGACCGTCGCCATATCGGGGTCGGTGCCCTGCTTGAAATACACCGTGATATTCACGTCACCCGTCGAAGAGGCGGTGGCGGTCATATACGTCATGTCTTGCACACCGTTGATCTGTTCCTCGAGCGGCTGAATAACCGATTTCATACAGGTGTTCGCATCCGCACCCGAATAAGAGGTGGAGATGTCCACCGTAGGCGGCGCGATATTCGGATACTGCTCAACCGGTAAGGTCTTGAGACAGATGAATCCGATGAGCGCAATGACAATCGCTATCGAGATTGCCATCACGTTTCGTTTAATGAAAATATTCTCTTTCATAATTGTCCAATGTCAAATATCCAATGTCCAATTAGAAAATCACCCGCTGATTTTCAACGAGGTTATTCGCTCCTTCGGTCACGATGACGTCGCCTACTTCCAGTCCTTCGGTCACTACCAAGTCGCGATCCGAACTGATACTTGCGGTCTTGACAATCACGCTCGTCACGCAGCTGTCTGCGCCTACTTTATATGCCAGCGACTTGTCTTGCAGCCGAACAATCGCGTTCTGCGGAACAACCATCACATCTTTCACGTCAATCGGCACAACCACCGTTCCTTGCTCACCCGAATAGAGTCCTCCGTCGGGGTTGGGGAACGTAGCCTTGCAGGTCAGCGTACCTGTGGTACGATCTACCGTACCGGTGATACTCGTGATACGACCTTTGAGCGGATATTCCGCACCGGTCTTGAAGAGGAACTTCACATCAGGTAAGGCCGCTAACAGACTTTCGTTATCTTTGACATCGGAGTGTGCGCGCTCCTCCAGGATCGACTCGTTCACCGAGAACTCGGCGTACATCTTCGCATTACCGCTGACCATCGTCAGGTAGGTGCCAGGGCTTACTTGGTCGCCGGCATAGACATGAATCGAACCGATCACACCGTCCACCGGAGCTTCGATGGTACAATAACTCAAGTTCACACGCGCACGGTTGGCCGTTGCCTGATATTGGGCAGCCGACGCCTGCGCCTGCTTGTATTGGTTCTCTGCGTTATCAAGTACGTACTTGCTCACGATGTGTTTTTCGTACAGGTTCTTATTGCTCTCGTACTCCAACTTGGCACTACTCTCTTGCGCCTTAGCGGCCAATAGGTTTGCCTCTGCCGATTCCAGTTCCAATTGTTTGTCACGGCTGTCGATGCGGAACAGCACTTGACCTTTCTTCACCTGCTGACCTTCCGTGATGCACACTTCCATCAACTGACCGCTGATCTGCGGACTAATCGTCACATCGGCGGTTCCCTTCAGGGTTGCACTGTACTTCAGCGGCACGGAGATGTCGCTCTTACTGATCGTCATCGTCTGATACGAGGTCTGAACGGCCTTGGGTACATCGATACCACAAGCGGTCAGTACCACGGCAATTACAAATAGAAGATTTTTTTTCATATTGTATAGCATTTATTCCATCATTTTTAAATACTCAGCACATTCATTGCTTCCCAGGAGTCTTCCTTGATATCTTTCTTCTGGTGAATAGCCTTGCTCAGCGGAACGAGTACGATATCATCGTTCTGGATACCCACCATCACATTGCGCTGGCCGTCCACCAGCGCTTGCACAGCCGCTACACCCATACGGGATGCCAAGATACGGTCATAAGCCGAAGGACTACCGCCGCGCTGTAAGTGACCGAGTACCGTCACGCGGGTCGAGTACTCAGGGTGCACCTTCTCGATCATCTGTGCCACGGTAGCCGCACCGCCTTCTACGGCATGCTCCTGTACCAGCACGATGGACGAGTTCTTCGATTTGCGACGACCGCTACCGATCGCTTCCTCTATCTGCTCGAGGATAGGTGCGCGTTCCGGGATGATTGCTGCCTCACAACCGCCCGCGATAGCCGCGTTCAGTGTCAGGAAGCCGGCATCACGACCCATTACTTCAACAAGGAACACGCGCTCGTGCGAGGTCGCCGTATCACGCAGTTTGTCGATACTCTCCGTGATCGTGTTCAACGCCGTGTCATAACCGATCGTGGCATCTGTGCCCCAGAGATCATTGTCGATCGTTCCCGGGATACCGATCACCGGCAGATCATACTCCTGCGCAAACAGACTGCCGCCGGTGAATGTACCGTCACCGCCGATCACGATCAGCGCGTCAATATGCTCGCGTTGCAAGGTCTCATAGGCTTGTTTACGACCTTCCGGAGTGTGAAACTCCGTACAACGGGCGGACTTGATCAGCGTACCGCCGCGCGGGATGATACCCGACACGTCTTGGGTGGTAAACGTCTTCACTTCTCCGTCTATCAGGCCTTTGTAACCGCGATAGATCACTTTCACTTCCATTCCTTGCGCAATACCTGCACGTGTCACCGCACGCACCGCCGCGTTCATGCCCGGGGCATCACCACCGGATGTCAGTACTCCAATAGTCTTTATCATAGGTATTAATATTTATTTTTCAAAATCGGGCGCAAATTTACGAAAAAAAAATGACATACGCAAGCGTATGCCATTCTTTTCGCGATTTTTGTGCCCGTTTTCTCTAAAAAAATGCATTTTTTCTCCGTCTGTTTCGTCTGGATTGAATCCAGACACCTATAGTATTATATACTATGTATATAATATAGATCTCGTTCAAAACGTTAGATATTAGTTAGATATTCCTTAGATATAAGTTAGTCATTACCCTATGTATTACCTACCATCAAGCGAGGCATCTGCATATAAAAAATATACTCATCTCTTGCGTATGTCATTTTTTTGTTGTAATTTTGCACCCGATTTGAGTTAGGGGTGCTTCGGCTGAGATCATACCCTTAGAACTTGAACAGGTAATGCTGTTAAAGAAAATGAAAAGGAACATTCTTTTTTTATGCGCTTTCGCGCTCGTAGTATCTGCGCAAATGAGTGCGCAGGAAAATGCGGACACACTGTCCGCGAGTGATTTCAACCTTCAGGAGATCGTAGTGAGTGCGCCTGTTATGCAAGTGACCAATAGCAAACAGGAGATGAACCATGCGGAGCTGAACCGTGATAACACGGGTCAGAACTTGCCGTACCTGCTGAGTACCAGTCCGTCCATCGTGGTGACAAGCGACGACGGTATAGGCGTGGGTTACACGTATTTCCATATTCGCGGAACGGACCAGACGCGTATCAACATGACGATGAACGAGGTGCCCCTGAATGATGCGGAGAGTCAAGGTGTCTTCTGGGTCAATCTCACAGACATGGCGAGCGGTGTGAGCAGTCTGCAGGTTCAGCGCGGTATCGGAACAAGCGCCAACGGCGGCAGCAGTTTCGGTGCGAGTGTCAACCTCCGGACCTTGGACGCGTCTATCCCCGAGAGCGCACACCCCGGTCCCATACGCGGCGAAATCGACTTCAACGGCGGCATGTACAATACCTTCCGCGAGATGGTGAAGATAGACGGTTACTGGGGGAACCGGACTTCAAAGAAAGGCGCGTGGCATCTCGGCGGACGATTCTCCAAAGTAAACTCTGACGGCTACATCGACCGTGCCTGGTCTGATCTGCTCAGCTATCAGGGTGAGTTAGGCTGGCAGAACAGCAAGACTGCCGTTACTCTCACCGCTTTTGGCGGAAAAGAGAAGACCTATATGGCTTGGTACGGCGTGGATGACGCCCATGCCTACAGTCAGAACGAAGCCGAGCGACGCTATAATCCCGCCGGCGAGTACATCGATAAAAACGGCAATATAGCTTATTACGACAACCAGACAGATAACTACCAGCAACACCACGTACACCTGCATGTAGGTCACCGCTTCAATATGCACTGGACGCTTTCCGCCACGGCGCACTACACCTATGGAACCGGTTTTTACGAGATGTTGATTACGGATTGGACTACCTACGAGGCAGATAACATCACCCAGAAAGGCTTGCGGAACCATTTCTACGGAGGAATATTAAGCACGAAATATGTGCATGAGAAAGTGGATGTGCAGATGGGTGTCGCCTTCAACCAATACCGCGGTCTGCAATACGGCAACATCGACACCACACTCTCTGTTCAACGTTGTTTTATTCCTTACTACGAGGGCCACGGCCTGAAGACAGACGCGAATATCTATGCCAAAGCCAACTGGCGCGTACTGCACCGCGGCCGCGAGAAACTGAGCCTCTATGGCGATGTACAATATCGTCTTGTGGACTATCGTATCTGGGGCGATAACGAAGAGACAAGTTTTCTGGATGCCAGAGATCCGATTAACAAGCATCATACCTGGCATTTCTTTAACCCGAAAGCCGGTTTGACATACGACAATAAGGGTCACCGTCTGTCTGCCACTTTTGCCATGGCGCATCGTGAACCAACGCGTAATAATTTCGTGACCAACACCGCTCCGGAAGATCCGAAGCCTGAGGTACTGTTTGACTACGAGTTGGGATACAGTTTTTCTTCGCCGGGCGTACTCAAAAGCGGCTATGCGATGCCTTGGACCATCGGATTGAACCTCTATTGCATGGACTACAACAATCAGTTGATCGCTACAGGCGATGTGAGCAGCGTCGGTTATCTGAACACCACGAACGTGAAGGACTCGTATCGCTGCGGAGCAGAGTTCCAGTTCGGTGTCGATTGGACACCTTGGTTTGCATGGAGAGGCAATATCACGTGGAGTCGTAACCGTTGGAGAGACGGCAATACATGGCGTACTATCTCTTTCTCGCCGGACTGGACCGCAGGCAACACCTTTAGTTTTCACTACGCAGGCTTCAATGCCGACATCCAGACACTGGTGGTCAGCAGCCAATATCTGGGCAATTACGAAGATGTTAACGCACAGTTAAAAGCCTATACGGTGACTAACCTGCTGCTTACGTATGCACTTCCGATAAGGAACAGCAATATACCTAACATAACACTCAAATGTCAGTGCAATAATCTATTCAATACAAAATACGTGAACAACGGAGGTACAGACGGCACGTACGTATGGTATTTCCCGCAAGCGGGTATCAACGTACACGCAGGTTTTGTCGTGCAATGGTAGAAGCGAGCCAAGCGAGTAAGACAGCGCCTGTGGGAATCCATCCCCAGGCGTTTTCTGTTGCCCAGAAATCTGTCCACGGATTGGCTATCCATCCGAAGAAAAGGAAGATAGCCGCCCAGATAGCAACCAGCGCAAAGCCGATCAGAAGGGCAAAGAAAGAATGCAGATCAAAGAGGTGCTTATAATACAAATACCCGATCATCGGGATGGCAATAAAGACCACCGTAGGCAACCAGTACGATGCTACACCCAGCAGAACAGCCACCTCAAAACACTGCTCCACCGAACTCTCGTGACGTTTGATGCGACCGAGAATAAGAATACAGAAAAGCACCAAAGCCATCACTGCAAAACCCCACCAATAATTATCCGGCAGGGACACAAACGCCATAGGCAATATAGCACCACCTATTGCCAGCAACCAGAAGATTGCCGGCAACAGATGGTACAATATCTCTTGGGTATGACGTTTCATTCGATGAATCCTTTACGACGCAGCAGGTTCTTCGGATCTGCCTCTTTGCCGCGGAACTCAATATACAACTCCTGTGCGTCACGCGTACCGCCTTGCTCCAACAAATGACGGAAACGTTTAGCTGTCTCAGCATCAAACAGATCACCCGTCTCTTTGAAAGCGGCGAATGCATCTGCATCGAGCACCGCTGCCCAGGTATAACTGTAGTAACCTGCCTCGTATCCTGTGGTGAAAATATGATTGTAGAACGTCGGACGATAGCGCACGATGATCTCATCAATCATGCCCATTTCATCGAGACTTTTGCGCTCAAAGGCATTCACATCCAGACCCTCTGCAGTGGTCAACTCATGGAAGTCCATATCGAGGATAGACGCACTCAGTAACTCGGTCGTTACGAAGCCCTGATTGAACTTACCGGCAGCGTTGATTTTCTCGATCAATTCGTCAGGAATGACCTCTCCGGTCTGATAATGGAAAGCATAAGTCTTGAGCACTTCCGGTTCATATGCGTAGTTCTCCATAAACTGACTCGGCAACTCGACGAAATCACGCGGCGTGTTCGTACCGCTCAGCGATTTATAGTGTGCTTTCGAAAGCAAACCGTGCAAGGCGTGACCGAACTCATGGAAGAGTGTCTCTACATCATCCATCGAGAGTAACGACGGATTGCCTGCGGTCGGTTTATTGAAGTTACCTACATTGATAATCACCGGACGATGATCTACCCCCTCAGCATCGATATACTGCGGCAGAATCTGGTTCATCCATGCGCCCGGACGTTTGCCTGCGCGCGGGAAATAATCGGTATAGAGAATACCCACCAGACTACCGTCCGCTTCGGTCACTTTGAACACCTCCACCTCCGGGTTATACACCGGCATATTCTCCAGTTTCTCAAACTGTACGCCGTACAACTTGGTGGCTACACCGAACGCACCCTTACGTACGTTATCCAACTCAAAGTAGGGTTTGATCTCCTCTTCATCCAACGCATATTTGGCCTTACGCAGTTTCTCTGCGTAGTACCACCAATCCCACGGTTGCAGTTTTTCACCCGGATAATCCTGCTCCAGCAACTCCTGCAGCGCTGCTGCCTCACGTTTAGCTGCTTCCAAAGATGGAGCCCAAACGGATTGCAGGAAAGCGTCCACCGTATGATGATTCTTTGCCATACAATCGGCAAGGATATAATCAGCCGGGTTGTCATAACCGAAGAGTTGGGCTTTCTCAATGCGCAGTTCCATCTCGCGGATGATAACGGCTTTGTTATCGTTCTCATTCTCATGGTTAGCACGGGTCGTGTAGTCCATGAGCAACTGCTTACGTAACTCTCTGTTCTCGCAGTACTGCAGTACTGGCGTGAAAGATGTACGCTTCGGGGTGAACAACCACTCACCCGGATGACCTGCCGCCGCAGCCTCTTCAGCCGCAGCTGCTTTAGCGGACTCCGGAAGACCTTTCAACATCGCCTCGTCGGCTACAAAACGCTGGCAGGCATTGGTCTCTGCTACTACGTTATTACCGAACTTAAGCGACAACAGACCGAGCTCCTGATTGATCTCTTTCAGACGCTCTTTCTTGTCCTCCGGCAGGTTGGCTCCATTATCCGCAAAATGCTTATAGGTTTCGGTCACGAGGCGCATCTGCTCGGGGTTCAAGCCCAACTGCTCACGCTGGTCATAGACGAACTTAACACGCTGGAAGAGCTTGTCATTGAGGATGATGCCGTCGCTCAACTCGCTCAACATCGGACTCACTTGCTCTGCAATCGCGTTCATATCATCGTTACCGTCTGCCTCCAGCACATTGAAGAACACACCTACCACGCGATCCAGCAACAGACCCGTTCTGTCCAAGGCCACGATTGTGTTCTCAAACGTCGGCTCGGCCTCGTTATTGGTGATGGCCTCTACCTCTGCTTTCTGTTCAGCGATAGCTGCTTCAAAAGCCGGCATGTAATGCGCTAATTGGATTTGGTCAAAAGCCGGTACACCGTAAGGGGTGTTGGGTTGACTGATGAGCGGATTGTTGGTATTATCCGCCTTGTTACATGCTAATAAACTCATAGCAATAACTCCTAAAATAAAAACTTTTTTCATATCTATTGTATTCTTACGTTTTTCTCCATCGATTGCTTGATGCGTTCACGCAGTTCACGCGACTGGTTATCGGCTTTCTGATACCAATGCGGACGGAAATCCTGAGCATACTTGCATTTCGCCAACTTAATACTCAGGTTGTCCAAATCACCGCCCACATGTACGCCCAAATAAATAGGACTAAGGACGTTGATATCATAATCGAAGGTCATGTCGGTGCGGTGCCGACCACCCAATGCTACCATGTAATTGTCCATCTGCACACAGAGCGGATAAATGTCAATCTGGTTCTTATAAACCGTTATCTCCGCATTAAGCGAATCGATCTTGTTCTCCGTCTTTTTCTTGAACATCAGCAGTTTGGCTATCTTATCGAAGGTCTCGCCATCCAACACAACAAGATCTTTACCGGTCAGCGAAGCCGCGCCACGAAGCGTACTCATTTTCGGCTTATACTGGCTGGTCATATAGGTCTCTGCTGCCAAGTGGAACTGCGCCGCGCCCTTGAAACTGCTCAACATCGGAACCATCTGCTCCAAATCAGGAATCATGGACAGCAACTCATCGATATCCACATCGATCATATGATAGTCAAATCCGACATAGAGATCATTGCGTCTGGGAGTCTCGTACATAGCGGTCAGTTGCAACTTAGCAGCCCTGCATACAAAGCCTACCTCATCCAAAATCAGCACACCGTCTTTGACAAAGATACCACCTTTGAGGTCTTTGGCGTTCTGGTTGAAGATATCCACCTCGCGCATGTGGGTATGCAGTGCCAAATCAACATCCATCGGCACAAGGAAAGGCTCACTCTCGCCTGCGGGCTCTTGACTCTCCGCCTTCGGCTGCTCTTCGCTTTTCACTTCTTCACTACCGCTATCGGCACTAAACCAAGCCAACAATTGGTTCGCATCGCAGTGATTGGACACCACTTCCAGTTCGCCCTGCAGTATATCTTCGTGACGGAACCACTTACCGATATGACGCACATTGCCCTTCAGTTCCAAATCGGACTTACCCAACTCTATTTTGCTGTTGTCAATGGTCATCTCGCGGTTAGAGTACTTGAACTCAATAGATGGGATAACAACCGGTTCAGGAAGCCGTGTCGGCATGTTCAGTTCGCCGTGCTTAAGGTTGATCTTCAATCGCGGATTCCACTTCAGCAACGCATTCTCGCCATCCCTATTATATCGCGCTGCCGCTTCTACAGCCAGCGCACCCGTCTTGGCCTTCAGTTCTTCACCCATCTTAGCGTTCAGGGCTGCGGTCTTGAGTTTGGCACTCACCCGCTGTCCTCCATCCACAAAGGCTTCTAATTCGGACGCCTTCATGTCAGCAAAAATCGTGTCGTACTTCGCGTCCAACGCATCAAAAGACAGCGCAGCGAAATACTCCTGCTTTTTATCCAATACGTTTGCTACCTCGGCACGGATAACCGGCGCATCGATCATCGCGTGGGTGTCATCACCCATGATGAAATCGATCTTATCCGTCTCTAACTCCACGCGTGCCCAGTTAACGGACTTGCGGGAAGGTTGGTCATTGGGAATCTGCACCTTGACATGCGTCTTCGGCAACACGGCTAACATTGAGTCTTGCTCATAACGCATATCCTTCAAATCCAAATCCGCGGCAATGCGTCCCTTATGCAGGCGCATACTAGTCAAATCAGACAGACGAATCTTTGCACTCGCCGTACCCTTCGTCGTACCGGTAACAGTCATCGAGTCCGGCATAAAATACGCGAAGTCCGGCAGGTTGGCATCCAACTTGAGTTGGATATCCAATAACATGTCTCCCATCAGGTCGTTCACCTTACCCGTCGCACTGACCTTACTGTCTTTCGTCTTCGCCGCCAGTTTGTTGATGGTCACATGGGACTTACCGCCTTTATTGAGGTTCAACGCGGCATTGGCATCCAGTGCCATGTCACGCAGCGTATAAGGCAGCGGTTTATAAGCGCCCTGACCGTCTTCCAGTATCAGGTGGGCATCGATGAGCGGCATCGATGTTTCGCTATACACACCCTTAGCCGTTGCTTCCAGTTGAACCGTCCCGTCCACATCAATATCCTTGAGACTTTCCGTAAACCGCGCCGGAACCAAAGCCAAGAGCGGCTGTATTTGCCATGCGTCTTTAGTTGCTACACCCAGATCTACCTCGATGGAATCGGCAATATTTACCATTCCGCCAAGAACCAACGCAAACTCATTCACCGCCAATTCTGCTCTGCGGAAAGCAAAATGCATCGTGTTGAGATCGGTCGACATTGGCGCGTATATACGGATACGCACGCTATCGGCATACCTCTCACCTTTGAGCGTTGCGCATACATCCTGTGCATCCAACGAGAGGAACATATCGTCCCAACTATTGACAGATGCCGCAAGTTCCGTCTCTCCGAGCGAAGCCTCAATGGTGTCTTTTTTGTCGATCAAATCGATGGTTTTTGCTTTGATGCGCAACCCATCTACAGTCAATTGATCGAAAGGCAACGAGAAAGCCGTCGTGTCTTCTTCTATCGTGTCCGGCGACGTAACAAAAGCACCCGTAAGGTTCGTCGTACCATCTTCCGCAATGAAGAAATGTACGCTGGCATCGTCCAAGATTGCCTCATGCACATGGAGGTTATTGTTGTTGAGAAACTCCATGACATCCACCGTCGCAATTAGATGTTTAGCCTCAACTACCGTGTCATTCTGCGCACCGGCTTTAGGATTGATCAGCAGCAAACCGTCGGCACGCAAACCAAAACGAGGGAAGGTAGAGAAGAATGTCAGATCGACTTCGCCTATCTCATACTCACAAGCCACGAACTGATCGGCGGCTTGGCGTGCAATCGGGGTCAAACGCTCCGGCGTGAAGATGACATACATCGCGATACAAACGACAGCAATAACCGTCATCACAATACCGAACAGCGTCCACCCTATGATTTTAAGCGCTTTTATCATTATTCTTTTACTTTGGTGAACTTATATTTCCAACTCTTGTTCTCTTTTTCGTAGTACTCAAGAGCCGTATCCGTTAACTTAGTAACGGCAAAACCGACACCGTTAGGAATCTCGGCTCCACCGTTTTTCATAAGGTGGATCTCCGTCAAAGTACCATCGGACTTGAGGTCATACTTGAACCAACCGTTACCGGGAAAACCGTCCTTATTGCGCTGCTTTATCAAATCCTCTTCGTGCTTGTCATCGCTGGTTGTCCACTCGCGACCTAACAGAAACGGATTCTCATCACTCTTCTCAGTAGTGAAACGCACGAAATGACCTTCCGTACTATCTCCGTTTTCCAACCATAAACCCTGCAGATCTTGCAGGTAGAATGTCGGAGTACTCTGTTGACAACTGCTGAATACCAGACCTACCAGCGCGATAAGCGCCAAATAATAGATTTTTCTCATTATGCTTTTTCGATTTTGATGTTCACATTATATCCGTCCATTTCCACGCTCTCGCCTTGTACATCCTTTGCAAGTTGTAGCGAGGTAGCCAGTACCTGACCGGCGATGTACTCATTGCAATGAAGCACGGCGTTATGGATCTCTTCGCGGTCTTCGATAACCACCTGAATTCGGTCGGTAATCTCCAAACCGGACGACTTACGAAGGTTCTGGATACGATTGACGAGTTCACGTGCGATACCTTCTTCTATCAACTCGTCCGTCAGTTCGATATCAAGGGCTATAGTGAGGATACCGTTGTTGGCCACCAACCACCCCGGCATGTCTTCGGTAATGATCTCTACATCTTCGGGCACAAGCGTGTAGTCCAACAACGTGAACTGACCGTCCGCTTCCATCTTGGCGATGTCATCCTGACTCATCTTGCCGATGGCCTCCGCGAGGGCTTTCATCTGACCTCCCACTTTCTTACCGAGTACCTTGAACTGCGGTTTGATCTTCTTCACGAGTTTGATCTCACTCTGCTCTGCCGGCACGATAACCAGTTCCTTCACGTTCACTTCGCTCTTGATAAGATCGGCTACGTGGAGCAATGCATCGGTGGTCTCTTTATCCGGCGTCGGGATAACGGCTTTCTGCAGCGGTTGACGTACGTTCTTCTCTGCGCGCTTACGGAGCGAGAGGATCGTAGAGGTGGCCTGTTGCGCGAGGTACATCTGACGCTCTAGATTGAGGTCGATAAGTGCCTCATTGGCATTCGGCCAATCACTTAAATGCACGGTTTCATCGGTCAAATCACGATAGAGACGGTCTGCATAGAACGGTGCGTTCGGAGCCATAAGTTGGGCAACCGTCTTAAGACAGGTATAGAGTGTCTCGTACGCCGCTTGCTTGTCTGCGTCCATCTCTCCGCCCCAGAAACGTTTGCGGTTCAGACGAACATACCAGTTACTCAAGTCATCTTGTACAAAATCGCTGATAGCACGGCCGGCCTTAGTCGGTTCATAAGCCTCGTAGGCTTCGGTCACTTCCTTCACGAGCGAGTTCAGTTTGCTCAGGATCCAACGGTCAATCTCTGAGTACTGACCACTGCCAATTGACGGCTGCCAATTATCCACATTGGCATACAATGCAAAGAAACCGTAGGTGTTATACAGCGTGCCGAAGAACTTACGGCGTACCTCATCCACGCCTTCGGGATCGAACTTAAGGTTCTCCCACGGGCTAGAGTTCGTCAACATATACCAACGAACAGGGTCTGCTCCATAAGTATCAAGTGCACCGAAAGGATCCACAGCATTGCCCAGACGTTTGGACATCTTGTTGCCGTTCTTATCCAACACGAGTCCATTGGAGATCACATTCTTGTATGCCACCGTTCCCTCAATCATCGTGTGGATAGCGTGCAGCGTAAAGAACCATCCGCGAGTTTGATCGACACCTTCGGAGATGAAGTCTGCAGTACGCGGGGCGTCTGCGTTCTCGAACGGATAGTGGTTCTGTGCATAAGGCATGGCACCGCTATCAAACCACACATCGATAAGATCGAGTTCACGCTTCATCGGTTTACCACTTGGCGAAACGAGCACAATAGCATCTACGTACGGGCGATGCAGATCAATAACAGACGGATCATAGTTCGCTTTGTTATAATCACCCACTTTATGCTTCGGCCAAGGGTTAGCTTGCATGAAACCCGCCTTCACAGATTTCTCGATTTCATCGAACAATTCTGCGATAGAACCGATACAAATCTCTTCTTTGCCATCCTCGGTGCGCCAGATAGGCAGCGGTGTTCCCCAATAACGTGAACGGCTGAGGTTCCAATCATTGAGATTATTGAGCCATTGACCGAAACGACCCGTACCGGTAGATTCCGGTTGCCAGTTGATGGTCTTGTTGAGCGCGATCATCTGCTCGCGCGCTTTGGTTGATTGGATGAACCAAGAGTCCAGCGGGTAGTAGATAACCGGTTTGTCGGTACGCCAGCAATGAGGATACGAGTGCACATGCTTCTCGGTCTTCAGCAAACGACCATCCGCTTTCATCTCCATACAGAGGTGCAAATCGAGCGACTCATCTTTATCGGTGAGATTCGGATCATAGGCATTCTTAACGAAACGTCCGGCGTATTTACCGTATAGTTCCGTATTGACATTATCCTTTACCCATGCCTCGTCAAGGTCCTCTATCTTCCAATATTTTCCGGTGAAATCGACCATAGGACGCGGTCCGAAGTCTTTGGTCTGCATGTAGAGACCGGGCACACCGGCAGCATCACCAACCTTCTTATCGTCCGCACCGAACGTAGGTGCGATATGTACGATACCCGTACCATCTTCAGTGGTTACGTAATCACCCGGGATAACACGAAAAGCTCCCTTTCCCGGATTCACCCACGGGAACAACGGATCATACTCGAGCCCCACAAGATCCGCACCTTTGTAACGCGCTACGATCTCGGCATTCTCAAAATAAGCCGACAGGCGGGCTTCTGCCAAGATAATATGCTCACCGCTCTCAAGCGCAATCTCGACGTAGTCGATCTTCGGTCCTACGCAGAGTGCCGTATTACTCGGCAATGTCCACGGAGTAGTCGTCCAAGCAATGATATATCGGCCGTCCTTGAGATGGAACTTCGCCGTACAAGTGAGATCTTTGACGTCACGATAACAACCCGGTTGGTTCAACTCGTGACTGCTCAGACCCGTTCCTGCAGCCGGCGAATAAGGCTGAATGGTATAGCCCTTGTAGAGGTAACCCTTTTTGTAGAGTTCCTTGAGCAAGTACCACAGCGTCTCGATATACTTGTTGTCGTACGTGATATACGGATCATCGAGATCCACCCAATACCCCATCTGCTTGGTGAGGTTCGTCCACTCTTTCGTGTACTTCATCACCTCACGGCGGCAGGCTGCATTATACTCATCCACGGAGATCTTCTTGCCGATATCCTCTTTGGTGATACCCAGCATTTTCTCTACGCCTAACTCAACCGGCAGACCGTGGGTGTCCCAACCGGCCTTACGGCGTACCTGATAACCCTGCATCGTTTTGAAACGGCAGAACGTATCCTTGATGGTACGCGCCATGACGTGGTGAATACCCGGCATTCCGTTTGCCGAAGGAGGACCTTCAAAGAACAAAAACTGCGGATGACCTTCGCGTGTAGATACACTTTTTTCAAATAGATTCTCTTGTTCCCACTGCGCCAGAACCTCGCGGCTGAGCGCAGGTAAATCCAATCGTTTGTACTCGTTAAATTTTTTCATTATAGTGTGTTTAATCGTTTGCAAGCCGTAAAACGGCTGCAAAGGTACTGCTTTTTTTTTAGATATGCAAAAAAATCTGCACTTTTGATGCAGATTTCCTTGTTTACAGGTAGTTTGAAACAAACTACAAAGCTTGCAGTGTTTGGCAAAGCCAGCGGTAACAACGCTCCGTCGAAGGAATAGAGAGACGCTCTTGAGGCGAGTGAACTCCGTACATCTGCGGACCGATAGAAACCATGTCGAGGTAAGGATATTTCTCCAAGAACAAACCGCACTCCAGACCGGCATGAATAGCGAGTACCTGCGGTTCGGACTTGAATAAATCGACATAGGCTTTCTTTACTACTTCCAAAAGCGGAGAGTTAGGGTTCGGTGCCCAACCCGGGTATCCGTCTCCGTGCGTCACTTCGTCACACGCCAACGAGAGGGCTTGTTCTACCGCCCATTTGAGGTGATGTTTAGCCGGTTCTTTAGAGGAGCGCTGGGACGTATTTACCTCGATGAAATCGGCACTTTTTTCACTTTTCATCTTAATGGAAGCGAGGTTAGTTGAGGTCTCCACAAGACCGGGCATTTCCTGACTCATAGCAATCATTCCGTGCGGACATTCGCAGAGCGCCATGATAAGACGATAAGCTTTGTCGGCAGGCACAAATATCTCGGGCATGTCGCAGGTCTCCAGTTCGAGACGCATGTCCTTCTCCACTTCGCCGAAGACGCCTTCCATCTGTGCTACAAAATGATTCCACTCAATACGGATCTGCTCTTTGTACGCCATAGGAATAGCGATGACGGCTTCCGCTTCGCGGGCGATCGCATTGCGGAGGTTACCACCGTTGATAGAGGCCAACTGAATCTCGGTCTGCGGCCAGATACGTGCAAGGAACCACACAATGAACTGATTCGCATTCGCGCGACCCTTGTTGATATCATCTCCGGAGTGACCGCCCATGAGTCCACTGACGGATAGGCGAACTCCGATTCTTTCACCTTTAAACTTTAAACTTTCAACTTTAACCGGTTCATAGTGCATCTTCGCTAATGTGTCGATTCCACCGGCACAACCGATGAAGATCTGACCGTCGTCTTCGGAGTCCAGGTTGATGAGTCGTTTGGACTGCAGCATGCCGTCTTGCAGTTTCATTGCGCCGGTGAGACCGGTCTCCTCGTCCACTGTGAAAAGGCACTCGATAGCCGGGTGTTGCAGGTTGAGGTCGGTGATTGCAGCAAGCGCCATAGAGATACCGATGCCGTTATCTGCACCGAGGGTTGTTCCCTTCGCTTTGAGCCATTCACCGTCCACATAGGTCTGAATAGGATCGGTCATGAAGTCATGTTGTACGTCGCCGTTTTTCTCGCAAACCATGTCCATATGCGCCTGAAGGATAACGCCTTCATGATTCTCGTAACCTGGCGTAGCGGGCACACGCATGATAACGTTCATCGCCTCGTCAGCCACACATTCGATGTGATGAGCTGCTGCAAAATCCTGCAACCACTTACTGATTCGCTCCTCGTGTTTGGACGGACGAGGTACTTGATTGATCTGCGCAAAAATGTCAAAAACTGCTTTCGGTTCCATATACTATTCGATTTAAATTATCAATTTCGGCACAAAGTTACAACTTTTTTTGCATATATCAAAATTTTATAGTACCTTTGCAGCCGATTTATGAGACAATTCGGAGTAATAGTGCTTTTTTTGAGCCTCAGCGTGTGTGCGTTGTGGGCGGATGACACCAAACAACCGGCGTATCAAATAGCCGATAACTCGTTCTTTGACCCCACACGTAAAGTGGAGAAAGAGAAGAGTTATGAGTTCGGTGTGGAGTACCGTATTGAGGTGGGCTACGCGCAACATAAGCAACATGTACGCAATCTGTCTTATCCGGGATTGTACTTACACGGCATTCGTTTGGGTGCCAGTTTCACCTTCAATCTGCCGATTCATTTTGGTTTGCAGACCGGATTGTATTACACGCTCCTGTATGGTCAAAACGAGCAACACTGGCGTTCCATGGATGCCCCGAGCGTACAAGCGGAATACATCAACCATCGTGTGCTGGAGCATAATCTGACGATTCCCGTTCGCGCGTATTACACGATTCCTCTTTGGAAGAAACTGAATCTGTTCTTCTACACAGGTCCCCAACTGCATATCGGTTTGGCGCAAAATGATTACATGGACAAGCACCTGAGCACGAAAACCGAAGCTTGGTTGCAGACGATAGGCGTCGAGACAGAACCCTATGACCGTTATGCAGACGAGCTGATTCGCGCCAATATCCAATGGGGATTAGGCGGTGGTCTGGAATGGGATCGGTATCGTTTGCAATCGGGCTATGACTTCGGTCTGAACAATCTGGTAAAAAACAAACAACTCCCCAAACAGCACATGTCTGAATGGGGATGGTTCGTCAGTTTTTGCTATAAGTTCTAACAGGACTTGTTTTCTTCTTCACCTCTTGGGCTTTCTGCCGGACAAGCTCTTCTTCCTGCACCAACGCCTCCGGCTTTTGTATGTTCTCCGCCACAGACCGTTCAGATGCGAACGGTTCGTCCAGCACGTAATGTTTGTAGCAGGAGATACCGAGCGAGGTAAGCGGCAAAGCGATAATCATTCCTACCACACCCATCAATGCACCCCAGAAACTGAGGCTTAGCAGGATAGCTGCCGGCCCGAGTCCCGTCACCTTACCCATGATCTTCGGCGTAAGAACCATATCCTGGAAGGTCTGTACCACGATGAACACGATCGCCATCAGCAGCAAGGTTAGCCACACCGGTTGACCGGTCTGCGCCGATTGAACCAGACACAGGATGATACATGGCGGGATACCCAAAGCCTGCATATACGGCACTAAATTGAGCACACCGATGATCAAGCCCATCACGAATCCCATCGGCATGCCGGTGAGTGTGAAACCGATGGCAAAAAGGATGCCCACGCACAGCGCGATCAATCCTTGTCCGCGGAAATAAGCGTTCATGTTCACACTCAACTCGTGGACAATCGTCGATACGGCCGGAAGATGTTTCTTGGGAATATAATCCCGCCAATGGGCACGTATGGAAGGAAAGGAGATCAACAGGAAAATGAGATAGAGCAAGCCGATGAAGATAACAAGCAACTCGCTCAACCAACTCAAACCTCCGGTGATCCAGCCGCCTATCTTAGGGAGAAAACTCTTGATGCCGTCGCGCACTTCCGGATAGGAGAGAACAGACCGCAAGTTGAGTCCGTCTAAAGTCTCCTGCACCTTCGCTTGCTGCTCATCCGTGAGATACCTGCTCGCATCGAAGGTCTCGAAGTATTGCTCTATGGCTACAGCTGACTTTTTCACCTCATGCTCCACTGCCGGGATCAGCAGATAGACACCCAAGGTCATTAAGCCCACAAACAGAATGAGCGTGATAGCCACCGACAGAATACGGAACTTAACGCGGCATTTATATTGGATGAAACTCACTAACGGGTCTAACAACCATGCCAGCAAAAAGCTCACAAAGAACGGCAGCAATATGCCATACAAGCGACTAAACATAATTTCAATTATTCGTGAGTAATCTCCGGTGCAACCATCTTCAGGAACGGTTCCGGCAACGGAAGACGGTTCGGGCCACAGCTCTGACCGTACGGATTGCGCTTGAACTGTCCGTTCTCTTCCTTACGCTCCTGACCATCAATAAACTTGGTCACCAGGTAGATATAGAGTCGTTGCCAATCAGCCACGAGGTTCTCAGCCTGCGCACATGAATAAGAAGTAAGGAACGCGCGCGCATCTTCTTCGTTCAGTTCGGCCGCTTGTGCGTCCACGCCGGCAATCTGGGTATTGAACTTATCGTCCCAAATCTGCTGACTCTCTCGCACATGCGGGTACATGCGGCTGTACTTGGTATACGCCCAGTTAGCCACAAGATTAAACGTCCACCATGCACTGGTCGGCGAGAACGTATAGCTGTCTCCGTTACCTTCTGCAAAACACTCGGGCACACGGTTGATGCAGCAGTACATCGGGGTGTAGCACGAACAAGCCGCGTCATCTACGCCAAACCAGAAGATACCTTTCTTGCCGTTTCGCATCTGTGCCACAAACGACCAAGCCGTCTGTTGGGTAGCCGTCGGACGCTCGTACCAATACTGCAGTGTATCCGTTCCGTTCACCGCGCACTTGAAGCCCAGACCACCGAAACGTAACTTGCTCTCCCACGGTCCCGCATCGGTGCCTTTGGTAATATCAAGCGGCGTACCTCTGTACTCGTCACGCATACACTCTTTCATATCCTGCGCGCTCACTTTGCGATTCGGGATGATCCACAGCGGCATATGCTCGCCTTCATTTTTTCCGTTGGAATCGCGGAAAGTCTTACCGCTCGCGTAGTCAAAATAACGCTCCATGTCATCGCTGAAATGGTTGAAGAACGACCACACGCGAGCCTCGCACACATAGAGTCCGCTGAAATCGAAGGGGTTATATGCTGCCTGGAAAGAGAAGTCCTTGTCCGCGCCGGTGAAATAACCTTTCTCGCGCGCGAATTTAATAAGGTCTTTATCCCACATCCAATCGCCGTTGACCACACAGTTCAGTTTTTTATTGACTTTCGCTTTTTTACTGATCGGCAGTTGGGTGATACGCGCCTGATTAGCGTGACCTGCGATCGCGTTGTCCGGAATACGAACAGCTACCCAGTTAGCACCTTTCTTTCCCGGTCCTTTACCGATCAGATCCATGATCCAGACCTCATTGGGGTCACCGAAAGAGAAGGACTCACCTTCCGAAGCGTATCCGTATTCATTGATCAGTTTGACAAACCATTCGATGGCCTCGCGAGCCGTCTTGGAGCGCTCCAGAGCGATGTAGATCAACGAACCGTAGTCGATGCCGACCGTGTCCCATAACTCCTCGCGACCGCCCCACGTGGTCTCACCAATCGTCACTTGGTGTTCGTTCATATTACCCACTACTGAATAGGTGTGTGCCACTTGCGGGATCTGCCCAAGAGGACGTCCGGTGTCCCAATCTTTGACCTCACGCATAGCACCTTCCTCATAGTCAGCGGCCGGCGAGAAATGCAAATAACCGAACATACCATAGGAGTCTGCCGCGTACGAAATCATCGTACTACCATCCGCAGAAGCGGCTTTACCTACCAAAAAATTCGTACACGCGAATGCTGCTATCGGCAGCACAAGCGCCATTATCAATAAACTTTTTCTCATAATAAGCAAGGATTTTGTAATTCGTCCATTCGTTGATCCCGTTTCTTCAACGCGATCTCATAAGCTTTGCGATAGTACTTGAAGAAATGTTTCCAATCGGCTTTTTTCGCCACTGCCTCTGCCGCACTTCGGGCACGTGCTTTGTCTTCTCCGCACAGACGGTCGTAACGCAACAACGCATCGGCGATGTTCTCCGCCACTTCGTTGAAGTTCGAGTCGTTACGGTCAATAACCACCACACCGAACTGATCTTTCTGCTTGGCTGCCCAGGCACCGAAACCGGCTAACGAGGTCGTGATTGTCGGCACATGGAACGCACAAGACTCCAGCGGTGTATAACCCCACGGCTCGTAATAACTCGGGAAGACCGTTACGTCCAGACCCATCAGCAGATCATAGTATTTCATACCAAACAACGGATCTTGTCCGTCCAGATAATACGGCACAAACACCGCACTCACTTTGCCCTTGCGAGCCGGCGCACGATCCAGATAAGGGATCATCACAAATGCCACCACCTCTTTTTCCGGTTGGTCACTATGATATATCTTCTGCGCCAACTTATCCAAAGCCTCAGCAAACACATCGATACCTTTGTTCTTCATCTCCAAACGGCCGGAGATACCTACCAGCAATGCGTTCTGGGGAACTACACCGCCCAGTACCTCGCCGGCTACCTTATGCAAAGCCTCACGCGCTTTGGCACGACGGGCATCAAACTCCGCGCCCTTGGGTACGTAGGTCGGTTCAAAACCATTCGGCGTCACGATATCTACGGGCTTATCCAGCAACTGCTTGCACTCGCGCGCGGTGATGTCACTCACCGTCGTAAAACAGTCTGCCCAATGCGCCGCTTGTTTCTCCACGGAGTGCTTAGAAACCATATTCAACTCATATGCCATCTGGTCACCGTTATACGCCTCGAAATAGTCGTACAGCGGTTTGCCGTTGCCGGCGATCGAACGACCTATACACGTCGCGTGGGTCGTGAACAGCGTCGCAATCTGCGGACAATGATCCTCCAGATAGAAGATCGAGAATGCTGTCTGCCACTCGTTCGCGTGCATGCAGAAATTCGGCTTCTTACCTCGTGTCTTCAGACTCTTAAGGATGAACTTGTATAAACTCTCCATCACCATGCCGGCGGCATAACCGAACAAACAAGACTCGTCATAATCGCCGTACGCCGCATGGCTCTGCACTTGGAACTTATTCCATGCCCAGGCATAGATCTCATTTTTCTTCGGCCAGAGAGAATCGAACTTCAGCAAGATAGCCATCGGCTCACCTGGCACTTGCCAACGACCGATACGAATGGGCAGCGGAGCTTTCCATTCCTTGAGCAGCGATTTGTCTTGCTTAAAGTAGATA
>CAMHQP010000002.1 GCA_946187555.1 uncultured Bacteroidales bacterium
CATACGCGCCGCTGCAGACACGGTCGTTCTATAAGCAAGCCATATCCGGTTATGAGTCGCTTGATCCTATGCAACTCTACCGACAAGCGGCTGACTGGGCGGAAGCCGTATTGGACGGAACATATGGCACATACGAATTACTGACATACGATCGCCTTTGGACAAGAGCGGCCGCTACGGAATCGGAGTTCCTCTTCTCCATCGGTACGGTCAGCGGAGATGCTAAATACAAAGTCACGGTGCATTCGTGGTATGAGGGATATGTCATGGCAGACAATAGCGATTTTATCCAATCCGGACAATGGGTTGGCTGCACACGCCATTGGTACGATCTCTTTGACCATGACGACTATCGTATCACCAAGGGTGTCAAGCATCGCTGGCGCGTTGCCTACCAAAGGGAAGACAACTCCGGCTTCTACTACCCTTATACACCCGAGTATCAGCAGATGGCGGAGGTGGACCACTCCGGTATCTATGCCGATGGAGTCAAATATCGCTACTCCATGTCCGATGAGTGCCTTGCGTTCACAACCAAGTATGCCGATGTGTCCAATCCTGCTACTGACAATGCGGATGCCAACTGGCCATTCCTTCGCCTGGCTGATGTTATACTCATCTACGCAGAAGCACTCAATGAGCTCGACAAACCCGGTGATGCACTCATCCAACTCAATAAGATCCGCGAACGCTCCAATGCCGACCGTGCTTCCATGGGAGGCAGCAAGGCTTTGTCATCCAAAGAACTACGCCGTTCTGCGATCCTTGAAGAACGCGCCAAAGAGTTGGCGTGTGAAGCAGACAGACGATGGGACCTCATTCGCTGGGGTATATACCTCGATGCGATGAATGCCGTCGGACTGGATGACTGCGGCGTGTCCAAGACACGCACTGCGCGTAATCTCCTATTCCCGATTCCGCAACAGGAATTAAACACCAACGCCGCTATCAATAGCAACAATCCCGGTTGGAACTAATCTATCTATTATACTAACAATAAAAAAAACTACTACAATGAAAAAGATTTTTACATTTTTCGCTGCATGTATGGTCTCTGCAGCCCTTTTTGCAACTCAAACAACAGTATGGACAGGTAATGAACCCATCTCGTGGAATCCTGAAGTTTATCAAGGAACCCAGTTTGAGACACCTGCTAACACTTTCGCCGGTCTCGCCGCAGGTCATACCATCAAAGTAACCGTGGTTGCTATGATCGATGAACCCCAGTATGTCATGACCTATAAAGCTGGAACTGGCTGGGACTGGACTGACCTTTCAACTTCCGTAGCTGACGGTGTCATGTCCTACACCGTGGAATCCGCACAGATTGCTACGGAGATAGCTGACCGTGGACTCATCTTCCGTGGACAAGGCTATAACATCACGGCTATCGTTGTCGATGATAACCAAGGCGACGATCCGGAACCCCAACCGCAACCGGGAGAAGAGTACGACTTCACGGCGGTATGGACAGGTGACAAAGCCATCTCGTGGAATACCGAGGTCTATGCCGGAGAGCAGTTCGACACCTATACCCAACAACAAGATATGTTCGCCGGTATTGCCAAAGGGGACAGCATCAAAGTCTTCTATGCAGACGCTGTCGAAGGTGCTGAATTCGCTGCTTCCTACAAAGCCGGTGACGATTGGACATGGACCGATCTTGCTATCACGCAGCACGACGGCTTCTATGCATACCGTGTAGCAAGCGAAGAAATGGCACAATGGATTGCAGACCGCGGTATTGTGCTCCGTGGACAAGCATACCATGCTATCCGCATCGAAATCGGTAAACCGAAGAGTTCTACGGGCATTGTAACGGTGAACGGTGAGCGGTTATCGGTTAAAGTTATCTGCAACGGTCAAGTACTGATTCTCCGCGAAGGCAAGACATACAACATGTTTGGACAAAAAATTCAATAATACTATGAAAAACGTAGTTAATCGTGCCTGTATGGCTAAGAAAAAATTATTTAGTCTTTTCAGCGCAGTGCTGGTCTCACTGGCATTGCAGGCAGCACAAGTGACCCAAAATGTATGGGGAGGTTCTTTAGAATTGACCAATGACGAATTCCAACCGCATAATGAAACTTTGTTTGCTGCCGGACAGACATTGCGTCTGACATTTGTGAACAATAGCGGATGGATGCAGGTGTTCCATAAAGATGGTGTGAACGGCTGGAGTTCTACCGACCTCGTTAGTGGTCTTGACCTCAGTGCAGGTTCTATAGAGGTGGTGCTCAGTTCTACTGCTGCAAGTGAAATACAAAGCTTTGGAGGTTTGTATATCAAAGGCGAAAACATAACGCTTAAATCTATTGATCTGATTTATGACAACGGTGTGGCTCCGGAAATGACTCCGACCACAATTTGGACGGGTTCGGTAACTTCGGAACACGAGGCTATTTCTGCAGAAACCAATATAGATGCATCTAATTTCGCTTCTGCAAAAGTGGGAGATAAGGTTCGTTTTCATTTCTCTAATAATGATGGAGAGGAATATTTCCAAATGTGTGCAATTACCAAAGATGGAGATTGGAATACTTCGCATGAATATATGTATTACACCGGGGTAACGGCTCCGACTGCAGATATTACGATTGTTGCTGAAGGATTGGAGGACCTAAAGGCTCGTGGTTTGTATTTCCAAGGCAAGCATATTACGATAACAAAAGCAGAATTGCTTCAGCCGACATGGATTGCAGAATCTACGTGGACCGGTAGTATTGGTTCTTCCGAAACAGAGGTAAATGCATCTTACTTCTCTTCAGCAGTCGCAGGAAACAAACTCCGTTTCCATTTTACGAAGGATATCGAAGATTCTTATTATCAATTGACGGTAGTAGTTAAAGATGGAAGTTGGAATTACCACCATTACATGAACTATGAGGCTGTTGTAGCCCCCACCCATGATATTGAATTGGAGGCAGGTGATAATTTGGATAATCTGGTTGCTCGTGGATTATATGTAATCGGCACGAATATCACAGTCAATAAGATAGAACTCTTACGTGAAAAAGTTTCTTCGGACGATCTGGCAGCCATTGTTGCAGATTCCAATGATCCTACATCTCTATTGTCCGGTTTGAATGGCGAAACAGTAGACTTCACGCTCAACCGTACCCTCTATTGCGACGGGTATTTCAATACGCTTTGTTTACCGTTCTCGCTCGCTTCATTGGCAGGCACTCCGCTGGAGGGCGCTACAGTCATGACATTAGTGGATGCTGAAATATCCGGAACGAAAGCAGGCGGAGACATGGCGCTGGATGTAACCATCGACGAAGTATCGGCTATCGAAGCCGGTAAACCGTATCTGGTTTCCTTCCCCTCGGCAAGCGATATTACGAGCATGACCTTTAAAGGAGTTACTATCACGGCTACTACTCCCCAGACTGTAAGCACTACCTTATTGGATATGAAAGGTATCTTTGCTCCGCAAAATATGGCGGCCGACACAGACAATCAACTCTTCTTAGGAGATAACAATACGCTCTATTGGTCAGATGGTACAGAGCCGCTCAAAGGCTTCCGTGCGTACTTCCAAACGAAGAGCCCTATAGCCGGAATTCCGGCACGTTTTGCACGACCGAAAAATAATCCTACTGGTACGGAACAAGTTCAGAGCAACAGCAACGTGCAGAAAGTGTTCCGTAACGGACAACTGATTATTATTCGTGACGGAAAACAGTATAACGTATCCGGTGCAATCGTCAAATAAGTATCCACCTCATAAACAGTTATCTTATGAAAAGAACATATATTCGTCCGCAGGTTGATGCACTCTCATATGCTCCTGCATGCACATTGTGCGCCAGTGGTGACCGTCATCATTTCGGTACAGGTGGTATGGGCAATCCCGGTGGTGGACGTTAAATAGTGATTTCTATGAAACGAACAGGTTTATTCTTCCTTGCCATGTGTGCCTGCCTGATGGTGGGTACACCGGTGCGGGCTATAGACATGTTGCCTACCTTCGGTGACATCGACCATATCCATCTGCCTGCCCTCATTGTGCAGCATGCGGATGGCGACCAAAGTTTGCAACTTAGGGCGCAGGATACCACTTATGTGGACAATGCCCAATACAAGGAAACGGTCATCGCTACCAAGGATTTGGTGCAACCCTTCTATGTTACCATCCATGTGCGTCAATGGAAAGCCGTACCTATCACCGAGACCTGGTACGAGATCTCGCACGCCGAGAAGAAGCCTGTTCGTCTCCAACGTTTCGACAGCGGTTACCTGCCGCTGGAGAACGGTGACCTGTACCTCGTGCACCTGCATGGAAACTGGGCAGGCGAAGCTGTACCGACCGTCGAACGTCTCACGCGTGGTATCAAAACCATCCGTAACTCTGACGGCGCACGTAATGCCCACCTTGATGCACCCGAAGTGATGATCTCGCTCGATGGTCAACCGCAAGAGAACAGCGGGCGTGTACTCGGTGCTGCCCTCTGTTGGAGTGGTAACTTCGAGATACGGGTGGCTGCTACCGACGAGAAAGGATTCCATTTCTATGCCGGTATCGATCCCATGGCATCGGAATATATCCTATCTCCCAAAGAGGTCTTCACCACACCACATCTCGCTTATACCTGTTCGAACGAAGGAATGGGCGGTGTCTCCCGTGCGTTCCATCGTTGGGCACGCACTTGCGGCATGCTCCATAATGGCAATGCCACGCGTTCTATCCTCCTTAATTCTTGGGAAGGTATCTATTTCGATATCACCGAAGAACGTATCCTCGCTATGATGAACGATATCGCAGCCTTTGGTGGTGAACTGTTCGTCATGGATGACGGGTGGTTTGGGGGTAAGTACCAACGCAACTCCGACGATGCTGCCCTCGGGGACTGGGTAGTGGACACTCGCAAACTTCCGAACGGTCTGGATGCACTCACTGCTGCGGCTAAAGATCGCCATATCCAATTTGGTATATGGATCGAACCCGAAGCGGTCAATACCCGCTCCGAACTGTTCGAAAAGCATCCCGAATGGGCACTTCAAGAACGAAATCGTGAACTTAAACTCGGGCGAGGTGGCACCCAACTCGTGCTCGATATGACTAATCCCAAGGTACAGGACTTCGTCTTCAACCTTGTCGATGACCTCCTAACCAAACATCCCGAGATAGCCTATATCAAATGGGATGCCAACGCCTCTATCCAGAACTGCGGATCTACTTATTTACCACGCGACAAACAGTCAAACCTCTATATCGACTATCACCTGGGTTTGGTCAAGACCCTCGAACGGATTCGTGCCAAATATCCGAATGTGGTCATCCAGAACTGCGCATCGGGTGGGGGACGCGCGAACTATGGACTGATGCCCTATTTCGATGAGTTCTGGGTAAGTGACAACAACGATGCCCTGCAGCGTGTCTATATCCAATGGGGCACGTCTTATTTCTTCCCCTCTAACGCGATGGCGCAGCATATCGGTGGCTCGCCCTATCTCATGACCGGTCGTACGACGCCGATCAAGTTCCGTTGTGATGTCGCCATGTCCGGTCGACTCGGTATGGAACTCCAACCCGCGCACATGACCGAAACGGAACGGGCGCAGTGTACTACGGCCTTTCAGGATTACAAAGAACTGCGCGAACTGATCCAACTCGGAAACCTCTACCGTCTTGTATCGCCGTATAATGACCAATATCCAATGTCCAATGTCAAATTGCCGGAAACGCAAAGCGTTGCGGCATTGATGTATGTATCCGACACCAAAGATCATGCAGTGCTTTTTGCATACGGTCTCTCGTCCTTCATGAAGCAGGCTTCCCGTCGTATCCGTCTGGCCGGACTCGATCCGGAGCGCACTTATACGCTCACGGAACGCAATGTTCGTCATGGGGAACAACCCTGTGCTCTAGACGGGAAGTCTTTCACCGGTGCACACCTCATGTCTGTCGGTCTCGACATCCCCTTGAGCACCGAATATGCTATCGATTATCCTTCACGAATCTTTGAGTTGAAATGAGAAAAGGAATCTTTTTAGGATGCATGGTTTTGGCTTTATGGGCTTGTACAAATCATAAATCTGAAATCATAAATCAAAAATCGCAGTTGATGCAGCGTCTTCAGGACTTGCAGCAACAAGGCACCATGTTCGGTCACCAGGATGACCCCATGTATGGCGTTCACTGGCAATACGAAGCCGGACGAAGTGACGTACTGGAGTCCTGCGGCGATTACCCTGCCGTCATGGGTTTTGACCTCGGCGGCATCGAGATGGGAGACACCAAAAACCTCGACAGCGTACCCTTTGACTGCATCCGTGAAGAGATCCGTGCCCACCACCGCCGTGGTGGAATCATCACCGTCAGTTGGCACCCGCGTAACCCCGTAACCGATGGTACGGCGTGGGATGCTACCGACGGAGTCGTCACCGCTATCTTGGCTGATGGTCCGACCCATGATCTGTTCCTCAATTGGCTCGAGCGCGTACGTACGTTCCTTATCACTCTTACCGATGATAATGGCAACGCTATCCCCCTCATCTTCCGTCCGTGGCATGAGAACAACGGTTCGTGGTTCTGGTGGGGTGACCGCCATTGTACACCCGAAGAGTTCAAAGCCCTCTGGAACTTGACGCAGGACTATCTGAAGGCAGATAATATCTTATGGTCATATTCTCCGAATCTTCAAGGTGGATTCACCGATGAATTGTTTGTACCTCGTTATCCGGGTGATGACCGTGTGGATATGATTGGGCTCGATGCCTACCAATGGGGCACGGAAGAAGACTACGTCAACCAAGCCGGTGCGGACCTTGATTACCTCTGTGCCTTCGGTGCAGCGCATAACAAACTCGTAGCCCTCACCGAATGTGGTTGGCGGTCCATGCCGGATCCGACATGGTGGGGACGTGTGTTACTGCCGGTTATCAAGAGTCATCCGCTCTCCTATGTCCTTATCTGGCGGAACAGCGATCTCAAGGAACATTTCGGACCCGTGCCGAACACGCCGAACGGAGACGAGTTCATGACTCTCTATAACGACTCTTCCGTTCTTTTCCTGAACGACATTGCGCCCTCGTCTTTCGTCCGTCAGCAAGCAGGACAATTCTGGCTGAACGGTCATCCCTATCGGTATATCGGAACGAACTTTTGGTATGGTGCTATCCTTGCTTCCAAGGGACAAGGCGGCAACCGCAAACGGCTCATTGCCGAATTGGACAGCCTACACGCCTTGGGGTTGGATAACCTTCGTATTCTGGTGGGTAGTGACGGCGAACGCGGAGTGAAAACGAAGGTGGAACCCACGCTTCAGATAGCCCCCGGTGTCTATAACGATACCATCCTCGACGGACTCGATTACCTCCTTCCCGAGATGGCGAAGCGTGACATGAAAGCCGTGCTCTATCTCAATAACTCCTGGGAGTGGTCCGGTGGTTACGGTTTCTACCTCGAACATGCCGGTTATGGTGTGGCTCCCCGACCCGAAGAAGCCGGCTACCAAGCCTTCATGAACCATGTGGCGCAGTTCGCCGACGCACCCGAGGCACAGGCCCTCTTCTACGACTATGTCCGTTTCATTGTCTCCCGCACCAACCGTTACACCCAACAAGCCTATACCGCCGACCCCACCATCATGGCTTGGCAGATAGGGAACGAACCCCGTGCGTTCGGTGAGGCACAGAAAGTTGGTTTTGCCAACTGGCTTGCCCGAACATCCGCACTCATCCGTTCGCTCGATCGAAACCATCTCATCTCCATCGGTTCCGAAGGAATATGGGGATGCGAGATGGACGAGACACTATACCGTACTATCTGTGCGGATCCCAACATCGACTACCTTAACGCCCATATCTGGCCTTACAACTGGTCTTGGGTACATGCCGATCGTCTGCCGGAGGACATCCCTGCAGCCATCGCGAATACAACCGATTACCTCAAACCACACGTAGCTATCGCACGTGACCTGCGCAAACCGCTCGTTATCGAGGAGTTCGGTTTTCCGCGGGATAACATGTCCTATACCGCCGGTTCTCCTACCGTCGGACGCGATGCGTACTATGCCCATATCTTCTCCCTCGTTGTCAACGAACCTCTTATCGCCGGAGCGAACTTCTGGGCTTGGGGCGGGTATGCTCAACCGCAACACCCGCAATGGCAAGTAGGAGACGACTACACCGGTGACCCCGCCCAAGAGCCGCAAGGACTCAACTCCGTCTTTATCACAGATACAACCACTCTGACACTGATCCGTCAATGCGTAAATTCATTGTAATATTATTTTGTAGTTCCATTATTCCCATGCAGGCACAGTTGCTCAATACGGAAAATATAGAGACCATTCTCTCTGCTATGACCTTGGAGGAAAAAGCCCAACTGCTTGTTGGCGGCGGCAACGACGGCTTTGCCGGAAGCGGTGCTATGATGGGCAATCAGAAAAAACTGGTAGCCGGTGCCGCCGGCATCACGGTAGAGATACCACGTCTCGGTATCCCGTCTGTTGTACTGACCGACGGACCGGCGGGCGTACATATCGACCCCACACGGGAGGGAACCGAAGAGACTTTCTACGCTACTGGTTTCCCTATCGGCACTGCGCTCGCCTCTACCTGGAACACCGAACTGGTAGAACAAGTGGGACAGGCTATCGGAAACGAGACGCGCGAATACGGTTGCGATATTATTCTCGGTCCGGGAATGAACCTGCACCGCAATCCTCTTTGCGGACGCAATTTCGAATACTACTCCGAAGACCCGCTGCTCTCCGGCAAGATAGCAGCAGCTATGGTACGCGGGATACAGAGCCAGGGGGTAGGCGCCTGCCCGAAACATTTTGCCGTCAATTCCCAGGAGTCGGACCGCACCAAGGTGGACGAACGCCTCTCCGTGCAAGCGCTGCGCGAACTCTATCTGCGTGGGTTTGAGATCATGGTGCGGGAGTCGCAACCCTGGTCTGTCATGTCGTCCTACAACCGGATCAACGGCGAGTTTACCCAGCAGAGCTATGCGCTGCTCACTACCATCCTTCGCCGGGAATGGGGATTTGACGGGGTGGTGCTGACCGACTGGACCGGAGTACGGAATACCGCTATGCAGGTCTCAGCCGGCAACGACCTCATGATGCCCGGCTATCCACGGCAGGTCGAAGATATTATCGCTGCCGTCCGCAACGGCACCCTGCCTATTGCGGATGTGGACACCTGTGTGCGGAGAATGTTACAACTGATTGTCCGTACTCCGAGGTGTAAGAAATATCCCTATTCCAATCACCCGGATCTTGCCGCGCACGCCGCTGTTACACGGCAGAATGCTGCAGAAGGAATGGTGTTGCTCAAAAACGACGGAGACACCCTTCCGCTCCGGCCGGAGATACGTACCATAGCTCTCTTCGGGGTGAATAGTTATGATTTCTTCTCCGGCGGTCTCGGCTCCGGCTGCGTCCATACGCCTTATGTGGTGGATTTGCTCACTGGGCTGACCGATGCCGGTATAGCTGCTACGCCGGCTTTGACCGCACTCTATCAGGCATATATCCCCTTTGCTACCCTCAAACTGCGGGCGGACAAAGATCCGCTGATGTGGTTCTTGGATCAAGGGCAACCCAAACTGCCGGAGATGGAGGTGTCCGAACAGATGATCAACAGCGAGGTGCAGCACGCCGATGCCGCAATCATCACACTCGGCAGACAAGCCGGCGAAGGACTCGATCGTACAATAGAGGACGATTTTAATCTTACCGCGGAGGAACACAGGCTCCTTTCGCGCGTCAGCGAGGTCTTCCGGCGTGAACGCAAACCCGTTATTGTGGTTGTCAACTCCGGCTCGGTCATCGAGACTGCATCGTGGCAGGCATACGCGGATGCTATCCTGGTGGCATGGCAGCCTGGTGAAGAAGGAGGCAACAGCGTCGCAGATATTCTTACCGGAAAAATCAGCCCGTCCGGCAAACTGACAATGACCTGGCCCGTAGCGTGCTCGGACCACCCGTCCACACGCAATTTCCCCAAACCGATGTCGCTCTATGACTACAAGGAGCGGGAGAACTGGGGAACGCCTATCGAGTTTGTGCATTATACCGACCATGCCGAGGGAATGGATGTCGGTTACCGCTATTTCAATACATGCAAACGTCCCGTTGCCTATCCATTCGGCTTCGGACTGAGTTATACCACCTTCGAATACAGCCGTCCGTCTGCTAAGAGGCAGGGCGACGAAGTGCTCCTCTCTGTTACCATCCGCAATACCGGTGCAAGAAGCGGCAAAGAGGTGGTGCAGGTCTATATGCAATCCGGCTATTCTCCGCTCGTGGCGTTCGCTAAAACACGTGATTTGCAACCGGGAGAAAACGAGACACTCACCATGCGTGTTCCGCTGCGTTACCTTGCATCTTTGGATGAGGCAAACAGTCAGTGGCTACTGCCGTCCGGCGAATATACGTTCGCTTTTGCCGCCTCGTCAAGAGACATACGGCAAACAGCGAAAACGAAACTGCCTGCATTCACCGAACCGGTCCATGCTGTGCTATTACCCAATCAAACCAACAAATAATTCTAATATGAAAAAAATCCTTTGTACTTTGTACTTTGTCGCCTTGTCCCTTTGCCTGGCTTCGGCGACGGAGACAACCTTGTATTCCGAAGAGTTTACCTGTACGGACGATTGGTCCGGTTTTGCACAGATCGAGAAAGCTGCCCTCTCGGGTGCCACTGCAGGTGACCAAATCAATGTCTATGTCACCGCTATCAGTGCCGGAACAGAATGGCCGCAAGTCGCACTGCAGTATGTCGATGCAGCATGGGAATGGCATGATTTTGCAGATCCACACTCTTATGGCTTATGGGATCAGACTGCTCCTGTTAAAGCGTCTATTGAACTGACGCAAGCCATGCTGGACAATGTAGAGGATGGACTTTATCTTATTGTTAAGGGTGCCGGCTTTACTGCTAACCTGATCACCCTCACCCACACGCCTTCGGAAGCCGGTAGCACCCAATCCATCTGGAGCGGTTCCAAAGATTTCGGTAACGCATGGGGCGAATGGGAGACGCTCTCCGCATCGCTCTTCGCCAATGCCGTAGAAGGTCAACTGCTGCGTTTCCGCTTCACCGACCTCCGTGCCGGTGCACAACTCAAAGTAGGACGTTCCGATTGGGAAGTGATGGACGACACGGAGATCGTCAACCTCAGCGGTCGCTACCAGGACTTCACCGTCACTGCCACCATGCTGGCTAAACTCAAAGCCAACGGTACTATCATCAGCGGTTTAGGATTCACTCTGACCGAAGTGCTGCTCATTAACCCGGCTGACCTCCGAACGCTCAACCTTTTCGTACCGGTTACCGACAACTGGACATATGCCGCACGTCCGTCCTTTACTATCCACGTAGAAAACCCCTATGACGAAGCGGTTACTGCCAATGCAGAGATAGAGATAGCTACCGATAAGATGGCACCGGTGGATACATTGCACGCGGTGGTGAATATCCCGGCTAACGGTTCAGACAATATCGTCTTTACGACCGAAAACGACCTCGAAGCAGGTTTCTATAAAGCCACCTGCATCGTCAACGATGATCTGGCACGCGCTTTTGTTTTTGCTATCAACCCGACTGCAGCCGTTTCCGCTCCGGACGCGCAAGCTGACTTCGCTTCATTTTGGGCTGCGGCTAAGACCCAACTCGAAGCCATCGAGATGAACCCTGTCCTCACCGAGATAACCGCCAAATCGACGGCAGCACGTAAAGTTTATCTCGTGGAGTTCAACTCCATCCCCGATGGCCTCACCGGTGACCCGGTAGTTGTTCGCGGATACTACTGCGAGCCCCAAGACGGACAACCGCACCCCGTCATCATGCACTATCTCGGTTATGACTCCGGTTATCGTCCGGGTGGTCAGGATGTCAAACCTTACTGCCCCTCCGGTGATGCGGAACCGACCTATGCCGAGTTCTATCTCTCTACCCGTGGACAGAGTATCAATAACCGTGCGGCCGAAGAACGCGAAGCAGACGGTAAGGGTGATTTCGTGAACACTTACGGAGACTGGTTTGCCTTCCACTTCGGCGACAAGGACAGTTACTACTACCGCGGTGCGTTCATGGATTGCGTGCAGGCCATCCGTTTCATGGCAACCCGCCCGACTTCGGATATGAACAACCTCTTCGGTGAAGGTCAGAGTCAAGGAGGAGCATTCACCTATGCGGCAGCTGCACTGAGTGATCATCCATTCCGTGCGATCGCACCGGGTATCGCTTTCCTCGGTGACTTCCCCGACTATTTCGATATTGTCAACTGGCCGGCATACGTGGCTCGTGAGAACCAAGGCACCATGACCGATGCCGAGATGTTCGCCTTCCTCTCGTATTTCGATACCAAGAACCTCGCACCGTCCATCACGGCGGCTACGTACGCATGCCTCGGTCTCCAAGACAATGTCTGCCCGCCGCATACGAATATCGCACCCTATAACAACCTCACCGTCACCGATAAACAACTCGTCATCAACCCCGAACTGATGCATCAGGTTTCCGGTACGTGGTACAACGAGATGATGGCTTTCTTTGCCGCTCATATGGACAATACCCCCACAGGAGTGGAGAGTATTCAGCATTCAGTTGTCAGCAATCAGAAATACTTTCGCAACGGACAAATGATCATTGTTCGTGATAACAAAATCTATAACGCATTAGGTCAACAATTATGAAATACGCAGATAAAGTAAAAGCGCTTCGCGAAGCGCATGAATCGTTCTTGGCACTCAAGAACGAACCCGTAGAGTTCAGTAACGGTATTTATCAGAAATACCAGTATCCCATCCTCACCGCGGAACACACACCGCTCGAATGGCGATATGACTTCAATGAGAAAGACAACCCCTTCCTCATGCAGCGCATCATGATGAATGCGGTCCTCAATGCCGGAGCCATCAAGTTCAACGGCAAATACACCGTTGTAGCTCGCGTGGAAGGAGCAGATCGCAAGTCTTTCTTCGCCGTAGCGCAGTCCGACAACGGTATCGACGGTTGGCGGTTCTGGGATGAACCGATCACCATGCCCGATGGCGAGAACGCACCTGCGACCAACGTCTATGACATGCGTCTCACGCAGCACGAAGATGGCTTTATCTATGGCATCTTCTGCGTCGAGCGTCACGACGAGACCAAACCCTTCGACACCTCTGCCGCTACCGCTGCGGCCGGTATAGCGCGCACCAAAGACCTCATTCATTGGGAGCGTCTCAAAGACCTCTCGTCCCTCTGCCAGCAGCGTAACGTCGTCCTCCATCCGGAGTTTGTAGATGGCAAATACGCCCTCTATACCCGTCCCCAAGACGGCTTTATCGACACCGGAAAGGGTGGCGGCATCGGTTGGACGCTCACGGAGGACATCTGCCATGCGGAGGTACGCAACGAACGTATCATCTTCGGTCGTAATTACCATACCATCTATGAGGTCAAGAACGGCGAAGGACCGGCTCCTATCAAGACCGCCCAAGGCTGGCTTCATCTTGCACACGGTGTACGCAACACTGCTGACGGTCTGCGTTATGTGCTCTATATGTACATGACTGCACTTGATGACCCGACCCGCATCATTGCCAAACCCGGCGGTTGGTTCCTCATCCCCGAAGGATACGAATACATCGGTGATGTGATGAACGTCGCCTTCGCCAACGGTTGGATAGCGGACGAAGATGGCAAAGTCTTCATCTACTACGCTTCGGCAGACACCCGCCTCCATGTAGCCACCACTACTGTGGAGCAGCTTCTTGACTACTGCCTTCATACCCCCGAAGACGGTCTTACCACCGGAGCTTCCGTCGAGACCATCAAAGCCCTCATCGCAAAAAATCATAAATCATAAATTTGAAATCCTAAATGCGTAAGCTCCTCCGTCATATAGGTTACGGTTTCGGCGATATGTCCTCGTCGATGTTCTGGAAAGTGTTTTCCTATTATCTGCCGTTCTTTTACAGCAATATCTTCGGTCTCTCGCTCAAAGATGCCGGGGTCATCCTGCTCGTCACCCGTATCTGGGATGCCGTGTCTGACCCGATGATGGGTATCCTGGCTGACCGAACGAACACACGATGGGGCAAATACCGTCCGTACCTGCTCTTTGTGGCTCCGCTGTTCTCCATCGCCGGCATCCTGCTCTTTACTACACCCGACTGGTCGTATGGCGCAAAGCTCGTTTGGGCATACGTCACCTACATCCTCATGATGACCGTCTATACCGGTATCAACGTGCCCTACGGAGCTATGCTCGGCGTCATGACTGATGACTCCAACGAGAAGACCGTCTATTCGTCTTTCCGTATGTTCTTTGCCTACGGCGGGTCGTTCCTCGCGCTCTTCCTGTGGGAGCCCCTGTGTAATGCCCTCGGCGGGTACAACAGCCCCCAAGGATGGTTCTGGGCAATGGTCGTCATAGCCTCCGCATGCTTCCTCCTCTTCCTCTGCTGTTTCTCGCTGACTAAGGAAGAGCTCAAAACGGTCTCTACCGTCTCTATCGGTAAAGATTTCAAGTCCCTCCTGTCGAACAAACCATGGTGGATACTCATCGGCGCAGCACTCTGTTTCAACCTCTTCTGTACTGTCCGCGGGGCTACTGTCGCGTATTATTTCGCGGATATCATCCCTGCCGGAGCACGACTGGCTATCGGGCCGTGGTCGTTTCTCTTTTATGCCGGACTCTTCCTCGCCGTCGGCGAAGTGAGCAACATGATAGGTGTAGCAGTCTGCGTACCCCTCGCAGCGCGGTTCGGTAAGAAATCGACCTTCATCGCGGTCAACATCGGGCTCTGCATCCTGTCCGTCCTGTTCTTCTTTATCCCGATGTCGCAGACAGGTTTCTGGCTCATGCTCATCGCGCAGGTACTCATCTCTATCCTCACCGGTGTCATGTCACCCCTCGTATGGTCCATGTATGCCGATGTGAGCGACTATGCGGAGCAACGCTTCAAAACAGCCTCCACAGGTCTCATCTTCTCCTCTTCGTCCATGGCGCAGAAATTCGGTGGCGCTATCGGCGGTTCGGCCGCCTTATGGCTGCTCGCCGGCTTCGGCTATATAACCGACCCTGCACTCACCTCCGCTGCCACCTTTGCCGGACAACCCGAGGATGCCCTCACTTGTCTGAAGTGCCTCATGTCATTCATACCGGCGCTTGTCAGCCTCATCGCCGTGCTCGTCGTGTCATTCTATCCACTCACGACGGCACGCATGAAAGAAATAGATGCTCAACTTCAAATACAACGCGCACAATGACCCCTTCTGAATTAAAACAGTCTGCGCAGCAGATATTGGAGAATAACATCCTCCGCTTCTGGTCGGAACACATGGTCGATAACGAACATGGAGGGTTCTATGGTCGCATGGACGGAAACAACATCCTCCATCCCGAAGCCGAGAAAGGAGCCGTGCTTAACGCCCGTATCTTGTGGACGTTCGCTTCCGCGACGCGCATCCTCCATCGTATGCCTTATCGCATCCTTGCCGCACGAGCCAAAGACTCCCTTATCACGCATTTCATGGATCCCCAATATGGAGGGGTTTATTGGTCACTTAATGCCGATGGTTCACCCCTTGACACCAAGAAACAAACCTATGCCATTGCCTTTGCAATCTACGGTCTGGTAGAGTACCATCGCGCTACCGGAGATAAAGAAGCCCTCGATACGGCGATTCGACTCTTCGAAGATATCGAAGCACACGCTTTCGATGCCGTGAACGTAGGCTACATCGAAGCCCTCACACGCGACTGGCAACCCATCGCCGATATGCGACTCTCCGAATCGGATGAGAACGGTTCGCGCACCATGAACACCCATCTCCATGTGCTCGAAGCATACACTAACCTCTATCGTGTGTACAAAGACCCCCGCGTAGCGCAACAACTGCGCGTACTCATCTCCATCTTCGTCAACCGACTCTTCAACCCTGCTAACGGACACCTAGGCTTGTTCTTTGACGATGAATGGAAACCCCTCACCGGTAACCCGTCACCCGTAACCCGTCACCTTTATAGCCCCGGACATGATATCGAGGCCGCATGGCTCCTTCGTGAAGCACTCATCGTACTCGGAGACCAAGAACTCCTGCAACAGACCCTTCCCGTCTGCCGACGACTCGCAGTGGCAGCACGAGATGGTATTCTCAAAGAAACACAATGGTGGTGCTACGCAGAAGCCGTGGTCGGATATGTCGATCAATACCAGGACATCCGTGACCCGCATCAATGGCTGATGGCTCTCAAAGCCTTCGATTTCATCCAATCGCATCTCCTTGACCGCGAACACGGTGAGTGGTTCTGGTCCATCCTTCCCGATGGCACACCCGACCGATCCAACGACAAAGCCGGGTTCTGGAAATGTCCCTACCATAATTCCCGCATGTGTTACGAGTTAATAGAAAGATTATAATATGAAACCATATAAATTCGATCCGTATCTAAAAACCACCATCTGGGGTGGTTACCAAATAGCCCCGTTCAAGGGCATCTTCACGGCCCAACCCAATATCGGAGAATCATGGGAGATATCCGGCGTGCCCGGTCATGAGTCCGTGGCTATTGAGCGAGGCATCATCGGCGATGTCGATCTCGGTCTCAACCTCACCCAACTCATCGACAAATACAAAGGACTCCTCGTCGGTGACCGCGTATATAAGAAGTTCGGAAACAAATTCCCGCTCCTTGTCAAATTCATCGACTCCCGACAAGACCTCTCCGTCCAAGTGCATCCCGATGACAAGCTCGCTCAGAAGCGTCACGGCTGCGCCGGAAAAACCGAGATGTGGTACGTCATCAAAGCCGATGTGGGCTCCAAGATTTACGCAGGTCTTAAGAAACCCATCACGCCCGAAGAGTACGAACGTCTTGTTGCGCCCGTAGCCGGTAACCCCTCACCCGTAACCCCTAACCCCTTCCTGGACGTTATCGCTACGCACGAGGCGCACCAGGGAGACCTTTATTTCCTGCCTGCCGGTCGTCTTCATGCCATCGGTGCGGGTAACTTCCTTGCCGAGATACAGCAGACCTCGGATATCACCTATCGCGTCTATGACTTCGGTCGCGTCGATGCAGCCGGCAAACCACGCGAGCTGCATATTGAGCAAGCCAAGGAAGCCATTGACTACCAGGTTTGGCCCGAGTACCGTACCTCCTACGACTCCACAAAACCCAACTCCGAACTCATTCACTGTCCGTACTTCACCGTCAACCGCGTCGTCGTACAGGTTGCCGCAGAAGTCGATCTTCATACCGACTCCTTCGTGGTCGTTGTATGTCTCTGGGGCGAAGCAAACATCAACGGCATTCGTGTCAAACAAGGAGAAACACTCCTCGTTCCCGCCTCCGAGAATGTCCTCTACATCTTCGGTAATGCTACTTTCCTTACCGCTACGATGTAAAAACAAATACCTATGAACAAACAATTACTCCTCAATGCTTTTGCCGACAAATTCGCTGGAGCGAATGGCAATGTTTATGCCTCTCCGGGACGTATCAACCTCATTGGAGAACATACCGACTACAACGGCGGTTTCGTCTTTCCGGGTGCCGTAGAACAAGGTATCATGGCGGTTATCCGTCCCAACGACACCGATACCATCCGCGCCCTCTCGCTGGACCTCAACGAATATGGCGAATGGCCGGTCAATGATTCGAATGGACCGAAAGAGACCTGTCTCCGTTTTGTCTATGGTGTAGCGCGTGAACTGATCGAACGAGGTGTAGCCGTTCGCGGTTTTGATACCGTCTTCGCCGGTGATGTTCCTCTCGGTGCAGGTATGTCTTCGTCTGCAGCACTGGAGAGCTGTTTCGCTTTCGGTCTCAATGACCTCTTCCACGGCTCCATCTCCAAATGGGATATGGTACTGGCCGGACAGGCAACCGAACACAAGTATATCGGCTGCAACTGCGGTATCATGGATCAGTTCGCTTCCGTCTTCGGTCAGGCAGGCAAACTCATACGCCTCGACTGCCGCAGTCGTGAGTTCGAGTATTTCCCGTTCGACCCCAAAGGCTACAAACTGGTGCTCGTCAACTCCTGCGTCAAACATGAACTCGCCGGTTCGCCCTATAACGACCGTCGCCGTTCCTGCGAAACTGTCACCAAAGCCATCCATGCCCTCCATCCCGACCGTAAGATAGAGACCCTGCGCGACTGCTCTTGGGAGGATTTAGAGGCTGTTAAAGATATCTGTTCTGCCGAAGATATCCAACGTGCTACCTTCGTTCTCGGAGAAAAAGACCGTGTCCTCGCTGTCTGCGATGCACTCCTCAAGGGAGACTATAATGAGGTAGGTCGTCAGATGTACCGCACGCACGAGGGTTTGAGCAAGGAATACGAAGTAAGCTGCGAGGAGTTGGATTTTCTCAACGAACTCGCCAAAGAGTGCGGCGTCACCGGTTCACGTATCATGGGTGGCGGTTTCGGAGGATGCACGATCAACCTGGTCAAAGACGATCTGTATGAATCGTTCACGAAGCGTGCCGTAGAGGCTTTTGAGGCCAAATATGGACATAAACCCGTTATTATTGATGTGGTTATCGGTGATGGCAGCCGTAAAATCGAATAAGCTATGAAACACTCCAATTCATTACGTATCATCACCATCATCGCGATGATGTTTCTCTACGCGATGATCTCGTTTGTAACGAACCTGGCTGCTCCTGTAGGTAAGATATGGGGAGCATCTTTTGACGACCCTGCTCAGGCCGAGCGGATGGGTATGCTAGGCAACCTGTTCAATTTTCTGGCCTACCTGATCATGGGTATACCGGCGGGTAATTTCCTGGCTAAACACGGCTATAAGAAAACGGCGCTGACGGCTATCTTCCTCGGCTTCATCGGTATTGCTATCCAGTGGATGAGCGGTATCTTTGACAGTTTTGCTGTCTATCTGGGCGGCGCGCTGATATGCGGTTTCTGCGTGTGTATGCTGAATACCGTGGTGAACCCGATGCTGAACCTCTTAGGCGGTGGCGGTAACCGTGGTAACCAGTTGAATCTCATTGGCGGTACGCTGAACTCGCTGTCGGGCGCGCTGACGCCGATGCTGGTGGGCGCTATTATAGGAGAGAGCCTGGCCGGCAAGGAGATCGATGATGTCAATGTCGTGCTGTATATCGCGATGGCTGTCTTTGCTTTGGTATATCTGATCATTCGTCTGACACCTATTGCGGAGCCTTCGAAGACAGGAGAGGACGTAGTTTATGAGCGCAGTCCGTGGTCCTTCCGGCACCTGACACTGGGCGTGATTGCAATCTTCTTCTATGTCGGTGTCGAGATCGGTATCCCCGCTACGCTCATCAGTTATCTGACGCCGAAAGTGGGATTTGCAGTAGCCGGTATGATAGCAGGACGGTATTGGGTGATGATGCTCATCGGCCGTTTTATCGGTTCGGCTATCGGCGGTAAGGTCAGCAGCCGTATAATGGTCATCTGTGTGGCGAGCGTAGCGATAGCCTTGATGGTTGCGGCTATGCTGATTGGAGACAGTATAATGACGAAGACTTTTGTGCAGGGCTCTGTGATGGATATACCGCTGGCTTCGACGCTGCTGGTGCTCTGCGGCCTCTGTACATCGGTCATGTGGGGCTCTATATTCAATATGGCCACTGAAGGGCTTGGCAAATATACGGCCAAGGCTTCGGGTATTTTTATGATGATGGTTCTCGGCGGTGGTGTGGTACCGTATATCCAGAGTATTATAGCAGGGCATGACTGCCTGCTCAGCTATATGGTACCGGTTATCGGTGTGGCTTATATCCTGTTTTACGCGCTTTGGGGCAGTAAGAATGTAAATAAGGACATCAAAGTGGATTAAACTCTCCATCTTCCCCCATTACATCACCGCCTCCAACGGCAACTTCTGGAATAACTACGGCTACTAAATACCGTACCTTACAACAATCATAATACTATTTTGTCGAAAGGCGATCCACTTCGGTGGGTCGCTTTTTTTTTGTCTAATTTTTAAAATTTTCACAACATGTTTTACCAATTGGAATCAACGACCGAGCGTCGTAACAGAAAACATCAAAACATCAAAAACCTCTTCATGCAACTCACCATCAATGAAGGCATGTCCTTCATGGAAGCCTACGAAGCTGTTGGCTATGTGTTCTACGAACAAGCCGATGCTATTCGCAAGATTTTAGCCTCCATCAACAAAAGTGGGAAAAATTCCCACAACCAATCCAAATAAAACCACTACCTTTGCACCGGATTTCCAAATAAGGCTGGCGCCAGCCATAATTTTTTAACCCGTCCTAGTTCGACCTAGTTCTACCTGGGACTACCTATTAAAAATATTATGGCTAAACATGTCGATTTAAAACCCGTTCTGCCGATCTCAAGAACCGGCGGACACCCCCTCTTTGCCTCTTCCGAAGGAATTCTCTACTCCTTCCATCATGGCGCTTACCACCAACTCCGACCCCAACACACTTCCGGGCCGAAGAGTAAAAAAAACGGTCGGCGAAAGCAGATCTATTACAAGATGTCTGACCGCTACGGCAACATCCTCGTCCATCATGCCGTCGCCCTCGCTTTTATCGGACCTCGACCCGTCGAAAGGCTACCGCCATCCCCTAAGTTCCCCGCCGGACGACTGCATGCCTACGATTGTCATCATCTCAACGGCATCACGACGGACAACCGTCCATCCAACCTCATCTGGCTCTCCGAAGCCGAGCATCGCCGTTTCGATGCCGCCCTCGCCAAAGGCCTCATCCTCACCCGCGATCCCCGTCCCACCGACGACCTCATGCAATCCGACATGTCCCACCACATGGAGTGCTAAAAAGATTCTTCGTTAATTTCGTCCAAATTGTATTTGGACACCCAAATTTTTATCATTATGAAAACTGAAAACTTAAAACTCCTGCGTGAATTGCGCACCCAAGAGAAAGCCCTCAAGGCTCGTATTGACTCTATCTCCGACGCGGCTACCACCGAAGCCGTCGCCATTCTTGCCGCCGAAGGTAAAGACCGAGGCGAGTTCACCATCCCCGGAGTAGGCACTTTCCAACTCCAGCGCACCGATGTCATTGACATGACCAACTACAACCGCTACAAAGGCGAGGATGCCATCCGCTGGCGGCAGAAGAACGAGCAGAAAGAGCAGAGCCGCAAGTACCAAGCCGCCCTGACGCGTGAGATGAAAGGTATCACCGACGGCTTCGTTGCCACGCACCCCGATTGGACTCCTGACGACATCAAACTCACGGTGAAGGTTATCGACTAAAAGAGAAAGAACCAAAGAGAAAAATAAAAATTGTTGTTTCTAGAACGTTATACTATGGTGTTTGAACAACAACAACTTTTTATAGATCTATGTTTTTTGAAGATCTCATAAGAATGTTAAACACCCGACCGATCGTGCCGGGAAAAACAGCGGAGTGTCTGCGCCTTTGGAAGACACTTACTGCGCGGCAACAGCAACAAATCTACAACACAATACGCGACAAGTTGCAAGCCGGTAAGTTCGTTCACTATGACCCCGTCAAGGCCATTCAGGACAACATCCCCAAGGTGCAGATCATCTCTGCTGATGAGTACTACCGCCGCTATCATACGCAGACAAACCATGACGGTTGGGTGCGCACATTCCTTCCTGAAAAACAAAAAACCATTTACGTAAAACAATAAAACTACAATCACTATGACCTTCGAAGTAAAATCCAAAGATGGAGTTATCTCCTCATTAAGCGGACGCTTCGGCGACTTTATCTTCCGCACCTTCAAGTCCGGTAAGATCTTCGCTACCTACGCCCCGCGTCAACCCCGACCCATTCCCGAGTCATTATCGGTCCATCTTCGGGAGCAAATTGAACTCCTCAACCTCGAAATTGTTGAATAATATGGAAACAGAAATCATTATCTCCACCCAAGAAGTCCACGATCGACTCAACCACCGAGCTGGGCGCAACATCCCCCTCAAGCACCTTGCCATCCTTATGGAATGTTTCGGACAACCCATCACAGAAGCCAACATCGAAGTCTTCCTTCGCTACGCTTGGGCATAATCTGGAGGACTTTTTGGAGAAAAATTTGCAAAACCGCCAAAATTGTGGGCATATTTGCATCGGATTTCAAAATTCACACAACTATGCGACTCGATTTACAACTCATCGCCGCCTTTGTGCTCTCTATCGGCGGACTCATATTGCTCTTCTGCGGCATCTTCATCGACCCGCAAGGCCAGATCCACGAAACACTCCTCGTTGCCTTCGGCGAGACTGCCACCTTCGCAGGCGCGCTCTTCGGTATAGACTATGTTTACAAAAAACGCTCGTGACCTATGTATTATAAGCTTATAAGAGAGATGCCCGAAGACAATGCAGTCCACGGCAAACTCTATCGCACCTCGCACTACGTCAACAAACGCACCGGGCTCCTCGTCGAGCGTCTGCACTACATCTGCGACACCCTCGAAAACGCCGACTACCTCATCCCTGCACTCATCTACAAAGTGCAAGTCACGCAGTCCCCGCGTTTCAAACGCCTGCTGCCCATCCTCATCCAAGTCCCCGGTCGTTCCGGCATACGATTCCACCGCGGCTCTCTACCTGAGCACAGTAAAGGCTGTATCCTTATCTCTGCCAGCATGGAGCAATCTCTCACCGCTCGCTGGCTCGCAGAACAAACCGCTCACGAGGAGACCCGCCTCGAGATCTGTAACAACATTAACTATTACCGCAATGAAAACAGAATCTGAAGAACAATCTTGGACCAAAGTCCTCTTAGAGGTAATCATCAAAATCCTCACCCTTGGCTTCTACCACATCGAGAAGCACAAAAAGAACTAATGTTTAACCCTTAAAACCAACGCGAAATGGCGAAAGCAACCTATGCCCCGATGTTTGAGACCGTCTCTGGCGCTCTGAACAAGATCGACAAGAAGTCTCCGCACGCGGCAGACCAAAAGATGGTGTTGGCTACCCACCGTAAAGCACCCACCACCTCGCCTGATTGCTCTCGTGTCTATCTCCGCGGACTTAGCTCCGTTACTCGCTCCACGCCCGTAACGGCTAAGGAAACCGGAATCCGCACCAAGTTTGCAGCGGTCTCAACCGCAGTAAGCGCACGTCTGCAAGACCCGACCAAGCAAGCAGCCGACCTCGCAGCCTTCAAGGCGCAAAAGGATGCAGCGAACGGCAAAAAGACCATGCGCTCCTATATCTGGAGCCTCGAGTCCGCCGCTTATGACCAAGCCAACGGCTAACAATCATCAACCAACTAACTAACCCTATTTACTCACTTATTAACACCTCTCAAGTGGCTTAGAGGGCATCCTCCTAGCGAGGACTTCGTGAGTCCGAGCTAAGAGCGGGTGCATCCGAGTAGTCCCTACTAAAACAAAGTTTTAGTACATCTACGAGGATAGCCACACGCGATGGGAAAAGTATCTTATTCGCCGGGTATTGAGTACGTACAAGGCTCCCTGGCAAAACCGAAGAAACAGGACGGTCACAATCACGGTGATTACCTCATCGGTACGCACCGCACCGCGCCGACCGAGAACCCCAACTGCACCCGCATCTACATCCGTAAGGGTAACACCTACGGTCAGAACGTCAGCAAGTCGCAGGAAAGCATCGCAGCCCGTCTGCGTTTCAGTGCCGTCTCGACTGCGGTTAACACCCGCTCCAAAGACCTCACGAAGATCGCAGCCGACCGCGCAGCGTTCCTCGAGCAGAAGGATCTGCCGGGTGGCCGCAAGACCATGAAAGGTTACCTCTGGAAAGTAGAGGGTCAAGCCTACGACCAGCAACACGGTTAATCTTCGAAAGGACACCTCCAGGAGGTGTTCTTTTTTTATGCGGTGTTCGTTTCACTCACGGCTGTTTTTATCCCCCGAAAAGAAAATATTGCATTTTTTTGCAAAATATTTGCTCAGAGCAAAATAATTTCGTACCTTTGCAGCAAATTTTGAAAATAAGTTTATGGAACGGGAGTTTATCGGTGTATCCGCTCTGCTCCCTCCGCTCCGCCTCTCTCGGCTCTCTCCGCCTTTCTTTGTATGCTCTCCGCTCGGCCTCCGCGCGCGGCAGCGCACATCTCCGCGCCACACTCCAGCCCGCACCGTCCCATCCCATATAGGGTCTCTCTCTTTCATAAGGTCTTCTCTCCGTTCAGGGGCTGTGTTTAACTTGTATTGTACTGCCCACTTGGCGCCTACTTGTATTGTCAGCTTAGTCCTTTTCACTCAACCTGTATCCTATTTATACCCTGCTTGTACCTTACTTGCACCCCGCTTGTACCCTAACAGCTTGTTCCTTTTAGTTTGTGTCTTTTTCTTTCTTCTTTGTTAAATACTGCGTATTTTTATCACCCGTCCTCTGGCAGGGCAAGTACCTGCGGTGCTGAAACGAATTTTGTTGTTTAAGAGGTATACCGGCGAGCCGGTTTTTTATATGCTGCGAAGAGAATACTATCAGCATTTTATCTGCTCAGATGCGAATTTTACACAACTATCACCTCAAATACCCACAACTACCAACCCAATATATGCGAATGCACAGCCCACGCACACTCTGCGCGCACCTCACACATCCAATGCCATCCCGCGCATACCCGCGCACACCCTTACATAATATATCAGCGCACACCTGCGCACACAAGGTGCACATTCCGCACATCCTTCGCACATAATAACTACTCGCGCGCCCTGCGGTCGCTCGAAAAAAAAAAGAGAGACCCTCTATTCCTTTGAGAGAGACCCTATATGGGATGGGACGGTGCGGGCTGGAGTGTGGCGCGGAGATGTGCGCTGCCGCGCGCGGAGGCCGAGCGGAGAGCATACAAAGAAAGGCGGAGAGAGCCGAGAGAGGCGGAGCGGAGGGAGCAGAGCGGATACACCGATAAACTCCCGTTCCATATACTTATTGTTTCAATTTTGCACTGCAAAATTACAACAAAAAAATGACATATGCAAATTTTAAGTGTAATTTTGCAGCCAACAGCAACTTTTTGACGGGTAGCCGTGAGCCCCCTTAGTAGAGTAGTCTATACCCTATGTAATAGGGATAGACCTACTAAGAGGCTCCGCAACCCAGTCAACCGCGGAATCGGATTCCGCAGAACACAAAGAAAGAAAAGTGGATAGAAACGTACCGTACATGTCCGTAATGCGAACGAGATGCGAATGAGACAAATAGGTAAAAGAAAGGAAAGAAAAATGAAAAAAAAGAATGGCATATGCTTGCGTATGTCATTTTTTTTTTGTAATTTTGCAGCGCAAAAGTGTGTGACCATGACAGAACAAGAGATCGAGGCTCGGGCACAACGGGCGGTGGAGTTATTCAAAAACGGTTTTAACTGTGCGCAGGCGGTGTTTGCCTCGTGCGCGGATATATATGGAATAAAGGACGAACAATTAGCGCTGCGTCTGTCTGCTTCGTTTGGCGGGGGTATGGGACGTATGCGGTTGGTATGCGGTGCTGCCTCCGGCATGTTCATGCTCGCGGGACTGCAGAACGGTTCCTGCACGCCTCACGATAACGAAGGCAAGATGGCGAATTATGCCTTTGTGCAACAACTTGCCGGTGATTTCAAAGGCAAGTACGGCAGTTTGATTTGTGCAGAGTTGTTAGGGTTGGCGCCCAAAGGCGCGGTTACGGGTTACGGGTTACAGGTTACGGGGGATGACCCCAAGCCGGCAGATCGCACGCCCGAGTATTACGAGAAACGTCCCTGCCCGGAGATGATCGCGGAGGCCGTACGAATTTATCTGCGAAATATCAAATCATAAATTTGAAATCATAAATTTGAAATCATAAATGATCTATAAATCCCTTATAGAACTCATCGGGCACACGCCTATGTTAGCGATTCAGCCCGGCTTGCTGCTCAAACTTGAGCGCTTCAACCCCGGCGGATCTGTCAAAGACAGAACGGCACTCGCGATGATCGAGGATGCCGAGAAGAATGGAAAATTAGTACCGGGTTCTACCATCATCGAGCCTACGTCCGGTAACACGGGTGTGGGGCTGGCGTGGATCGGTCGGCTCAAGGGCTATCGCGTGATCCTTACCATGCCCGAGACCATGTCCGTCGAGCGGCGAAACCTACTGGCGGCATATGGCGCTGAACTCATCCTCACGCCCGGATCGGAAGGGATGAAAGGCGCTATTGCAAAAGCAGAACAGCTATGCGCCCAGACGCCGAACGCCATCATATTAGGCCAGTTCACCAACCCCGCCAACCCTGCTGTCCATTACGCTACCACGGGGCAGGAGATATGGGAAGATACCGCCGGACAGGTGGATGTGTTCATCGCCGGAGTAGGTACCGGCGGTACGATCAGTGGAGTAGGGCGAGCCCTCAAAGAGAAGAATATGCTCGTGGAGATCATCGCTGTTGAACCCGCTTCGTCACCCGTTCTCTCGGGCGGCAATCCCGGTCCGCATAAGATACAGGGTATCGGCGCAGGTTTCCAACCTCAGACCTACCAGCCGGGATATATCGACCGCGTCATAACGGTCACCAACGAAGATGCGTTCGAGGCCGCACGCAGCCTCGCCAAAGACCACGGGCTGCTCGTCGGCATCTCTTCCGGAGCCGCCTACGCCGCCGCGCTCCAACTGACCAAGCTACCCGAATACAAAGACAAAACGATCGTCGTTCTCCTGCCCGATACCGGCGAACGATACCTCTCTGTCTTTTAACCCATAACCCGTAACCCGTAACCCATGTCCCAGATACCCAATATAGCGCATCTCAAGCAACTCGTCCTGCATCTGCAGGGAGAGATCTTCCCGGAGTATTATCCGGCGGTGGAGCGACCCAAGAGTCTTTGTCTGCCGGACGAGTTCTGGGCGCAGATACCCGAAATAAAACGGCTCATCAACACCGATGTGGACGCGGTGCTGCATAACGACCCTGCGGTCACCGACAGAGGCGAAGTCATCCTCTCGTATCCCCTGCAGTATGCGATGATTCACTACCGCGCGGCGCATGTGCTCTACCAACTGGGCGTACCGCGTATTCCCCGTATGTTAACCGAACTCGCACATAGCCGCACAGGAATAGATATACACCCCGCGGCGCAGATAGGAGACCATTTCTGCATCGACCACGGTACCGGTGTCGTCATCGGAGAAACGGCCGTCATCGGTTCGCATGTCGTGCTCTATCAGGGTGTGACGCTCGGCGCAAAGAACTTTGAATACGACGAACAGGGGCGACCCATAGACATACCGCGTCACCCCATCCTGGAGGATCATGTCACCGTCTATTCCAATACCTCCATTCTCGGACGCGTAACCATCGGACATGACACGGTTGTGGGCGGTAACATATGGCTCACCCAAGATGTCCCGGCTAACTCCATCGTCCTCCAATCCAATCCGGAAATCAGAATAAAGAATAAAATATGAGATATTTTTTGGCAATCATAGGCGGTGGACCTGCGGGGTATACCGCGGCAGAGAAGGCTTCCAAAGCCGGTAAGGATGTGGTGCTCTTTGAGCAAAACGCCGTAGGCGGTACCTGCCTCAATGTAGGTTGTATTCCGACGAAATCGCTCTTGTACGGTGCGAAGCAGTATTATAACGCGACCCATGCGCAGAAATACGGCGTGACGGCAGAGAACGTGAGCTTCGACTTTGCCGCCATGCAGAAACGCAAGACCATCGTGGTGCGCAAACTCGTAGCCGGCATCAAGCAGCGCCTTAATAACGAACATTGTACGCTCGTGACGGGCTTTGCGAAGGTGGAGAGCCGCACGGACGAACTCGTGACGATCGAATGCAACGGCGAGACGTACGAGGCAGAGAACCTGATGATTTGTACGGGTTCGACGAACTTCGTTCCGCCCATCCCGGGCATTAAGGAAAACCCCGCTGTATGGGACAGCACGGACGCGCTGGCTGCGACCGAACTGCCGAAGTCGATCATCATCGTCGGCGGCGGCGTCATCGGTATGGAGTTCGCTACACTCTATCATGAACTCGGCATCCCCGTGACGGTCATCGAAGCCCTGCCGACGATCCTGCCGAACCTCGATCCGGAGGTGGTTTCTGTGCTGGCAGACAAATACAAGAAAGCAGGCATGACTCTCCTCACCTCTTCGAGGGTGGAGGAGATTAATGGTGAACGGTTAATGGTGAATGGTGAATGGTTAGAAGCGGAGCGGATCTTGGTTTCGGTAGGGCGCCGTGCAAACCTGAACGGCCTCGAAGCGCTCAACGATATCGAACTGAACCGCGGGGCGATTGTGATCGATGATTTCTGCAAGACCAATCTGCCGAACGTCTATGCCTGCGGTGACGTGACGGGAAAGATCATGCTCGCGCATGTGGCAGCTCGTCAAGCCGAGGTAGCGGTGGGGCGTATGCTCAAGCAGATCCCGCTCCAGCGCATCGCCTACAACGCCATTCCGTCGGTCGTTTATACGAATCCCGAGATAGCCTCTGTCGGTGTCACGGAAGCCCAAGCGGCAGAACTGAATATCGAGACCGAAGTGCGCAAACTCCCTATGACCTTCAGCGGTCGGTTCATGGCGGAGAACGAAGGCGAGACGGGGCTCTGCAAGATGATTATTGATGCGAAGAAAAAGAGTGTATTGGGTGTTCACATGATCGGTAATCCCTGCTCGGAGTTCGTGGCGGCAGCCTCCTTCGCTGTGCGTATGGGATACACCACCGCCGAGTTCGAGCAAGTAGTCTTCCCGCACCCGACTGTCAGCGAGATTTTGCACGAGATATTATAGGGGAATGATGAAGAGATATCTGTACACGGCACTCTGTGTGCTGTACTCCGTTAGCCTATTTGCTAACGTGGTAGAAGGTGTAGCCGCCATTCCGGACGGGTACTATGATGATGTAGATGGTAAGGCAACTCCGGCTTCCATCCTTACGGCCTTGCAGACCTGTATATCGCGCAACTACAACGAGATCTCCTATAAAGGTCTCGAACCCCATTATCTCAATACCGACTTCTATGCCGATACGCTCTGGGATGTATACTCGACTTGTCATTTCACCTACGAGATGGCGAATATTCCGCAGAGTTATGTGTGCGACGGTTGGAACAAAGAGCACGTCTGCTGTCAATCCTGGCTCGGCGGTGGTCCTATGGTCTCGGATATGTTCAACGTCTATCCTACGGACGCACGAATCAATAACCTGCGCTCGAACTACCCGTATGGCGTGGTCAGTTCCTTCTCCGGGTTCAGCAAAGACCCGGATCATCACGGACTCGGCAAACTCGGTTCCTCGGTTACTTCCGGTGTAGGTACGTGTTACGAGCCGGATGACCGCTATAAGGGAGATCTGGCACGCACGTTCTTTTATATGGTTGCCCGCTATCGTGATTATGTGCTCAACTCCGGTAATGGTTCGAAGATGTTCACGTCTAATCCTACGGATCTCACGGCTTATAGTCTCAATTTTCTCCTTGCTTGGCACCGCAACGACCCTGTATCGCAAAAGGAGATCGACCGTAACCAGGGCGTTTACGGGGAACAAAATAACCGAAATCCGTTCATTGACTATCCCGATTTGGTGGAGTATATATGGGGCAACAAAATGGGTCAGACGGTGGATCTGTCTACGATGACGCCTACCTGCGAGAACCAGACCGTGCCCTCCAATACGAAGTACGGCGTCTCGTGGTCGATAAACGGCGCTGTTCAGACGGTGGACTCTGTGCTGGAGACCAAGAAGATCCGGACGCTGCCGGACGCACCCGAGTCGTGCTCTGCAACGAGCAATACCTTCGTAGGCTGGAGTAGTACTCCTGTCGCTACCCCTACTGACCTTGAGCCGGTTCTCTTTACCGCCGCTTCGCAGTTCCCTGCCGTCACGTCGGATGTGACGTATTATGCCGTCTTTGCGCATGCGGAACAAGAGCAAGGACAAGGAGCTGTCACGGCTTCTACGAACTTCAGTTCGTATAGCCGAGGCAATGCCGTCACGTCTGAACAGATAGGGAATATAACCGTTACGTTCAATAAGGCAGCAGCCGGTACCGCGACTACGTATTACTCCGAGGTGCGCTGCTATAAAGGTTCAACGCTCACCTTCACCGGCGCGCAGATGAGTCGCATCGAGTTCTCTCCGGGCACCAACGATAAAGGCAATGCGCTCACGCCGAACACCGGCACGATGGCTTCCGGCAATGTGTGGACAGGCGATGCTTCGTCGGTTACCTTCACGGTAGGCGGAGATAAGGGGTATAGAGGTATAGGAGGCATCAGCGTGACCTATGAAGATAATACTACCGTCTTTACCTATTCCGATTACCTCACGCATTGCGGAGCAACGGGTATAGAAAATCAACCATCGGGCACCTCCAATCGCAAGCTGCTGATCGATGGTCGGTTGTATATCCTTGTGGGCGAAACGCTGTATGATATAACCGGTCAACGGGTGCAATAACGCCAATATTCCGAAAAAAAGAACTTTTTTTTGCTTTTTCTTTAGAAAAATTTGCTCAATTCAAAAAAAAGCAGTACCTTTACAGTTCGAAATGAAAATTTGTGAGGTACAAAGATGAATGGAATTACCCAAAAAGGTATGTTTTTTGTGTGTGCACGTATGGGACGTGCCGCGCTTGTTTTGATGTGTTTATGGATGTCGGTTTGCGCCTATGCGGTAGGTTGGACGCCGACGGATGGTGGTCTGGTAGTGGAGCTGGAGCAAGGTGACCGGTTCTTGCTGTCTATTTGGCTGGATTTGGACAAAGATGGTGTGGAGGATCCGGGAGAGGAGTTCTTTGTAAATAACTACAACCGCTACACCGGCGGACATTTTAACTATACGAACGGTTTGTATCTGAAGCTTATCCCTCAAGCTGGTGATGCGACGGAGCCTTCGGAGATGTCCATCTGGTCGGTAGGTGCACCATTGACACATGTGATTGGAGGTAAGGATTATTCGTTGGGCGCGAATGCCGGCCATGTGTATACGATCTGGAATGATGGTAAGACGCTGAGAATGAAGGACAATAATAGCTTTCAGTTCTTTGGCGATCTGACGGATGATTACAACTACAAAGATGCTGCAGATGTGGTATTTGTCATTCCGACAAATCATACCGGTATCACTTCTTTTGACCCGAACAAGACTTTAAAGAACGTGTATGGTCGTGACGACCAAGCATCGGACGGTAAGATCAACGGTAAGATCGGAAAGGGTTTCTTGGGTATGACGTATCGCGAGGTGTATATGTTGGACATTCCGCGTCAGAATAGTCCGATTTCGTACACGAACGCGGCGTTGGTGACCTTCAATACGACGAATGAGACGCAGAAATGGTCACAAAATCAAATCACCTGTCTTCCGGGTCATGCGGCGTATGCTTATGCGGATGATAAACACAAGCCGACGCATCGTACGCTCTTCCGTCTGTATATGCTGGACAAACCCTTCCCGTATTGCGACACGTATTACTTCGCAACGGACAAGCAGGATGTGAAGAGATATCGTAAGTCGAAGGAAGTTCCGGGGGATAGTACGGCGGCAAAGAAGATCTACACCATCGATTGGATGAGCCCGATGAAGCGCGTTGGTACTTCCGATACCTTCAAAACGGACTTTATGACGGTGCCTACGGATGATAGTACGTACTACTATGTCGGATACAAAAACGATTTCCGTAACACGGGAGAGTCTTTAGGCTCGGGATCCGCCACGTCTGCGTTCGCGAATATCCGCAACTTGCCGCTGACGAATCTGCCTACTTTCAAGGCTCCGGCGGGTGCGTACGGACAAATGGTGGTGGATACGAGTTCGTCAGATCCCAACTTGGGGGTTAAGTTCGAACCGGCAGGTTATTTCCTGAAGGTAATCACCGGTACCAACGTGCGTATGCACCAAGTCAACGACAGTGTCTGGATCACCGAAGAGATGTGGACAATCTCCGGTGAGTATAAGGAAATGTCTATTAAAACGATGCTGATGACGGGGCCTGAGTTCAGTGCTACTGACCCGGGTGCCGCGGTAGAAGGCTGGACGAAGTTTATAAAAGGTAAGGATGTGCCGGTAAGCACAGGTGGAGATATTGAAGGCTTGTCCGGTTACGCGCAGATCACTGTCAATAGGACCGATTCAAACGGTCATATGGTGTTTATTACCGCGGATAAAGACAAATGGATTCGCTATGACAACAACGGCTTCATGGGGCTGGAGATGCCGCTACAGTATCCTTTGAATGACGGCACAAACAAGGTCACGATTATGGAGCCGCGAATTAAGCCCGAATATACGTTCTTGGGTTGGGATACGCGGGCAGATGGTAAGGGTACGCGCTATCATGAAGGCGATGAGTTTACGTTTGGGGGAGATGGCGAAGTAAAACTCTATGCTCAAGCAGAGTATCGGGGTACCTTGCAGATGGCGATCTCGTTCATTCATCCTACGGATGGCAAGCGTTATTTCTTGACGCACCCGAACAGAGAGTCCCCTCGTTTTGCCCGTGCTCGTCATTTTGATAGTTGGGAGAACACCTGGCAAGGTATGGAGGATGCAGATAATGCGGATCCGAACTACCTGAGTACGTTTGAATTGCGTCGTCCGATCAATGAGATTAAGAAGAAAGATGCAGGAATTACGGAAGACCTGAGACTTCAGGAGCATATCTTAGCTCCGCGGAGTTATACCATGAAGGGCTATACGGACTCGTTGACGTTCTACGAGTTCTTCCACCCGGCTGATGATGAGTACATCGGTTTGTATTATGATGAATCGTTCAATACCATCCTGGCGAATAATACGTGGGCGGGTTTGTTTACAACAAATAGTGATGCCACCGAACTCAGTTGGCCGAATTACAAAGTGCCGTATATCCACAATGCGAAGATCCAATCTACACGGTACGTAGAAGAGTACGATCCGGAGAATAAGAAAGACTCGTTGATCCTAAAGGCTCGCTTAAACGCGTTAAGGAATGATACTATAGCGTCCTACGTCAAGTATATCCCGGCGACGAATCAGTTCGACGGTTGTGTCTCCCCGGATACAGCGACGGCTTTTGACATCTCGGCGGTGATTGTAGCGGATGAGCACTATATCATCCTGCCGGATACCGCGTACGAATGGAAAGATACAATCGATTTCGGTTATCATAAAGGGGAACAACTGAGCGAAGATGTATGGTCGGCGCTGATCGGTAAACAACTGATGGCGGTGATGATAGTCGATGGGGATACCACGTATTTCCACCCGAACCGCAAGAAGGTCATCAGCGACCCGAATAACCTGTATCTGTCGCCGGACTTCCGTGTGACGCAGGTATTGGAACTCATCCATGATAGCCGTGTGAGCGGGGCGTTGCCTGAAGGCGACAGCGTAAAGCACGAGACAACGGGCTACCACTGGCATAACAATATCGTCAGCGGTCTCAACAGCCCGATGAACGTGAAGGATGCCGGCGGTAATTATATCAATATCGTCGATACCTTCCGTATCACCGTCAGCCATGATGCGGTCAGCAAGATCAAGGAGTACCGCGGGTATTGGAATAAAGACGCAGCGGGTCTGAAGGTGGATAACGCCAACGGTTCTGTGCGTCACCGCGATATCATCGTGCGCACCAAGACCTATCACTACGGCGATGAGCTGAAGACGCGCTACACACTCAAGCCGGAGCATGACAGTTATTCCTTCAGTCCGTTGGCCGGTCAAACCAAGCCGATCAAGTTCGCACTCTACAGCGAGACCTATCGTGAGATATTGGATACGGCGAATAATGTAATTAGCGAGAAGATAGAAAGTGTCGATACCCTGACCACGCAATTGACGATGCGCACGGATGGGTGCAGTTTTAACAAGGACGCCAATTATGCCGTCAGTGCCGTCACAGACAGTATCGTGACGCTGCGCGTAAAAGAGGAGAATACGGTCAATACCAACTACGATACCCTCAAGATATTCCGTATAAACGTAGATGGTGTCGCAAAGGACATTGATACCGTCCGTGTGCCGCTGGTACAAGCAGCTTTGACAACGAATGAGTTGGTATGGTCGGCTGTGCATAATGGCAAACGCTATTTCATTATGGCGGTCGGAAGCGGAGGCAGTTATACCTTGCAATTCCGCGAGTTCACGCAAGCCAAGTCGATGCTCTATGAGCAGGGCACAAAGAACCAATTGGTGAAAGGATCCGACGAAGGTGATAATACCGATGGTAAGTACATCACGCCGTGGAGATTCGATTATGACGAGGGTGACAAAAATAAACTCACGCTTAAGACCGAATATAAAATTAATAAGTTCTTTGCCATCAGCGGCTCGACCGGAACATTAAATGATGCTCCGACGCTATTTACCTGCCGTATTGCGGAAGAGAATACGAATGATAACTCTAACTACGAGGAAAAGGTACGTATCAAATATTCGGATGGTCAGTGGTTGAAGTTCAATGGTACTAACATCGTATTGCAATCTGACTCTGCATCGGCTACTGAGTTCTCTTGGACGTATCTGATCAGAGAATATAATATACTCAACAACGGCAACTATCCGAGTGTGAACAGTGCGGAATTTATATACAATGTTTCTACCCCGAAGACGATTCAGACGCGTTATAAAGCCTATCGCGAGTATTCGATGCTGCTGGATAATGAATTGACGTATCTGTGTCACAAAGAAGAGTTACGTATCGATAGCCTGCAAGACGCTGCACGCGAATGGAAGACCACCTGTACGATCGACACCATCCGTGATCGTCGTACAGCTACGCCCAGCGGACTAACCCGTACTATCAATACCGAGACACTCACCACCACGGTGAATGCTGCAGGCACCAGCCCGACGGATGTGACCTACGGAGGTAAGTACATCGATATCGTGGATACACTGCGTGTGACCTTCTCGCTCAAAGACGGCGCACCGACATATCGTTTCAAAGGCGATTGGAGTGATTTCAAGTCCATCAGCGATGCGAACCTCAAGATTCCTTTGGTGCGTAAGACCTATCATGAAGAGTCGTTCAGCACGCTGAACTGTGCCGTAGATGGCGATGATGAGAACTTCACCTTCCCGGCTAGCCTTGCTGCAAAAGATAGCCTCCACGAGTACGTCCTACATACAATACTACATGAGGGAACGCAGATGTTGGATGTGGACGGTAATGTGGTAGCGATTACCAGCGAGCGATTTATCGATGTGACCGAAGACCGAACGGATACCACCGGTATGCACCTGGATGAAAAACAGTTGGCAGAGGTGCGCCTGATGGATGTCAACGGTAATGCACCGGATTGGTGCGAGATAGCCAGCGTATCCGCTAGTTCCGTTACGATCAAGTGTAAGAAAAAGGGTGTGCGTTCACCCCGCACGGCGAACCTCTACCTCGCCTATATCGTGACCATTAATGGTAAAGCGCGATTTGTTAACTACCGTTTGACGGTGTCGCAGCTCAGCTATTTCGAGTACGCCAATAACCAGACCCTGATTCACAGTCACGGTGCTTCAGGTGACGACATGATGGAGAACGGTATGCAGCAAGTGCATACCAACAAACGTGTCCTCTATTACTATCCGAAGCAGGAAATCGAGTTACCGGTTCGTGAACGTGCTTTCTACGGCTGGTGGCGTTGGTACCGTGAGGGAGTGGACGTGGATAGCGTCGATGTATCCGACTCGGATGTACCCGATTCGTTATGGTGTAGCCCTCCGCGTAACACCGGTAGATACAACTTCCCGTTCCGTATCATCGGTGACTCGGTGATGTTAAAGAAAACAGACGGTACGGACTCTGTCAAAGTATTGGTAACGATGGGGCGTTGGACGGTATTCCATTACAAATCGAAAGACTATAACAACAAACAGGATCCGCCGGCTAAGAACCCGCGTGTGGCTTCGCCTGATACGATGCGTAGAGGAACCACCAGAGGCCAGTACCCTGTCTTGACCTATGCGGTCGATATCAGTAACTACTACGACAACCTGCCGATGTCCTTGAAGGATAAGAACCAGGTGGACGCAGCGCTGATGGATACGATGCCGCAGATTACCGAACCGACCCTGTCGCTGCGTGAGGTATTTGAGCTGCACCCGTGGACAGAAATGGCGGAGCGCTTGGAGCACTACAAAGATACGGTTGCCCAACCGTGCAGTAACCTCAAGTACATGGAGGATCATGTGATGATGGCGCCGACGGGTGCTCCCTTGCTGCTGCAAACCGAGCAGCGCTATAACTACGACCACCTGAAAAAGTTCAACCATGCGGAGTCCTTGTTAGGCTACTACATGCGCGATGATAACTGGAGTTCGATGAGTGCCACCCGGGATGCCAAAGGTTGGAGCCGTCAGGACTCGATGGTTTGGTGCGGAGGTTGGGATGCCGATTGTAAGTGGTATATCTACAACCCGAAAGCTGATCCGGCTGAACGCTATACGGAATGTTCCCATCCTGTATCCGAAGAAGAGGACTTCCTTAAAGTGCCGGCCAAGGGAGCGGGTGCAACCGATACCGTTTATTACTGCTTGCGTGCACGGAGTAAGTCCACTACAGTAGACGAAAAAACAAAAGAAGATGTAACCGTTGACGGCGACTATTGGTTCAACATATGCCGGTATGCGATCATTTATAATAGTCCGGAGAAGTACGGTCCGAAGAAAGAGGTGACCAAAAGCGGTGTAACCAAAGCGTTGATCACCAAGGAAGAGATCGAACAGCGGTATGATGTGCTGGAGCGTTTGGACTTCGATTATATCCAACCGGGTCCCGACTACCATATCTATCCGCATCCGCTGCCTTGGGCTGATGCATCGTACGGTTATACCTATCCGGAGACCTCCGATCTGCCGCATAACCGTTACCACAACGAGTCGGATTTCCCGAACCACGGTGAGTACGGCTTGATCAACCGCATCCCGTATGGCGCTTATTGGCGTAAGGTGGAGCAACACGGTGGTGCCGCGAACGGCTATATGATCTACTGCGACGGTATGGCATCCGCAGGACAGGTGGCAGCACTTACGCTGAATACCACGCTTTGCGCCGGACAGAAGATGTTCTTCTCCGGCTATGTAGGCAACCCCAGTAGCCAGACCGGTAAGTCTAACCCGAACTTCATCTTCTCTGTACAGGGTTCAACGGATGGTGTAGCATGGAAGGATATCACCTCTTACATGACGGGCGATATACCGCCTGCCAATGAGTGGTATCAGATTTACTTCCCGATTCTGCACAACGAAGAGGGAGACGACTACACGTACTTCCGCGTACGTATCTATAATGTGGCAGCGGACTTTGACGGAAATGACTTCATCATCGACGATATGTGTATCTTCGCTACCAAGCCGCCGTTGATCGCTTATCAGGCGCAGACGACCTGTAATGACTATGGTCATTCGGATGAAGAGACGCATGTGTTGCTGCGTGTGGATTACCAGGGTATCACCGGTGAGGGCTATAACGATACGACCGTTTGCTATACCGTGCGCCAGAAGACCCCGGCGGGTGAGTATTCGTTCGTTCACCTGAGCGATCACTACATTAGCGAGGGTAGTACGGGTACGGGCGCATTAGCCACCGATACGCTGTACGGACGCATCTATATCCCGGCCAAAGACTATGAACCGAAGACGAAAGACTCGATCTATAAGAACATGAACGACCTGCTCGATCGTTTCGATACCACGTTTGCACGGCATAAGGAAGATGGTGTAACGCCTATCGTTCGAGAGGGGTATATCTACGAGATCCTGGAAGGCGATATCCGTCCGGTGAAATATATCGTACATTGCGCGAAGATGATGGCCAAGAATGACTACACGGTGCATATGTCCGGTGTGCCTAAGGAGCTGCTGAGCAGTATATGCGGTATGACGAGTCATCTGAAGATCAGCAACCGTATGGTGCTGGAACTCAATGGTGAGGAGCAACCGGAGACCGAGCAGTTAGGTCTGTGCGCCAATGCAACCTATGATATCAGCTTGCGCGTCAAAGGGTCGATGTATCTGGATAGCGTGGCACCGATCGATGTATCCGGTTCGTGTGTCAATGATTGGTTGCTCTACGGCGATACAGCGCGCGAGTCCAGTAAGAATCGGTATGGCTATTACTTCTCCGATATCGAGAAAGTGGTGACGAATATTCTGCGTCAAGAATCCCTACCGAGTTGTGAGAATAAGAACCAGTTTGTGTCCAGCCTCGCATCGGTGGACAGTGCGGTGATGCGTACGGTGCAGGAACACTATAGAGTGACCTTAGAGACTCCTGCGCACCCCTATACAGTCCTCGAGGATCTGGTGAACAATGGATTCTTAACGCTCTATCAGCAGAATCTCACTGCTTCCGTCATGTCCGGAGACTCCTTGCAGTATGTGATCTTCCCGATCGTCGGTTCTGGTTCCAAAGAGATGGAGGATGCACGCGTGGAGGTATGTCCGAATCCGATCCAGATCAAACTCAAACCTTCTAAGGGAGGCAATGTACCGATGATGATCGGTGGTCTGAATCGTGACTCGACCGAGGCGGCGTTGCCGATCGAAGTGCTCGCCAGTGCAGCCAGTGCTAACAGCGAGATCAAAATACGTTTGGATTCGATCATGACCGCCGTAGGTATCTACACCGTTGAACTGCGTTCGACGGATGACCCGGACTTCCGTGAAGGCTTGCATATCTTACGTTTGGAGCCGGATAAACACTATCCTGCCGAATCCTATTATCATAACGGAGACAGTATCCGATTGCACCCTGCTTCATCCAATAACTATACCATGCGGCCGGGTTATCGCTATACCTTCAACATCGTCATGCAAACCTTGTTCGGGCAGCTGAAGACCGATGACGGATGCGATGTGGGAATCGTGCCGTTCACGGTATCTGTTGTGCCGGACTATGTACGCTGGAATCCGCAGTCCGCATCGAATAACAGTTGGAATGATGCTGCTAACTGGCTCGGTATCGATGAGCATAACGTACCTATCCACGAGGAGGCGCACTTTGTGCCGATGGGGAATACGATGGTGATCATCCCGGAGGTAGAAGAAGGCAAACCTTATCCTGTCGTACAACCGATGCCGGAGGAGTGGAAAGACTCTGTCCAGAAGGTGAACTTCCAGTACAACGAATGTAATACCATCCGCTTCTTGCCGGGTGCTGCAATCGGACAACAGCAGTATCTCAACAATACCGATGTGGTCATTGACATGGAACTGCCGAATAAAAAATGGGCATTCCGTGCGGCGCCGGTAAAGGGTATGATCAGCGGTGACCTGTTTATGGCGAATGCCGATCTGAATAACGAGACACCGCTGTGGGAAGTAGGAGCGTTCGATGCAGCCGGACGTGCTTACCAGACCGGTAATGCTTCATTCTGGTTGTCCGTCTATAACACTGAGACTCATAAAGTCAACCCGACCGGCGATGACTCCACGCGTACCGCTTCGGCAGATTGGTCGAAAGTGACGAATGCACTCACCTTGCCGTTGCGCGAAGGACAAGGTCTGGCAATCTATTCCCGCACCGCGTCCGACGAAGATGCCGTCATCCGTCTGCCTAAAACTGATGATATCTATTATTACTACGGTACATATGGCGAACGGGTAGATAGTAAGTTTGAAGGAGATCTGAACAATTATCGCGGCACATTGGTAAGTTCCGGTGCGCCCGGAGATCTGATTTATCATCCGGCCGATGACTCGCAGGCATTCACGCTTGAGAATGGTGAAGAGTCAGAATTATTCGTCTTCGGTAACCCGACCATGGGATATATCGACATCTGGGGCTTTATTGACGATAACTGCCTGGAGCAAGAATTTGATTACATGGATGAGAGTAACCCGAAAGCCAGCCTCTATACGACAGTAAGTAGAGCTTCTGTGGTGGCAACGGATAATAAAATGACGACGAGGGAGCGTTACTTACCGCCGTTGCATGCGATTGTGCTGAAGGCTCACGAGGATGCTACTTCGCTGCCGGTAACGCTGTACACCAACCGTGTTGTAACGGATACGAATCAGGTGGCACCGCACATACGTGCGTGCGGAGATGGAGGCGGAGCTAACGCACCGCAGCGGCGTACCATCAACCCGGTTAGCAAGGGTATCATGACCGTTACAGCCAAGAACCCCTGCTCGCCACGTTGTACATCGCGTCTGCTGCTCGGTCAAGGATACCACGACGGCATACGCGAAGGAGAAGATGCGGTATTGACTACCATCAATATCGATAACTACTCCAACACCAACGCGCCTGCTACGCCGTTTAATATCTATGCGGCGGAGGGTAATGCCGGTTTGAGTATTGACCTGAGGAACGAAGTGATCAATATCCCGATTTCGTTCTACATGTCGAATCTCCCGTATGCCGCTACGACGCAATTATGGTTCACGGGCGTGAATAATATCGATGGACAACTGGTGCTTTACGATGAGTGGACGAATACCGAGCGCCGAATCATCGACGGTATCTGTCTGACGATCGAGACACCGGATCAGAGTCATCAGAAGCGCTATTATATCCGCCGTGAGGGCTATACGCAGGACGACGAACAAACGCCGGTACCAACGGAGATAGAATATTATGAGACGGACGGAGAACAAGCCGTCAAGATCATTCGGAACGACCAAGTATTGATCATCCGTAACGGTCATGTTTATACCATGTTTGGACAAAAAGTGAAGTAAGAATGAGAAAGGGAATGAAAATGAGAAGAAACAAAGTATATAGATGGCTGTTAGCCTTGTGGTTACTATTGATTCCGGGTGAGTATGCCTTGTGCGCTTACCGACCGGCTATGTTGCCTTCAGCGTGGCGTACAAAACCTGTACTCAGTTCGGACATACAGACGGAATATCAGTTCCGTTCTACATCGACCTATCCGCTCATAGTAGGAAGCACTTCCTATACCGGAACCTATACAGGAACCTATACCGCGACCAATAACCCAACGGCCGGCTCTTCGCCCCGTGTGCGCAAAGGCCATTGGGATGAAGATGGCAATTATGTAGAGGATGAACTCCCGATAGGTGTACTCGATACTCCTATCGGCGAACCCTGGATCCTGATCCTGCTGGTAGAAATCTACCTGTTCGTTTCCATACGAAACAAACGTTCGGTATATAGCATAAAAAAAGGAGCGCATTAACGCTCCTTTTTTGCTAATTGAATCACCTCTTCGGCGATACGTTTGGCTGAGTCGGTTTGGGCTAATTTCAGTACATTGGTATGCAGTTGCTCAAGCCGATTCTTATCGTTAATCAACTCGAGCGCCGTAGGCACGAGTTGTGCAGCGGCATCGGCATCCCGAACGAGGACAGCGGCGTCTTTATTGACAAGCGCCAAGGCATTATGCGTCTGATGGTCTTCGGCTACATTCGGCGAAGGCACAAGGATAGCGGGTTTACCCAGCAGGCATAGTTCGCTGATCGAAGAGGCTCCGGCACGGCTGATAACCAAATCCGCATTCGCGTATCTGTCCGGCATATCGCTCAGGAAATCGAAACAGCCGCCCCCCTCGTTCCCCCCATGGAGGGGGGATGCATCGTAGATGGCTTTGCATTTCTCGTAATAGGTCTTTCCTGTCTGCCAGACGACAGTGATACCTGCTGCCGCCAGTTGATCCAGACCGGCTGCGATGGCTTCGTTAATCGTGCGGGCACCAAGACTACCGCCTATAATGAGGAGCGATTTTCGATTATCGATTTTCGATTTTCGACCACTCAGCAGGTTCTGTCGTACGGGATTACCGGTGAGAATGATCTTGTCGGCGGGGAAGAAGCGCTCCATACCTTCGTACGCCACGCAGATCTTCGATGCTTTATCCTTGAGGATCTTATTGGTGACCCCTGCAAAACCGTTCTGCTCTTGGAGCAGGATAGGGATACCCATGTTCGCTGCTGCCCACATGGCTGCACCGGATGCGTAACCGCCAACACCCACACCGACGTCCGGACGGAAGTCTCGGATGATCTTTTTCACCTGACGAATCGACTTATACAGGTCAATGAGCACGGACACGTTCTTCCATGGCTGGGAACGGTTGAAACCCCGAACGGGCAGTCCGATGATCTTATACCCCGCCTGGGGTACGCGCTCCATCTCCATACGCCCGAGGGCACCGATGAAGAGGATGTCCGCTTCGGGATCAAGTTCTTTTAATGCGTTAGCAATGCTGACTGCGGGGAAGATGTGTCCACCGGTTCCACCGCCGGAAATTAAATATCTCATATCATTCAAGTGTTACAATCGGTGCATCTTCGAGGCTCTCTTCGATGGTCTCGTTCACTTTCTCGCGGAGGGCTGTTTGTTCGCGGCTGACACCCATCATGATACCGAAATAGATCGATGTGATGAGTACCGATGTGCCGCCTCGCGAGATAAGAGGTAGGGGCTGACCGGTTACAGGTCCGAGTCCTACAGCCACGAGCATGGAGATAAGTGCCTGGCAAGTGATCATGAGCGCGAGTCCCATGGTCATAAGCATAGCGGGCATGTCGCTGTACCGGCTCGAGACATTGCTGGCACGGAAGAGAATAGCAAGGTAGATGAAGATCAGGAATGCTGCGCCGAGGATACCGGACTCTTCAACGATGATGGCGAAGATATAATCGGCAAAAGCAAGGGGCAGGTAGTCCCGTTCTTTCGAGTTACCGGGCAGTACACCGAGCGGCGAAGCACCGCCACGGGCGATCGCCACAGAGGCATAGACCTCTTGGATATTGTCATCCGTGAGGGTGTATTTATTCGCTCCGTCATCCGCAAAATGCCGGTCGATACGGCTCACCCATGTGGTGGCTCGTTTGAAAGGTCCGTGCATGGCTCTACCCGGGCGCACAAAACCAAACTCCACGATGGCGTACCCGAGTCCGAGCACAAGCACCGCGATACCCACTACGGACAGCGTGTATTTCCACGGGATACGGGCGAGGATCCAGAGACAGAAGATAATCAGCCCGATCAGCACCGCCGTAGAGAGGTTAGACGCCATGATAGGCAGCATGACCGCCGCGGAGATGATGAGCGTGCGGTAGAAATACTTGCTCTTATCCGCTTCGGTGCGAATACGCGCCAGTTGGTCGGCTACCACGATGATAAGCGACAGCTTGGCTAACTCCGAGGGCTGGAACGTGATGCCGCCGATCCGTACCCACCGCGCAGCGCCGTTGATCGTCACCACCAGCGGGTTACCGGGTATCATGGTCGAATAGACGAGTAGCACACTGATTGCCAGCAGCGCGTAACCGCCGAAACGAACCCAATAGGTCGGGATGAACTGAATCAGATATGCCGCGGCGATGCCGAGCACGATAAAGAACATCTGTGAACCGATGGGACCGAGTACCGAACCGCGCGAATAGACCAGCGTCGAGGATGCCGAGAATAGCGCGATGATGGCTACTGCAATCAGGATCAGAAACAGCGCCCAGAAGGTCTTGTCAATATTGTCTAATTTTAGTTTCAAAGGGTTATTACAGGTTATGGGTTACAGGTTACGGACAGCAGCCATGAATTGTTCGCCGCGATCTTCGTAACTCTTAAACAAATCGAAGGATGCGCAGCAAGGAGAGAGCAGCACCGTGTCGCCTTCGTGCGCAGCCTTATACGCGCCCTGAACGGCATCGTGCAAATTATCCACATCGATAATTTGCAATTTGTCATTTGTGATTTGTGATTGGAAATTGGCGAAATGCTCACGCAGTTTTTCATTATGAAGACCCATGAAGACGAGCGTGTGACATTTCTGGCGCACCAGTTCATCGATCTCGGAGTAGTCATTGCCTTTGTCCTTACCGCCGAGGATGAGCACGACGGGCGTCTTCATACTCTCCAGCGCGTACCAGCAGCTGTTGACGTTGGTGGCCTTCGAGTCGTTGATATACTGCACGCCTTTAACGGTCGCCACATACTGGAGCCGGTGCTCCACGCCCTGGAAGGTCATCAGGCTCTCGCGGATGACATCTTTCTTGATCTTGAGCACATTCGCTGCAATCGTTGCCGCCATCGAGTTGAGCACGTTATGCCGTCCCTTCAGCGCTAACTCCTCTTCACTGACGGGCAGCGGGTTGGGGCAGGTGAAGCCGTAAGGCAACAGCGTCGCATTAAGACGGAGTGTCCGGAGACACCGATCGATGACGGGATCTTCCGCCCAATAGATGAACGAGTCCTCTTTGGTCTGGTTGCGCGTGATACGGAACTTGGCGTCGATATAGTTCTGGAACTTATAATCGTAGCGGTCGAGGTGATCGGGCGTGATGTTCAGCAATATGGCGATATCCGCCTTGAAATCGTACATGTTATCGAGTTGGAACGAACTCAGTTCGATGACGTAATAGTCATGATGCTCGCGCGCTACCTGAAGGGCGAGCGAGTTACCGATATTACCTGCCAAACCCACGTTCAGACCTGCCTGACGCAGGATATAATAGATGAGCGAAGTGGTCGTTGTCTTACCGTTAGAACCGGTGATGCAGATCATCTTGGCGTTCGTATACCGCGCCGCGAACTCGATCTCTGAGATGATCGGTGTACCTTGTGCCTGCAGTTTTTGAATCAGGGGTGCTGTCAAAGGAATACCCGGCGATTTGATGACCTCGTCGGCATTGAGGATGAGGTCTTCGGTATGTTGACCGTTTTCCCACGTGATACCGTTCTGGTTGAGTAACGCGCGGTAAGGCTCGGTGATCGTTCCGCAATCGGACACAAAGACATCAAAACCTTTCTCTTTGGCCAAAATGGCTGCTCCTGAACCACTTTCGCCTGCTCCCAATACAACAATTCTCTTGCTCATAATTAACGAATTTTAAGGGTTAGGATCGTGATGGCGGCAAGGATAAGCGTCACGATGCAGAAACGGAGTACGATCTTGGACTCGTGATGCAGGTTCTTGCTGCCTTTGAAGAGGATGGAGCAGGTAGGGTCATTCTTGAGCACCTGCTCTACCGACGTGCGGAAATGGTCATGCAGCGGCGTACGTTTCCATACGCGTACATGCTGTCCGCGTTTCTTATAGAATTTATATACCTGTGTCTGCAAAATGACGCTCACGCTCTCCATGAGGAAAACGCCGCAGAGCACCGGCACGAGCAGCTCCTTATGGATGATCATGGCGCAGACGCCGATGATACCGCCGACCGTAAGGCTACCGGTGTCACCCAAGAACACCTGTGCGGGGAAACCGTTGAACCAGAGGTAACCGACCAACGCACCCACGAAGGATGCGAGGAAGACTACCAACTCTTCGGAACCCGGGATGTACATCACGTCGAAATACTCCGCCCACACGACGCTACCGGAGGTGTATGCCAATATCAGTAGGGCGATCGCCATAATAGCCGAGTTACCGGCACACATGCCGTCCATGCCGTCGTTGAGGTTCGCACCGTTGCTCACTGCGGCTACCACGAAAACCGTCAGCAGCACGAAGAAGATCCAACCGAAGCGGTATTTATTGTTCTCGCCTGTCCAACTGAACAGATCGGCGTAGTTGAAGTTATGATGCTTGACGAAGGGAATGGTGGTCTGCGTCGATTTGATCTCCGGACTCTTCTCTACCACTACCACATTGTTCTCGATATGACTCGATACTACCTCGTTCATGCTCACCGCCGGGCAGAAACGGAGCGTCAGACCCACAATCAGACCGAGGGTGATCTGACCGGCTATCTTCACCCAACCGTTCAGACCGTCTTTGTTCTTGCGGAAGGTCTTGATATAGTCGTCCGCGAAGCCCAGCGCACCCATGAGAAGGGTCGTGACGAGCATCAAAATCATATAGACGTTGGTCAACTTACCGAGCAGCAGACACGGCAGCAAAATGGCTGCAATGACGATGAGGCCGCCCATGGTAGGCACACCTTTCTTGCCCACATTGAAGGGGTCTGTTTTCTCATCACGCTGCGTCTCGGAGATGTTGTGACGCTTCATGTAATTGATGAACCAGTTGCCGAACCAGATACTCGTGACGAGCGCAATGATGCCCGCCGTGATGGCGCGGAAAGAGATGTAGGTGAACAAACGTGCACCTAAAATGTCACTGAAATAAGTAAAGAACGAATATAGCATAGTTAACAATATTTACGTACTTGTTCGTGATCGTCAAAATGATGTTTGACGCCCTTGATGATCTGGTAGTCTTCGTGTCCCTTACCGGCCACGAGGATGACGTCATCTTTCTGCGCGAGCGTACAAGCCGTTTGAATAGCAGCCGCGCGATCCTCGATAACCAAAGTGCTACGTAACTCCTCTTCCGTCAACCCGGCTTTCATGTCATTGAGGATGTCGGCGGGCTCTTCGTCGCGGGGGTTATCACTCGTCAAGATCAGTTGCTCACTGCCCTGTTTGGCGATCTTCGCCATCATGGGGCGTTTGCCCTTGTCCCGATTACCTCCGCAACCTACGACCGTGATCAGTTTGGCGCCTTCTTTCTTGATCTCTCGAATGGTCTGGATGACGTTATCCACGGCATCCGGAGTATGGGCATAATCCACGATAGCCGTCCAACCCTTGGGGCTGTGAATGGTCTCAAAACGACCGTTCACCGGCTTCAATGTGCTCAGCACACGCAGCACATCCAGCTCCTCAAAACCCAGGTTGAGCGCCGCACCGTAGATACAGAGCAGGTTGCTTACGTTAAAGCGTCCTACGAGGGGTACGAACACCTCTTTGCCGTTGATAGCCAGCATCATGCCGTCGAAACCTTCTTCCAATATCTGTGCCTTGTAGTCGGCCAGCGAACGGGTGGAGTAGGTCTTGACCTCTGCCTTGCAGTTCTGCGTCATCACAAGCCCGTTCTTGTCATCTTTATTGGTCACAGCGAAGGCGGTTTTCTTGAGGTTGTCAAAGAGCCGTTTCTTCGTGTCGCGGTAGTTATCAAACGTCTTATGATAGTCGATATGATCGCGGGTAAGGTTGGTGAACAACGCCCCGTCAAAATCAAGTCCGGCAATACGTTCCTGTGCGATCGCGTGGCTGCTCACCTCCATGAAGGCATAGGTACAACCCGCATCAACCATCCTTCTCAGTAACCCGTTCAATTCGATGGCATCCGGGGTGGTGTGGGTAGCAGGAACGGCTTCGTCCTCGATATAATTGACCACAGTCGAGAGCAGGCCGGCTTTGTGACCCAACGCGCGCACGAGTTTATATAATAAGGTCGCGATAGTGGTCTTACCGTTCGTACCGGTGACACCGACGAGGGTCAGTGCTTTGGATGGTTCACCGAACCACTTGCTTGCCATCAAACCGAGGGCTTTATCCGTATTCTCGACGAGGATAAAGGTTACGGGGGAGGGGTTATCGGTTACGGGGAGATAGGCGCGGTCGGACAACACCACCGCGGCAGCCCCTTTGGCGACACAACCATCAATGAACGTATGTCCATCTACTGCTGTGCCTATCTGGGCTACAAACACGTCGCCTGCACCGATCTTACGGCTATCGAAATGCAGACCGTTGATCTCTTTGTTCACGTCCCCGACTACTTCGATCGGTTTAATCGCGCTTAATAAGTCTTTTAGTATCATTTTCGTATATATAGCAGCCTGTGTAGGCCATGGTTTTCTCGGCAATGACGCGGACGGCTGAACCGCAGTCCATGCCGGCGTCATAGGGGTATTGCGGGTCTTCGATCATGCAGATACAGGTGTACCGCGGGTTCTCTTCGGGGAAATAACCCACGAAGGTCATTCGGTGTCGGCGGGCGGAGTAACCGTGCCCGCGTACGAAAAGCTGTGCCGTTCCGGTCTTACCGGCGATAGACACTAAGTTCGACTGCGCTTTGCGGCTCCAGAGCTTGGCGGCTGCTGTTCCGAGGTGGTTGTCCCACACGACATCGTGCAGCGCCCCTTGGATGTCCTTAAGCGTACGCGATGAGCAGATGGATGACTTGACCGTCTCGGTTTTGAACCGCTTGGTGTCTTCGCCGTTCTGCTGAATAGACGTCACGAGCATGGGACGTACCATGCGGCCGTTATTGGCGATCGCATTGTAGAACATCAATATCTGCATCGGACTCAGTTCCACCGAATAACCATATGACATTTTACTGAGCGTCACAGTGTCTTTAGGCACGTCGATACGCGCTTTGTCTGCACCCGGGATCTCACAATACACGCTGTCCATCAGACCCATCTTCTCGATGCGGCGCACGAACTTTTTCGCCGAGCCTTCGTAACTGCGCGTGATCAATTTGGCCAGTGCGATATTGGACGAAACGGCGAGTGCCGAACGGACGGTGAGGATAGTGTCCATCGGGTGGGCGTCCGTGTGCTTGACGGTGAAATACTGCCAAGGCTGACGTGTCACTTTGACCGTGTCGTCGATATCGATCTTACCATCGTCCAGTGCAGCAACGAGGGCGATCGTCTTGAAGGTCGAACCCGGTTCTACACGCTGAACGGCATGGTTCTGCGCCTCGTAGTATTTGCCGTCTTCCTTGTCGCGGTCGAGGTTAGCGATCGCGCGTATATAACCCGTCTCGGTCTCCATAAGAATGGCGCATCCCCACGCTGCCTGTTTCTGCTGCAGCTTCTCCATGAGCGTGTTCTCCACGATGTCCTGGAGGTTGGCATCAATAGTCGTCTTGACATCGAGACCATCCTGCGCCTCCTCTTCGGTGACGGACTCATACCGCCCGCCTATCTTCTGGATCGAACTCATGCCGTCGATGCCGCGCAGTTCTTTGTCAAACCGCTTCTCCAGACCCGAGTTACCGCCTCCACCATCACCGTAGATGCCACCTATCGTGCGGCTGGCAAGGATACCGTAAGGCTTGATTCGACGGTGTTGGTCTTCAAAGAAAACACCGCTCCTGTACTTACCTTTTTGGATGAGCGCGTTCTGCTCGAGTGCCTGGCGTTGTAGATAGTTGATACGATGATCGCAGACCTTGAGACGTTTTTCTCCGCGGCGATAGGCATTGACGATGCGGGCTTTGTATTCGGCTGCAGTCTTGTCCTTGATGACAAGCGCCAGATCGTGTGCCAGCGAGTCGATATGCGTCGTGAAGAGGATACCGTTTTTCTCGTGCAGCGCGGGCACACGTGTATCCATATACATATAATACTGCGGCATACTGGACGCCAGCAGATAACCGTTACAATCGAGGATATTGCCGCGTGTGGCCTGGATAGGCTTGCGCGTCGGCACTTGTTTCTCCGCTACCTTGAGCCACGCTTCCCGCTCCACGGTCTGGACATAGATGATCTTGCCCAACACGGCCACAAAACCGAGCAGGATGACGATGAAGATCATCGCAAAGCGCCAGACGGTATTTCGTTGTTCGTCACTCATTTGATTTTCGTGGGTGGTATGCGGTTTTCTTGTAATGGACTTCCGTTCGTATGGAGCACCTCAATGATCTGAGACTGCCGCGTGGTGTTGGTCAGTTGGGCACTGATGGTCATGTAGCGGAACTTAGCGTCCAGCATCTCTTTCTTGGTGTCCGTCAGACGGTGTTGTTGCTTGGCGGACTGATAACCCGTGAGAATATAGATAAAGATCAGTGCCGTGATAAGTGCTATCAGCGGGTACTGATCTCTGAACCGTTTGCTGCGGAGTTGGTCTCCGTTCAACCAGGATTGTATGTCGTGGGTATCAGCCATTTCCCTAATTCTCTAATTCTCTAATTCTCTAATTCTCTAATTCTCTAATTCTCTAATTCGCTAACTCCCTAACTCCCTAACTCTTTTTCTCCGCTATGCGGAGCTTCGCGCTCCTCGCTCTTGGGTTCTGTGCTACTTCTTCGGGGCTTGCCTCGCGTCCTTTCTCGATCAACTCAAACGGGCTGAGGTTATTACCGTAGAAGTCTTTCTCTATCGTGCCTTCGAGGTTCCCGCTGCGCAGGAAATTTTTCACCAGCCGGTCTTCGAGCGAGTGGTAGGTCAGCACAGCTATTCTTCCACCGGGTTTCAACAAATCTCGTGCTGCCACCAGCATCTCTCGCAACGCCCCCATCTCATCGTTCACTTCTATTCGCAGAGCCTGAAAGAGACGCGCTAAATCTTTCTTTGCGTTGGTGGGTACCTCTATCTCTCCTCCCTCGCTTATGGAGAGGGTCGGGGATAGGCTTTTAACTAACTCTTCCGTGCGTTCAATAGGCTTCTGTGCCCGCGCCCGGCAGATGTTCTTCGCGATCCCTCGGCCGTTCTTCAACTCACCGTAGAGCCAGAAGATACGTGCCAACTCTTCTTCGCTGTAACTGTTGACGATATCCGCCGCCGTGCGCTTTGCCGTCTGGTTCATGCGCATGTCGAGCGGCGCACTGAACCGAAAACTGAACCCGCGCTCAGGGCAATCAAAATGGTGAAAACTAACTCCCAAATCTGCCAACAGACCATCTATATGTTCCACTCCGTAATAGTCCATCCAGTTGCGCAGATAACGGAAGTTGCTATGCACGAACGTCCAGCGTTCGTCATCTATCGCATTGGCCAATGCATCGCTGTCCTGATCGAACGAGTACAAATGTCCAATCTCCAATTTACCAATTTCCAATTCGTGCAATTTGTTGAGAATCGCACGACTATGCCCTCCTCCTCCGAAAGTGACGTCCACATACGTCCCCGCAGGCTTAATCGCTAAGCCCTCGATCGTCTCTTTCAACATTGCCGGTATGTGGTATGCTTCAACCATAAATCTTGTGCAATCCCCCTAAAATACGTACTTGCATTGGAGGTTTATTGGGTGATTATTGCGTGATTATTGTGTGATTAGTGCGTGATTTGGTCATCTTGGCCCGCAGGCGAGCTGCCAATTCGGTCTGGCTGAGACGTTTGCTTGCGAACGTATCCGGTGTCCAAAGTGCAAAACGATTCAACATGCCGACAAACAGCACGTCTTGTTGTGCACCGATGGTCTCAAGGTTCTTTTTCTGCAGCAAGATACGACCCTGCGCGTCGAGTTCCATATACTCGGCATCGGCCATGAACTGCATAAGAATCAACTGGTCTTCCGGATTCCACTCGTCGAGCGTCTGACGCATCTGCTCCACTTTCTCGTTCCATACCTGCTCGGGGTAGAACATCAGGCACTCGTTGTCCGTGTCACGGCGCATCACCATGAATTTCGAACCCGTCTCCGCCAATATCTTACGATAGGCAGCCGGCACGAAGATACGCCCTTTCTCATCCAAACGAGCTTCTATATTTCCTACAAATGTACCCATTTTCACCACTTTGTTTTGAAATCGGGTGCAAATATACAAAAAATATTTGAATTAACCCACATTTCCCCACAAAAAAATTTTTCAATTGTTTTATCAACAAGTTTTCAACAGATTTAGACATAAAACAACCCGCGTAAAATCAGGTGTTTACGCGGGTTATTAACAATTTGACGAAAATGTGGGGAAAAATGGGGTAATGTGTTTATTACCTGCTAATAATCTTAATCCACGGGTTCTTACGACCCATTTTGTTGTTCGGCATGTATTTGATCATATACATCGTTCCGCGGCGGAAATAGTCATCGTCCAGCGGTACCACATTCTGCGAGGCAGCTACCGGAATACTCTTAACCAACTCTCCTTGTGGGGAGTATATATTGAGGCAACCGTCGGTGAGCGACTGCGGGATATAGATCACGCGTTTAGCCGGATTATATACAATCGAGTCTACATCATACGTGAGGTGCTTGGAGTCAGCCGCTTCGCCTTCTTTGGTGAAGACGAACGTTGGCTCGCTCAATGCACTTAAGTGCTCCTCGCAACCTTTATTCTCCGAGCATTGGAGACGTACGTAATAGGTTGTGTTGGGAGTCAGGTCATACGCATAGAAGGTCGTTCCGTTCTCGGCAGGAATTGTCATCTCGCGACCTTTGTAGGTATAGACGGTCTTCTGGTTGAAGGTCGTCGTGAACGCATCGAGACATACACCTTCGCCTCCGAGGGCGGCATACGTCAACTCAAAACGGCGGTATCCCGGATCGGTGTCAAACGTGCGGGTATAGGTGTATTTCTTCGTGGTCTTGCTTACGCGGATCGTATCGATTACATCGATACTGTTGTCGCTGTAACCGGATAAGATGATCCATCCCACTTCGGTGTCCGTCGTAGCCGGTGCACTGATCCACATACTCAATTCCACAACCGGCAACGGGTAGAGCGGAGTGATCATATGCTCGCCGTCCGTCTTGAACCACATCGACTCTGCGCCGTCGGATTTGGCTTTGGTGGTGGTGCGGTAGAAAGAGGTGTACCAACCCGATTCAAACACCACTGCCTCATCGTCAAAGCCCTCGAAGCTCTCCATGAGCGACTCGCTTCCTGCTTCCATATGATAGAGGGTGACGTAGTAGTTCTCTGCGTCTTTTTGTGCGTCCCATGCAACCTTAAACGAGGTCGGTGTCACTTCGGTCAAATCGCTTAACTGCGGTGCCTCGATGGATACGGGACGAGGAGAGGTTCCGTGTACGACGAACGTAGCTGCCGTCGCATCCTGCGAAGCGGTGATCGTAGCCGACTTGATGTCGCACACCATCTTGCTCGGCGAGTAACGCACGTAGAAAAGCTGCTCCATCGTTGAGTCCGGCAGCACACTCGTGGTGAGTTCTTTTTTCCACGTGAGGCTATCGAATGAGATGGCAAAACCGCCTCCGGAGATGCTGATCTTAACCTCTTGCTCCGGGTCTAAGTGGTTAGCCGACAGAATCAACTTGGATGCCGGCGTATAGGACTGCTCGGTGTCCGGATTATAACTGCTCTCTATCGTCGGCAACTCCGTCGGAAGGAACATAAAATCACTGGACTTGAAGGTAAAGACAATATTCTTGTTTGCCTCCATAATGCCGGTAATCGGTTGCTCCAGTACTTCGCCGCTATACAGAGTCGGAGTGAATGACCGCACGTTTCTCGATCCGGGGTAGGGATCGCTGGTGGCAGAGAACCCTTTGTCACCACCGGCTGCATCCAGACAGTAACCGAAAGGCTTGGAGTTGTTCGGGCGGTTGCTGCCCCAGGCGGACGAGCTGTAGTTAATATGCCAGATCAGCAGACCGGTAGCCGTCAAACAGTTGTCATTGGCATCCCAACCTACGTGCTGGCGGTTCTCCAGTAACCAGTACTCGTTCTGATTCGGGAGGTCAAAATTCAAGTTATGTTTGTCTTTCGCCAAGAGGTAGATCTTATTGCTGGTCTCTACCGGCTCAACGGTATACGAGCCTTCGCGATCCAACTGCTCGGGGATCGACCAACCTAACTGAAAACGCTCACCGGCAGTGTAGGAAGGCGGCGTCTTGCCGTTGCCGTTGTAACTACCGTTACACATGATCGACCAATCGCCGATGGTGTAGTACTGATAGTCGGTGTCGTAGTAATCCGGCAAACCGAGTACGTGACCGAACTCATGGCAGAACGTACCGATACCGCACATGCTGGTACCGGAAGCGCCACGGAGCTCTGAGGTACAAGCGTAGTCGTATATCCTCTTACCCTGTACGCGCTGGTCACCCATGACCTTGCTACGGTGCGGCCAGATCGTGTTCTCGCCTCCGTGCTCGGCCTCGTTATGACCGGCATAGTAAACGAACACGTTATCCAGACGACCGTCTCCATCGGTGTCGTATTGCGTCAGATCCACACCTGCTTCGGCTGCTTTCTGGCATGCCTCCACAATCATCATAGCCGCATTGGCATCGTTGCCGCTGCTGGTGTGTCCGCCGTAGTACTCATAGTCTTGGCTGATGGTATAGGGACCGTAGCAGTCGAATTGCGGTGCGAAGACACTGTCGGAACTGGCAATGAAGTAGTCACGCGCAGAACCGATAGCGCCGTTCTCGCTATATCCGGACTCGGTGAGCATCTTCTGGAAGTCCTCTAACTTATACTTGAACTTCATATTTTGGAAGTTCACAAGAATAACGAGGCTCTTCGGAGAACCGCTCAGCGGGTACGAAGCGACTTTGAGTACCTCTTGGTTGGCTTTGCGTATATTACGCGCTGCCGCAGGCATCTCCCTTACGGATGCATCGTCCACCCACATGCCTTTCTTGTTCAAACTGACAGGACTACCGTCCGGACGGGTAAAATAATGATAAAACTCATCACCTACCATCTTCAGCTTGATCACACTACCGTCAGCTTGCGTCACCTCAATGAGTTCCGGACTAGCCGGTACTGCCCATAAACCTATGCTCAACAAACAAGCACTCAAAATACTTACTATCTTTTTCATAAGCGTATAATTTTCCAAATTTAGCGTGCAAAGGTACGAAAAGTTTTGCATATATGCAAATTTTAGGGATGGAATTTACGATTTTTCTGTCTTTTTGCTATTTGGCGCACAAAAAAATCAGGCCACCGAAAGGTAGCCTGACTTTATGTAAGGATCGATTTCCTTATTTCGCTTTCTTTGCGGTTGCATTGTACTGAACCGCACCGGTGAGGATATTGCGTTTCAGCAATTTGGAAGCCTTGCGAGTAGCTCTCTTCGGAGCAACACCTTCGCCACCTTCGCCTTCACCGCCTTCTTCCTCTTCATCGTCGATGAATTGGCCTTCCTCGTTCTCGATGTCATAGTGAACCATAGCGGATTCGCACAACTGATACGGTTTAACCAAGAGGTTAGCAAGCGACTCGGTCTCTTCAGCTTTATCCCAATCTGCCAGCAAGCCCCAGAAACCGCTTACAATCCATTGGAGCGTGATATCGTAATCCAGATAAGCACCTTCGGTTGTTCTCACAATTTTGATGTAACCTTCTTTCATCAATGCAGCAGGAACATGGGAGTAGCTTACGCTTCCGCCTTCGGAGAAGGTAGCCTCTGCTATATAAGCACCTTTAATGGCTTTTTTGCTGAATGTGTCCCAATCCGGTTTTGCACTCTGGTCTTCGGCATCGATCTTCTCCAGGTAGTCTTGATAGATCTTGCCTGCTTCCTCCGGATCCAAGTCACCTACCAAAGCAGAGAACGGAGTGACTTTCCACTCTTCTTCGGTTGCAACCAGTTTCAACTCACGATCAACACCTTCTGCGACGTAAGCCTGATCCTCTGCGGAACCCTCGATGGGGAACGGAGCGGCTACCTTAGCAAAGAGGCAGTAACCCTCACCGGCAGAGTAGTCCTCGTTGAAGTCGTTTGCGTTCGGGTAAATGAAGGAAACCGAGAACAGTTTGCACTTAACACCACCGTACACAAAGATAGAGTCGGTCAACGGTTCTGCCGACTTGGTGCTCGGGAAATAGAAGATTTGACCAATGTTCCAGAACAAAGGCTCATAGTTCGCGTGAATCTGGCACGCACCGCTGAACTGACCTGCAGTTGCTTTCACAACAGCATCACCCGGAAGAGCCGCGGTGATGAGACCGTTCTGGCTTACGATAGCAACCACGTCTTCGTCAGAAGAAGTCCATACTACCTTTACACCGTCGTCAAATTTTGCGCCGTCAGGACTAACGATAAGACCCAACTTAACGGTATCACCGATGTAGTACTTCTCGATCTTGTCCGGGTTGATAGCGATACCGCTTACCGCAACGTCTTTCTTACAACCTGCAAATACACATGCCAAGGCTGCAAATACAATCAGATACTTTTTCATAATGATTGTTGTTTTAAAATTAATACTTAAATAGTTATTTATCAACAGACTAATAGTCTATTATTTCGTGGTTAACTCATTCAACGATTTCACCAGTTCCGGGTTATACGACGTCTCGGAAGACGGGATTGCGCACTGGTAATGCTCGTAATCGCTGAGGATATTGATCTCTGCCGAAGCACGAGAGATATGATTCGTACCCAGGGAAACGGATTTGGTCAGACGACGCAACGTCTGCAAACCGTAACCTTCACCCCACATCTCGACACGCCAGTTGTAAATAAGCGCGTCTTTTATGCCGGTTGCAGTCAACCATGTAGTGAAATCTGCTACGGTCTTGCCGGTCAGCAGACGCTCCGAGCAGAGATCCGTGAGGTATTTCTCCGCGTTGGTGTTGTCGTTCAGACGGTATGCGGCTTCTGCAGCAATCAGGTACGCTACCTCAACACGCATAAACACATTGTCATCCAACCAGTTGCGGTCGATCTCGCTGTTCTTTACTGTGTGACGCGTTTTCGGGCAATAGAACTTGCCGTCTGGAGCGTAACTATAGGTCATCGTAGGCGCACGGAACCAATTGATACGGGCATCCCAAGCGGGGATTGCATTATACAACTTGCTGTCAATACCTTTAGTAGCACCCGCAGATGCATAGCCGTAACTGTGGATATCCACTTGACCAAAGAACGAAGCCAGACCCGTAGAGTTCTCTTCCGTCACTTCCTCGCCCCACATCCAGTTAGCAGCATTAATATCCGCAAAACCGGTCTCCGTCAAATCGGCTTGTTTCAAGAGGGGGAACTTGCCGCCGCTAATCACGTCGGTAGCCAAGTCATAGGCTACTTCATACGCATCCTGACCGTTATAAACTTTACCTCTCTCCGTACCTTGATTCAGCATAGAGTAGGCGAGCATAATACGTGCTACGTCGGCATTGATCTCCAATTTGGATCCGCGCTCTATTTTCTGCTCGAAGAAATCCATATAGTCGATTGCATCGAACAGATCCTCGTAGATACGGTCATACACTTCTTCTATGGTAGCCAGCGCCTCACCTTCCGTACCGGCTTTCAGTTCCGTCACCGTGTAGATAGGTACTGCCAATTCGACGTCCATCGTGCTTGCCAACTGATCCATCGGGTTGCAGAAATAGGTCAGCAGGTTGTCATAAGCCCATCCGCGGATAGCCAGCAGTTGTGCATAGTAATAACCCATCGTAGCCAATTCCTCGTCGTCCTTCGTAATCGTACCGGAAGCGCGAAGGTTCTGGATATCTTTCTCGTACTTCTCTGCTACGAGCAGGCCTCGGTTAGCGAGGTTGATGATGTCATAGTAGTACGACCATAGGTAACTCGGGGTGCCTGCCAATACGTCAGAGTAGAACCAACCGCGCTCGTAATCTTCGAACCAACCATAACCGGAGATGGCCATGGCCATATCGCCGCACTGCATATCGCCGTACATGTCGATAGAACGCTCACCGAATATACTGTGGGAACCATACTGGTACAATCTGGAATAGATACCGTAAACACTTCCCGATAATTTCTCCATGTCGGTTAACCTGTTGAATTGTTCTTCCAACATCACTTCTCCTTCCGGATATTGAGTCAAGAGGCTGTCACCGCAAGAAGTCAAAGCCAATCCCAATACAAGGGTGGTAAACAGATATTGTATCTTTTTCATATTTTTTTCCTCCTATTTTTTAGAATTGAACTTTAATACCGCCCATAATAGTGGACTGAGGACTATAGTCAGCGTAGGAGTTGGTACCGCTGATGGACATCATCGGGTTGTAACCCTTACGTGCCGTAGCGATAGCCAGGTTGTCTCCTGCTACCCATACCTGCAACATGGTCAACTTGATTTTCTCGATCCATTTCTTCGGGAACTTGTAACCCAAGTTAATGTTATTCAGACTCAAGTAGCTGTTGCTGGTCAAGAAACGGTCACTGCTGATGTTAGAGTATTGGTCAGCACCGTTGCTCAAACGCGGGATGTCGGTATTGGTGTTGTTCTCCGTCCAGGAGTTCAACATATCCTTGTGCCAGTTCATCTTACCGATCTTGTCACTATGCATTAACAACATGTAGTTATTGTCATAGCCGTAACCACCGATACGATAGCTGCAGCTCACGCTCAGCGTGACACCATACGCCTCGAAGTCAAATCCGAAACCACCATCGAGATCCGGCATATAGCTCTTGCCGTTGTAGTTATAACCTGCATACTCGGATTCCGTACCCGAAACGGAGTGTTTCTGGATATTTGCATCCGGGTGCTTTTGCTGATACTCATATACCGAGAGGATGTAGTTGTCGCCGGTCTTGCCGTCTGCAATCAACTCTGCTTTGGTAGTACCGAAACCACCCTTGTTGGCATCGTAGTATGCGGTATAAACAGCTTGACCTTTCTCGTCCACACCTTCATAATGACGCATATAATAGTCTGCCGTAGAGTGACCTAACGCCATACCGCCGTTCATAACCATACGTTTCGGAGTACCGTCCTCGTTATAGCCGTCAATAGGCATCAAAAGCATCTTGTTGCGGTAGAAACCACCGTTCAAACGAACATCTAACTTGATATTACGCATATCGATGGCGTGTGCTTTGAGGTCAAACTCGAAACCTTGGTTCTCCATCGCTGCATCGTTTACGTAGTAACCGCTATAACCGAGCGAAGGAGCTACATAACGCGGACAGAGCATGTTATCCGTCTTCTTGTAGAAATAATCCAACTCTACATCGAGGTACTTGCTGATACTCAACTCCAGACCGAGGTCCAATTGGCTCGTACGCTCCCAAGTTAGATCCGGATTACCTCTATAGCTCCAAGGATAACCCTTGTCACCGTTGACGTTGAAGATACCGTATTTGTCAGAGAACAACATGTCTCCCACTTCCTGGTTACCCAGCACACCCCAACTCAGACGCAACTTACCGTTTTTCATCCAATCGGCTGCCTCCGTACCTTCCATGAAGTGCTCGTTGGTGAAGTTCCATGCACCACCGACAGAACCGAAGTGACCCCAACGGTGACCTTTAGCGAACTTAGACGAACCATCAGCACGATAGTTGGCCGTGATCAGATAACGGTTGTCGTACTCATAAGTAGCCGTTGCCAGAGCAGACTCCAGCGTGCTCGTACGGGCATAACCGCCGACACCGCTCATACTAACACCGTTACTCAACTCAACGATATTGTCCTCTACGATGTTCTTTGTACTACCGTATTGTACGTTATAGTTGAAATACGTGGTCTCGTGACCGGCCATAACGCGGATCGAGTGCTCGTTGAACGTCTTCGTGTACTCTAACAACTGGTTGCTCGTAACGGCCAGGTAGTTAACCTGCGTGTTGTGGATACGACCAAGACCGGCTGCATCACCATAATACTTGTTCGTCAACTCGTTGGAGCGATCATTCAAGTATTGTGCACCGAGGTTAACGGTGAATTTCAGACCTTCGTAGAGCTTGAACTCTAAGAAAGCACTGGCTACCGTCTGGTGACGTTTGGTTATTTTCTTATCAAACTGCAATGCACCGGCAGGGTTGATACCCCAAGAGTACAAACGACCCGTTCCGTCACCCGGAACACGAGCATCTCCATAGTCATACATATACTTGCCCGTCAACGGATCGATGACAATCGAACCATCGGCATTGTGTACATATACCGGATAGATAGGCGGAGTCTGCTGGAGGAACAAGAAACCGTTATTAGCGGCTGCATCGTCCTGAACAGGGTCATTAGCCTGAGCATACGCATATTGGATGTTCAAACCACCCTTCAACCATTTCTTCGCCTGATAGTTCACATTGGCACGCGTGTTGAAACGCTGGAAGTCGGAATTCAGATAATAACCTTCATCCTTCAAATAACCAAAACTGGTATAGTAGTTCAGTTTTTCGCTACCACCGCTGATCTTAGCCGTTGCTTCAAATTTCAAACCGTTATGGAACAATGCATCTTCCCATTTCTCCATGTTTTGATAAGCCGGCAAACGACTTACGTTGGGGTTGAAATACGGACGTACCACACCATTCGTGTACGGCTCAATAAGCGTCTCACCGGTTGCCGGTTTTTCCCACAGGTTATAAGTTGCAGGAAGTCCGTCAGAACTGAACAATTTCGAGTGAGCATCGTTGATAGACGTCACCATGGACTTGTTATTGATACGCGATTGGTTGTACAAACTCTGCCAGCAGAGTACCAGGTAATCTTCCGGCGTATCGATCACGTCGTACATCGGGAGCAGACGCATGTTGGCACCGGCCTTCACGTCAACGTCAATTTTTGCATCATCGCCGTTTGAACTACCTTTCTTGGTGGTAATCAAAACGACACCGTTCGCACCACGGCTACCGTACAACGACGTAGCGGTGGCATCTTTCAAAATAGTGGTCGATGCGATATCGCTCGGGTCAATTGAACTGATCGATGCTGCATCCAATGGAATACCATCTACTACGTAGAGCGGAGCACTGCTTGCGGAAAGTGAACCGATACCGCGAATACGGATAGCAGCCACAGTACCCGGCTGACCGCTCGAGGTGACAACCTGTACACCGGAAACCTCACCGGCCAAGGCCTTCGTGATATCCGACGGGTTCTTTTTCTCAATGTCCTCGGCTTTTACTGCCTGGGCTGAACCCGCATAGGCACCCTTCGCAACCGTACCGTAACCGGTAACGACAACGTCTTGGAGCACTTGCGTGTCGTCAGACAGAACAATCCGCAGATTTTTGCCGGCTTCCACCTCACAGGCTTTCATACCGACGAATGTTACGACCAGAGTCTTCACAGATTCCGGCACCTCCATCTCGAAATTACCGTCATAATCCGAGATCGTACCCTGTGTGGTTCCTTTCGCCTGGATGCTCGCGCCGATAACGGGATCACCCTTCTCATCTACAACCACACCGCTTACTTGCTTCTCTGCGTACAAGCTCAAGCTTAGTACCGTCAGAAACAAAAGTGTAAAAATCTTCTTCATTGTTAATTATGTTTGTTAATAATTTTTGCTCACTCTTCTTTCCGCGCGTATGTATAATAACGGAATACGCACACGCGCATAAACGAAAAATCGTGCAAAGGTACGACTTTTTTTTGATATGACCAAATAATTTAGGAAAAAAAACGCAAAAATCTACATTTTGTGTCACTCGTATGTCAAAATGCAACAATTTTCGACATAAAACAAGTCATTTGCTACGTCTAAGAGCTCTTTTGACGACGTTTGTGCAATTTTGGCAAACGTTTCCTGCCATTCCGGGGCGTAACCGCGATACAAAACCGACTTGGCCAAGGCCAATGCACTATTCTCCTGATTTTGGGCACTAATGGCCAACTGACCCCGTAATTGTGCCAATGCATTATGCAGCGCTGTGTCGCTCAATTGAACGTCCATTAACTTGTCCAATTCCTTACGCACCAGCCCGACGCTGCGGCTGTAGTCCTCCGGATCACATGCCCAGTAAACGCACCAATACCCCGTGTCACTTAAGGGCGTATAGGTCGATTCGACTGTATAAACGAGTCCTTTCGATTCCCGCAAACTCAGATTCAAACGGCTGTTCAGACTGCCGCCGCCCAGGATGTTATTGAGCAGAAATAGCGCCAACTGCTTCTCATGTCCCAGCGGGTACGCTCTGCCGCCTAACATGGCATGCACCTGGTGCGTGTGTTTTTTATAGTGCGCTTCGTGCTCATTTGTGAATGTATGTGGAACGTATGTTTGTCCTATGTTTAACCTATGTTTGTCGTTATTAGAATTTCCAGTAAGTCCGCCGAATTCCTTCTCTGCAATCTTGAACATTTTCTCCGGTTTCACATTTCCTTGACAGAAAACCACCATCCGCTCCGGCGTATAATGTTCCGCCATCCAACGCTTGGCAAACTCCGGCTTCGAAGAGATATGCCGCAAAGTCTTCTTGGTGCCTAAGATAGGCTGCGCAAGGCTGCTGCCGGAAAAAACAAGACTCTCAAAATCGTCGTAAATCAGTTCACTCGGCTGGTCGTTATAACTCTCTATCTCGTCCAAGATCACCATCCGTTCCTTGTCCGTCTCTTCTTTCTTGAACGCCGGCTCCAGAATCATCTCCGCAATCAGATGCAAGGTCAACTGCACATGTTCTGCCAAAGTGGCTGCATAGAACGTCGTCTCCTCCTTCGTTGTGTAGGCATTCACCTCACCGCCGATACCTTCTATCGACTGAATGATCTGCCGTCCCGTATGGTGCGCTGTCCCCTTGAAAACACAATGCTCGATATAGTGCGCCATGCCGTTCTCTTCCGGCTTCTCATCCCGTGTGCCGGCACCCACCATCACGCCTACGTATGCCACCGGACTCGGCGTCCAGCGGTGCACGATTTTTACACCATTCGGCAAATTATGATAAAAAGTTTGACTATTTTCTTGCATAATTCAATTTTTTGTTGTACTTTTGCAAAAATTTTTAACTCGGGAGGACTTCGTGAGTCCGACCGAAGAGCGTAGAACACGACGTAGCGCTATTACGAGGGCTGTGCCCGAAGTCGCGCGAGTCGTAGTTTAAGCGAGCGGCATTGGCGGAATTGGTAGACGCGCCAGACTTAGGATCTGGTTCCTCACGGAGTGAAAGTTCGAGTCTTTTATGCCGCACATTATGAAACGTATTCTCTTATATGCTGTCGTAGCGCTCGCCGCTATATCCCTCACTTCCTGTCTGGAGTCGAATAACCAAGCTACGCCTGTTATTCAGGCCGGCTATCTCACGCGTGTCAACGCCGCCGGCGTTTGCGATACCATCTCTTTCGCGGATACGCTTCAAGTGGCCGATACCCTGCGCGTACCTCTGGCGCTCTGGGGCGTGTATAATAATCTCACGACCTTCCAGGTCACGGCCGACACTTCCGTCATCTCTTATCAACTGCTCAACGATTCCTCCTATCTGCATCTGCTCGATAAGAGTTCCGCTCCGGAGAAAGGCTATCTGCGTTTCCTCACCGGTTGTTTGCTCTTTGAGACGAACTTGCAGTATATACCCAAGAAAACAGGAGATTATGAGGTGCACTTGACGCTCGCTTCAGATGCCGGCGATAAATACTCACCTCTCGAGGCCTATTTCGTGGTGCACATCCGCTAACACTTACAGTTTTTTTGCTTCTTGCCAAAGTGCTTCCATCTCCTCAAGGCTCATATCCTTGAGTTCTTTGCCTTGCTCCTTGGCCTTCGCCTCCACGTAATTGAAGCGTTTGATGAACTTCAGATTCGTCTGCTCTAACGCGTTGTCCGGTTTTAACTTATACAATCGTGCGGCGTTAATCAGCGAAAACAAAATATCTCCGAACTCTTCGGTCATTCGTGCATCCGTAACCTGTAACCCGTCTCCCGTAACCTCTTTTTCAAACTCCGCAATCTCCTCTTTCACCTTCGCCCATACATCCTCGCGTTGTTTCCAATCAAAGCCCACATTGGCCACCTTATCCTGTATCCGATAGGCCTTCACTAAACTCGGCAGACTATCCGGTATACCACCCAACACGGTCTTGTTGCCGCCTTTCTCCTTCAACTTAACCTGCTCCCACAGATGACTCACTTCCTCTGCATTCGCGGCTGCCGCTTCGCCATACACATGCGGATGGCGGAAAATCAACTTGTCGCAGATTCGATTGCATACATCGGCAATATCGAAATCTGCCGTTTCGCTTCCCATCTTGGCGTAAAATACAACATGCAGCAGAACATCTCCGAGCTCTTTGCAGATCTCGTTCATATCGTGCCGACTAATCGCGGTCGCCAACTCGTACGTCTCCTCGATCGTGTTCTGACGAAGACTGTCAAAAGTCTGTTTCCGATCCCATGGACATTTCTCCCGCAGGTCGTCCATGATATCCAACAACCGACCGAAAGCTTTCAGTTGTTCCTCTCTACTGCTCATAGGTATGCATCGTTAAATTGCCATGATGATCCAGTTTGGCGTATGTCCATTGTTTGAAACAATCGCCTAAAATCACCACACGACTGCCGCTCGCAATCTGCAGATCCAATTCGATATGCCGGTGACCGAAGATATAGTAGTCGCGGTGGTTCTGCTGTTTCTCCTGATCCTTGGCAAACAGCACCAACTCTTCCTTGTCCTCGCCTTTGTACGGGCAGGGATGAGCCAATTCCTTCAACCGACTCCGCTTCGCCCATTCATAACCGAACTTATTGCCCCAACTCGGCGGCAGACTGCGGAAAAGCAGTTGCAGAGTAGGGTTCCGGAAGATCTCGCGCAGACGCATGAAACGTTTGATTTTCTTCTTCACGTCCTTCGGATAGAGCGTCTCCCAGTTGCTCGGTAACAACCCGTCGCCATGCGCCAGATAAATCTGCTTACCATAACGGGAGATTGTGCACGGATCATAATGAACCTCTGCACCTGTCAGTTTTTGCAAGCCACCGAACGTCCACAGGTCATGATTGCCGGTGAAGATATGTACGTGAATACCCTTTTTGATTAACTTACGAATCTCTCGGCAGAAAGGATGGTATTGCCTTTTGCTCTTGTCACGGATGTAATACTCCATCCAGAAATCGAACATATCGCCCAACATGTAGATAGAGACAGCATCTTTGCTCATCTCTTCCAGCATGTCGATTAACTTCTTCTGCTGTGCGTATCCGCGCTCTATCGCCCAACTACCCAAGTGGGCATCACTCAAAAAATAAATCATAAGAATCCTAATTCCAGTTTGGCTTCCTCTGACATCATGTCCTTCGTCCATTCGGGCTCGAACACAATCGTCACATTCACATCTTTGATGCCCTCCACCGATCCGACTTTCTGACGAATGTCCTCTACGATGAAATCACCCGCAGGACACGACGGCGCAGTCAACGTCATCGTGATATCGCATACACCGTCATCCTTGATCTCAATGCCGTAAATCAACCCTAAATCATACACGTTCACCGGTATCTCCGGGTCAAAAACGGTCTTCAGCATCTTCAATATTGCCTCTTCTTTTTCTAAAAACTCATTCATTTTTTCTTCTATTGGGGTCCCCGAGGATTTATAATCCTTGGGGAGAGCGGAGTTTCTCCGAATACTCTCCTCCTGAACGTGTTCAGGAACACGTATGAGGGGTAAACCCGCGACAAAACGGCTGCAAAGGTACTACTTTTTTTTGACATGTGCAAATTTTCTGCCAAATTGGCAGTATTTTGTCCTTGGCACAAGATTTGTCCTTCAAAAAGTGGCAAATTAAATACACAAACATATGAGTAAAGGTAATATTGGGGTAACGAGTGATAACATCTTCCCCGTCATTAAGAAATTTTTGTATTCAGACCATGAGATCTTCCTCCGTGAATTGATCTCCAATGCCGTTGATGCAACCACCAAGTTGAAGACCCTTTCTTCCGTTGGCGAAGTCAAAGGCGATCTCGGTGACCTGCGCGTACGCGTTTCCATAGATAAATCGAAAAAGACGCTCACCGTCTCCGACCATGGTATAGGCATGACTGCCGAAGAAGTCGATAAGTATATCAACCAGATCGCATTCTCCGGTGCAGAGGAGTTCCTCAACCAGTACAAGGACAAAACGGAAGCCATCATCGGTCATTTCGGTCTCGGTTTCTATTCGTCTTTTATGGTTGCCAATAAAGTGGAGATCTTCTCGCAATCCTATAAAGAGGATGCCAAAGCCGTTCACTGGAGTTGCGAAGGTAATCCCGAATATACAATGGAAGATACCATCAAAGCCGAGCGAGGTACCGACATCGTGCTGCATATCGACGATGAGTTCAGCCAATACCTCGAGGACGCGACCATCGAAGGACTGCTTAAGAAATACTGCAAGTTCCTGCCGATCGAAATAGCTTTCGGAAAGAAGAAAGAGTGGAAAGACGGCAAAGAGGTCGAACTCGACGAAGAGAATATAATTAACGACATTAACCCCGCATGGACGCGCAAACCGGCTGACCTCAAGGACGAGGATTACGATAAGTTCTACCACGAACTGTACCCCATGCAGATGGATGAACCGCTCTTCCATATTCACCTCAATGTGGACTATCCCTTCAACCTTACGGGTATCCTCTATTTCCCGAAGATCAAGTCCAACCTCGACGTGCACCGCAATAAGATCCAACTCTATTGCAACCAGGTTTACGTCACCGATGAAGTGGAGAATATCGTGCCCGAGTACCTGACGCTCCTTCACGGTGTCATCGACAGCCCGGATATCCCGCTCAACGTCAGCCGTTCCTACTTGCAGTCGGATAATAACGTCAAGAAAATCAGTGGATACATTACCAAGAAAGTCGCAGACAAACTCGCTGAATTATACAAAGCCGACAAGGAAGATTTCGCCAAGAAATGGGACGACATCAAGATGTTCATTCAATTTGGTATGTTGACCGACGAGAAGTTCTACGAGAAAGCCACCGGCTTTGCACTCTACAAAAACCTCTCCGGCGAATATGCAACGCTTGACGAGTACATGGACAAGGTGCGTGAGGCACAAGTCGATAAGGACGGCAACATGGTACTCCTCTACACCAACGATCCCGACGCGCATTACACCTATATCGAGCGCGCGAAAGCGAAAGGTTACGATGTCCTGTTGATGGACGGTGAACTCGATGTACACTGCATGTCGCAGGCCGAGCAAAAACACGAGAAGTTACGTTTCGTGCGTATTGATTCCGACACGATCGAGAACCTCATTCGCAAGGAAGAGGCTGCCAAAGACGAATATACGGACGAGCAGAAAGAAGGACTGCGCAAGGCGTTCGAGGGCTTGCTGCCGAGCGCCGAAGACAAGCTGCGTTATTTCGTCACCTGCGAGGCGGCTGCAGCAGATGCGCTGCCGGTCTTCCTGACCCAGAACGAGTTCATGCGCCGTATGAAAGAGATGTCCGCACACCAGCAGGGAATGTCCTTCTACGGCCAGATGCCCGACCAGTACAACCTCGTCATCAACACCGCGCACCCGCTCATCCAGGAGCTCGTGGCAAAAGAGACGAGCGAGCAGGTAGAGGAAGAGGTCGAGAAGAAAGCAGAGAAAGAAGGCGAGGAGCCTAAAAAAGAGACCGTCATCAAGACGGTCTGCAAGTTAGAGGGTGAGGATGAGCGCATCAAACAACTCATCGACATAGCCCTTCTCGCCTCCGGTCAACTGAAAGGCGAAGCGCTCGCCAAGTTCGTCAACCGGTCGGTAGAACTGCTTTAAGCAATCACGGAGTCGAGGAAGCCCATTGAGATGGCTTCTTCGGCTTTCATCCATTTGTCACGATCGCAGAGCGCCTCGATCTGGTCAATGCTCTGACCGCTGTTCTCGGCGAGGATCTTGTACAAATCTTGTTTCAGGCTTTCCATTTCTTTGAGGTGGATAGCCTGATCTTTGAATGTGGAGTAGCCGATGCCGGAGCTGGGTTGATGGATCATGAACCGCGAGTAGGGCAGGGCGTTACGATGACCTTTCTCTCCGCTCGATGCAATAACCGCACCCATCGATGCCGCCAGACCCAAGACGGTCGTATAGACCGGCGATTTGATGAACCGCATCACGGAGATCAACTCCAGACCCGAATAGACCTCACCGCCTTGCGAGTTGATATACAAATGAATAGGATCGTGGTTGAGCGAATCCAAGAACAATAACTGTGCAACCAGCGTGTCCATGTTATCTCCTACCACCTCTCCGCTCAGGAACAGGATACGATCCATCATCAAGCGGCTGAACACATCCAATTGCGTGATGTTCAGTTGCCGCTCTTCAATAATATACGGGTTAAACAACCGCCCGTCAATCTTTTCTTCTTTCATATAAATCTAAAATCTAAAATTTCAAATTTCCAATGCCGCGCACTTGTATGCCAGGTATTTCTTCTCCTCGTCATTAAGTAGCGGCGACACCTCTTTATATACGCGTACGTGATACGCGTTGAGCCAATCGATCTCGTCCTCCGTCATCAAACTCATCTCGATCAGACTCGTGTCGTAGAAGCACAGCGTCAGTGTCTCGAATTGCAACCACTCGTCTTCGGTCGTCGTGGCTTTCGTCTGTTTTGCCGGCACAACGGTAATCAGGTTCTCCGTGCGGATACCCCACATGTCGGTGCGGTAGATACCCGGCTCGTCGGAGATAATATGTCCAACCTCTAATGCCGTCGGGTTATTGTCCGTACGTACGTTCTGCGGGCCTTCGTGGCAACCCAAGAAATGACCGACACCGTGACCCGTTCCGTGACCGAACGTGATGCCGGCTTCCCACATGTACTGCTTGGCCAGCGCGTCCAACTGATTGCCCCGCGTACCCCGCGGAAAACGTGCACGAGCGAGTGCAATATGTCCCTTCAGTACATAGGTATAGTCCAATTTAGCCTGCTGCGGGATGCGTCCGCCTAACCAAACGGTTCGCGTGATATCCGTTGTGCCGTCTAAGTACTGACCGCCCGAATCGAGCAGCAACATACCTTCCGGCTTCACTTCCGCGCAGTTATCCTTCGTCGCCGCATAGTGTACAATAGCGCCGTTCCCCTTATAACCTGCGATTGTACCGAAACTCTCCTCCACGAAGTTCTCACCCATCATGCGGAACTCGTGCAACTTCTCCATCAAGTCCCACTCGGTCTGAGTTTGTCCGTTGGCAAAAGCCTCTTCTTCCAACCACATAAAGAACCGTGTCAGCGCCACGCAATCCTGCCGCATCGCGATCCGTTCGCCTTCCAACTCAACCGCATTCTTTTTCGCTTTGTCGATCAGGATGGGCGACTTGGCATTGATCTTTTGGCAGCTCTCCGGAATGGCCTCAAACAGCGCCTCATTCACCCGCGCACCATCGTACAATACCGTTCCCTTCATTCCGCGAATATACTCGAATACAGCCTCGTAAGGCATCACCTCCACATTGTTGAAATCGAGGTAGTTCTGTGCCGGCGAATCGATCTTATTACCGTCCACGAACAGCGTACATTTATCGGCTTCGAGTACCACATACGAGATCACCACTGGGTTGTACTCCACATCGTTGCCGCGGATATTAAGCAACCACGCAATCTCATCCAGCGCACTGATGATCATCGCATCCGCTTTCTTCTTGGCGAGTTGCTCGCGCATTCTTGCGAGTTTGCTCTCTACGCTCTCTCCTGCGAAATCGGCAGAGTAGGGGTATAACTTATCCTGCGGAATAGCCGGTCTTCCTTCTGTCCACAGCGGCTTAATCAGATCAATGCTCTTCAGTGCAATCTTCTCGCTCCATTCCTTGTAGTCATTCACACTGAACATCTCCGGATTCACACCAATAAGGTTCTCCCCATTTACGGGGGAGTTAGAGGGGGCCGTCAACCATTCTGTGATGGATGGGCAATCGATATCGCTCTCGCGCATTAACTCGATTGTCGAGTCCTTGAGCTCGATGCCTGCCTGCAGGTAATAGCGGCTATCGGTCCAAAGCAAAGCTTTGTCCATCGTCACCACCATCGTTCCGGACTCACCATTGAACCCGCTTAACCACTGCATCTCGCACCAGTGACTTGCCATATACTCGCTTGCGTGCGGGTCATTTCCCGGCACTACATAAGCAGCCAATCCATGCTCTTTCATCATTCCGCGTATCGCGGCCAAACGTTCACGTACATTCATAATTTTAAAACTTTTGCGCTGCAAAAGTACTGCTTTTTTTCGAAATATGCAAATTTTTTTGCAATTTTTCATTTTCTCTTGCATATCTCATTTTTTTGTTGTACCTTTGCACCCGCAAAGGTTTGGATAACAATTATGACCACATTATCGCATAAGGAAAAAGAAGCCATCATGGCGGATATGAAGTCCTTCGACGAGCCTATGCCGGCAGTCGGTATCTTCTGGTATGATCCTCAGGAGCACGACTTCTTCGGTGTCTACAAGAAAGAACTGACGCCCAAGATGGTAGAAGATGCCGCAGATAAAGGTTTGCCTTATATCAACTATCAGACGCTACATCGTCAGATTTGGCAAAAGCAGTATTTTAAAGCTTTAGCCAACCACGAGCCCACCAAATTTAGTGGTGATTACACCCAAGTACCGCGTGGTCGCGTAGCCTGGGCGGTAGATCATTTTGTGGTGTTTGTTGGTAAGTGGGCACAAGATATTGAGGACGAATTGACCGCACTTTTGGAAAAGTACTTTGCCCTGCCGTATTTCGAGTTCCGTTATGACGAACATTGGGACTTAGGACATGGCTGGTCAGGCGATTTGTAGAATACCGTCGCTTCCCGACGTTAAACAGAAGGACATATTGAAATATAACGAAGCGTTATGCTTTACTTGTGGCGGAAATGTGAGAAATTTCATGAAAGCAAGAAAAGTGTAATGGTTCGCGCGTACAGCGTGAACTGTTTGCCATTTCTACTTTCAGGGTATCTCACAACCTCCGTCATAGAAAGGTATTCAGTCTCACGCTTTTCTTGTGTATACCAAGCCCCAAAGGTGTTAGAGGGGGAAAACAAAAAAAATGTTATGTTAAAAAAGTTATTTATGTATGCTATGATCGCTTTTGCCGGTATAGCACTAATGTCTTGTGACAAAGACAAAAACAATGCAAATGACCCCAAAACAGACAATCCGTATCCATATTTA
>CAMHQP010000003.1 GCA_946187555.1 uncultured Bacteroidales bacterium
CTGTTGATCCCGTTCTTCCTCAAGAAATTCGGTATCAAGAACGTGATGCTGCTCGCTATGTTTGCTTGGGTGCTCCGTTTCGCCTTCTTCGGCATGGGTAATCCGGGTATGCCGGGCGTGCTGTTGTTCGTGCTCAGTTGCGTGGTTTACGGCTTTGCCTTTGACTTCTTTAATATCTCCGGTGCGCTGTATGTCGATCAGGAGACCGATCCGTCGATGCGCTCGAGTGCTCAGGGTCTGTTCATGGTGATGACCAACGGTATCGGTGCTACTATCGGTACTTTGGCTGCGCAAGCTATCGTGAACAAGAACGTCTATGCACTTCCGGCAGATGCTCCGTTTGCGGATGTATGGGCTGGCTGGCAAGCAAGCTGGTACACTTTTGCTGCCTTTGCATTGGCAGTAGCCATCCTCTTCTGGATCTTCTTCCCGAAGACAGAGGCAAAAAAAGAGATCAATACCGAGAAGATATAAGGTGTATAAGAAAGAACTTCGATATTATTTCTCCACGCCGATAGCGTACATCGTCATCGGATTGTACCTCTTGGCGATAAGTCTCTTCCTTTGGGTGATTCCGGGTCAATGGAATATCATTGACTCGGGATACGCCCAAGTGGACGGACTCTTTCAGTTGAGCCCGTGGCTCTTTATGCTCCTCTGCCCTGCCCTGACGATGCGTCTGCTGTCCGAAGAGCGGCAGAGTGGTATATGGGACTTGATACGCACGAAACCTATCTCACTAAGCCGCATCATGCTCGGCAAGTATTTCGCTGCGTGGACACTCGTACTGATAGGCCTGTTGCCGTGCTTTGTGCATTATTTTGTGGTAGCGTACATGGCTGAACCGATGGGCAATCTGGACAGCGGAGCGTTCATGGGGTCATTCATCGGCCTCATCCTCTTGAGCGGTACATTCATGGCCGTTGGCCTGCTCTGCGCCACATTCAGCAAGAGCCAGATCGTGTGCTTCATTGCAGGCGCTTTGGCTTGTTTTATCCTTTACTGGGTACTTCTGCAGGATCACTACTCCGCCCTCTCGCGCGGCGTGATCGATCTGCGTGACGTAGCCGTCTTCGTTTCGGTGGCAGTAGTTGCCATCGTCCTTTCTATAGTCGTCATCGATAAACTGACCCGCAAATGACACGTATCGGCGTTCTGAGTGATACCCACGGGTTGTTGGACAAACGCGTCTTCGAGCATTTCAAAGATGTCGATGAGATCTGGCATGCCGGCGATATAGGCTCAGAGGACGTCTTACGTCGTTTACGTGAGTTCAAACCCACCCGCGCCGTATTCGGGAATATGGACTCGGGCGATGTACGGTACAGCCTGAGTGAGTTTTACCGCTTTAAGGTAGAAGATGTCAATGTGCTGATGACGCATATAGGCGGTTACCCGGGGCATTATAACCCATGGCTCATTCCGTGGTTTAAGAAAAGTCTGGAAGCAAAAATGACCAATGACCAATCACAAATAAACAATGTCATCGATCTGTTCGTTTGCGGGCATAGTCATATATTAAAGGTACAATACGACTCGCAGTTTAAGTTCCTGACCATGAACCCCGGCGCAGCCGGTAAACAAGGTTGGCAACCCTGCCAGACTCTCCTTCGTTTTACCATCGATGGAAGCAAAATAGACAACCTCGAAGTGATCGAACTGGAGCGTTTATAACAAAAAATATGCATTTTGCAAAGTGAATATAGCAAAATATGTTCAAAAACATAAAAAAAAATTTGCATATATTAAAAAAAAGCAGTACCTTTGCACCGGTTTTTAATCAAGGACGTTTGAGTCCGAGAAAAATCGCCACATTAGCGGATTTAAGAAAGAGTTCTAAATCCCATTAAAAAGACCAATCTTTTTTGTACCTTAAATAAACAGACTAATACCTTAGAAAAACAGGCGTCGCGACGACGACTGTTTTCGCTTTCTTAAAAGAAAGAATGGTATTAAACTGACATCTTAACTACAATAAATCCCGCCTACTCTTTCGAGGGGCGGGATTTATTTTCTAGGAAGTCCTAGGTCTGCCTATGTAATCCTATTTGATCTCCTGTGCTTTGATACCATCTCTTTCGAGGAGCGCGTTGATGGTCGGTTCACCACCACGGAAGCGTTTGTACAGATCCATCGCTTTCTCTGTACCACCCTTCTCCAGGATGTTCTCACGGAAACGTTTAGCAGCTTTCTTATCGAAGATCGTACCGTTCTTCTTCTGTTGTGCAGCCTTGAAGACAGAGAACGCATCAGCATCGAGCAGTTCAGACCACTTATAGCTGTAGTAACCGGCTGCGTAACCACCGCTGAAGATATGCGTGAACGCGCAGCACATCTGCGTACCCGGTACGTTTGGAAGCACTTGTACCTGCTCCATTGCCTTGTCGCTGAAACGAACGACAGACTCAAGCGTACCAATAGTCTCGTTCACCTCAAACGGTTGTTCCAAGGTATGCCACGACATATCGAGGTAACCGAAGCTGAGCTGACGTGCACAGGCATATGCGGCCATATAGGTCTGCGATGCATGCATCTTGTCGAGCAATGCTTGCGGCAGTGCCTCTCCGGTCTCATAATGCTTCGCGAAGGTATCGAGGAACTCTTTCTCGTCAATGAAGTTCTCATTGAATTGCGAGGGCAGTTCTACGAAATCACGCGGCACATTCGTTCCGCTTTGCGAAGCGTACTGACAGCGCGTCAACATACCATGCAGGCCATGACCGAACTCGTGCAGGAAAGTGCGTACCTCATTGTAGGTGAAGAGCGCCGGTTTGTCTGCGGTAGGACGAGTGAAATTCATCACGTTCACGATATGCGGACGATGATCCTTGCCATGCTCGATATACTGCGGTTGGAAATCATTCATCCATGCACCGCCACGCTTACCATCCCGCGGGTGAAAGTCTGCATAGTAAACAGCGAGGAACTTACCTTTCTCGTCAAACACCTCGTAAGCCGTTACTTCGGGATGATAAACCTGAATGTTCTTGTTCTCTTTGAACTTGATACCATAGAGTTTCTCTGCGAGACCGAATACACCTTTCTTTACGCTCTCCAACTCAAAATACGGCTTCAAGTCATCGTCCGAGATATCGAATTTCTCTTTCTTGAGTTTCTTGCTGTAGTAGCTGAAGTCCCAAGGTTGGATATGTGCGGCATAGAGACCGTGTGCATGAGCGTAGTCCTCTACTTCCTGTACCTCTGCTTTAGCAGCGGGCATATAAGCGTCACGCAGCTGATCCAAGAGACGATAGACGTTCTCCGGGGTCTCTGCCATGGTCTTATAGAGCGATTTCTCGGCGTAGGTCTTCTTGCCGAACAGTTTGGCAAGCGCCAGACGGGTATTGACGATCTCCACAATGAGACCGGTGTTGTCGAACTCACCGCCTACGCACTTTCCGGCATTCGCCATGTAGAGTTCACGACGGATATCGCGGTTGTCCAGATCCATCATCACAGGGATAGTGGTGGTCGGCTTGAGATTAAGCAACCAACCCTCGAGTCCTTTCTTCTCTGCATTATCACGCAGCACAGACTTCGTGTCGTCATTCAGACCTGCCAACAATGCCTCGTCGGTAATAAGCATCGACCATGCATTCGTTGCCTTGAGCACGTTCTGTCCGTATTGAAGGGTCAGTTGGCTCAGTTTGGCAGTCAGTTGACGATATTGCTCTTTCTCTTCGGGGTTGAGGTTCGCGCCGTTATTGGCAAACGACTCATAGATATCCTCGAGCAGTTTATATTGCGCTTTGTTCAGTTTGAGTTTGTCGCGCTGCTCATACACCGCTTTGATACGTTGGAAGAGACCTTCATTGAGACGAATGGTCGAAGAGTATTCAGAGAGTTTCGGACTCAACTCCATCTCGATCTGTTGGAGCGTGTCGTTGGTCTCCGCGCTCGTGAGGTTATAGAAACAACCTGCCACGATAGAGAGCATTTCTCCGGATTTCTCGTAAGCCTCGATAGTGTTGGCAAAAGTCGGTGCCGCAGGGTTGTTCACGATGTCATCGATCTCCTGCAACCCTTGCTTCATTGCCTCTTCAAAAGCCGGCATGTAATGCTCCGCATGAATCTCATTGAACGGATACGTGCCGTGCGGCGTTTTCCAGTTCTTATAGTCAAAGAACGGATTCGTAGCAGCCGTCGCTGCCAATACAGTGGTGGCTAAAGCCATAGTTAGGAATTTACGCATTTATAATTTTGATTTATGATTTGCAATTTACTTGTGTCCTCGCAACAGGTTGATATCTCCGGATAATTGATAGACACCGATGATCGATTGGTCTGCCTTGTTTTTCTTCTTGTTATACGAGATCTTGGACATGTACCCTGCATTTTTGGGAGCGTCGGTTCCCAACGCACGGATCACATAGAAATAGGCTCCCTCAGCCGCAGGGCGACCGTTAATCGTTCCATCCCACCCTTTCTCGGGATCTGTCCAATCATAGACCAGTTTGCCCCAGCGGTTATACACCCAACAATGGAACTCTTTGATGGAGCGGTAGGCCACACGGAACTCATCGTTCTTGCCGTCTCCGTTGGGCGTAAACACATTCGGCACACGCAGATAGGACTCGGAGATATTGATGATCTTCTCCATCGAGTCGCAGGTACAGTACTCGTTATTGACCTTCCCTACCACGCGATAGGATCCCGGTTCTGTGAACGCATAGCGGATATCCTTGTCGCGCCGCGTCATGATTCGTTCGGAGGATTTGTATATCGACCATTGGTAATAACGTGCCGCAGGTGTCGGATTCGAGTAGAAAGCAACTTCCAAGATTCCGCTGTAGGAGTTACCATCCGTTAGTTGTTGTTCGGACGGACGATCTAACTCATTCTTGGCATCGCGTGCAGTAGCCGAAGCGACCAGTTCCATCTTCACGGCCTTGATACTATCCAAGGGCACGGTCACTTCCACACAGGCGGAATCCAAGCCCAGCGCCTGACGAATACTGTCGTCATAACAAAGCCGGAAAGTCGTTTCCCCGTATATCGCTTCATTCAGATAGATCGTGTTGGACAATTTGCCTTCTTTACGCGCCGCCGAGTCTGCCCACGCTTCGGTGTTCCAAGCGAGCGCATTATAAGATAAGGAATACGTGTGCGCGCGTGAGAGGAAGTCATCGACACCCGTCACATGCAGGATCGTGTTGTCACAACGCGTCTCCACCGTATAGGACAACGAGTCAAGTTCCTGGTACTTCATCGCGATGAAACGACTGTTCCCTACCCGATAGATGCCGTCGTCCGGATATATCTCATCGGTGTTGGAAGCGATACGTCTGCCGTCCTCCGTGTACCAATCGACTGCCCCGCGCGTAGAACGCAGATGTACCTCGTCTCGGAAAACAAAGATCGTATCTCGTCCTCTAACGACCTGCGTCGCTGCACCTACGCATACCACATCGGCAGCGTAGGACACAACGGCACAAAGCGTCAGCATTATGGTCAATAAGCGCTTGATCATTTATTTACTTGGAAGCGTGTATTGCCATTTTGGATGAAGTCCACGATCTGTTTAGCAGCGGCTATACCGGCATTGATATTGGCCTCTGCCGTCTGCGCACCCATCTTTTTGGGTGTTGCGAAGTAGCGCCCCTCAAAGAGTGTGCGGAACTTCGCATCAGCAACGGGCATAATATCCGTCATGTACTTGAGGTCAGCACGCTCTTGCATAAGAGCGATCAGACCTTCTTCATCGATCACCTCTTTGCGGGCGGTGTTCACGAGGATACCGCCTTTCGGCATGAGGTTCACGAGATCGTGGTTGATACTGTTCTTGGTCTCTGCAGTAGCAGGGATGTGGAGACTTACGATGTCGCAGGTCTTATAGAGTTCCTCTGCGCTATGCAACGGCTTCACGTTAGCAGCTACCATCGCCTCATCCGGGCAGTATGCGTCATACGCATAAACCTCCATTCCGAAGCCCTGCGCGATGCGAGCTACGTTACGGCCTACATTACCGAAGGCATGAATACCAAGTTTCTTGCCCTTGAGTTCGGTACCCGACGTGCCGTTGTATAAGTTACGCACGGCATAAACCATCAGACCAAGTGCCAACTCAGCCACCGCGTTACTATTCTGACCCGGGGTGTTCATTGCTACCACTTTGTGGGCAGTAGCTGCCTCGAGGTCGATGTTATCGTAACCTGCGCCGGCACGAACCACGATCTTCAGTTGCTTGGCTGCGTCCAATACAGCAGCATCAACAATATCCGAACGGATAATGAGTGCGTCGGCATCTGCTACAGCCTCCAAGAGTTGGGCTTTATCCGTATATTTCTCGAGCAGCGCCAGTTCATATCCTGCGCCCTCTACCACTTCACGAATGCCGTCTACGGCTACTTTCGCGAACGGTTTTTCTGTTGCAACAAGTACTTTCATTTTAGTGGAGCTTTTCGTATTCCTTAATACAATCAACCAGTGCCTGAACGCCTTCGAGATCCATCGCGTTGTAGCAGGAAGCGCGGAAACCGCCGACGAGACGGTGACCCTTGATACCTACCATACCACGTTCGGTAGCGAACTTAAAGAAGTCATCTTGCAGTTCCTCGTAACCCGGTTTGAAGACGAAGCAGATGTTCATGCGGCTGCGATCCTCTTTCTTCGAGATGGTCGGCATGAAGAGCTTCGACTCGTCGAGGCACTTATAGAGCAAGTCTGCTTTCGCTTTATTGCGCGCCTGAATCCATTTCACACCACCGTTTGCTTTGAGCCAACGGAGCGTCAGGACAGCCGTATAAACGGGCAGTACAGGAGGTGTATTGAACATAGAACCGCCATCAATATGCGTCTGGTAGTTAAGCATCGTCGGGATATAACGGCTAACCTTACCGAGGCACGACTCCTTGATGATGACGAAGGTCACACCTGCAGGTGCCAGGTTCTTTTGTGCACCGCCGTAGATGATATCGTACTGGCTCACGTCGATCGGACGACTAAGGATGTCAGAGGACATATCCGCTACCAAAGGTACATTGCCTTTTTTGCGGTAGATCTCAGCGAGTTTGTCATCGTTGATCTCGGTACCGAAGATGGTGTTGTTGGTCGTGATGTGGAAATAGTCGGCATCCTGCGGGATCTCGTAGTCCGTCGGGATCGAATCCGTGCTGGCTGCTACTTCGACTGCCTCACCGAAGCCTTTGGCTTCCTTGAGTGCTTTCTTCGACCATACACCGGTGTTGAGGTACGCTGCTTTGTGCTCCAACAGGTTGAACGGAACCATGCAGAACTGCAGGCTTGCACCGCCACCGAGGAAGAGTACACGATACCCCTCGGGCACATTGAGTAACTCTTTCATCAAAGCTTCTGCCTCGTCCATGACGGGTTGGAAGTATTTGGCACGGTGGCTGATCTCCAGAACGGAAAGACCTTGTCCTTCAAACTCCAATACAGCATCAGCTGTTTGTTTGATTACTTCTTGCGGCAGGATACTAGGTCCTGCGTTAAAGTTATACTTCTTCATATGTTTGTGTGTTTATGGTTATTTAAGTGTATAAAATTTATGATTCCAAGCTGTTGATTTGATGTGCGGCAAGATGATGATACCCTCTTTGGGTGTCTTGCCGGCGAGATAGAGCGCGTAAGCAACGGCTGCCATTTCGTCCTCTGCTTTCGCAGCGGGTTGAGCAGCAGGTTTAGCGGCAGGTGCAGCGGCTACAGCAACTGCTTGACCTGCTTTGGCGCGGCGCTCTGCGAGATCCTTATTGAACTGCTCTTTCGCCAGACCGGACTTGTACTCGCGGTATTGCTTGTCGTGCATAGCGAACTCAAAGAGTTCCTCATCGTCCTGTCCGCGATCCCAACCGAGTTCTTTCATCTCTTGGATATACTGCGGCAGTACATCCGGATAGAGTTTCTGCGGGTCGTCGGTGTAGAACTCGAAGCCTTTCTCTTTGGCCAACTCGATGATTTCCGGAGCCAACTCGCCGGGCAGTTTACCGGACTTACCGAGTATCATGCCCCACATCGCGGGATCCATACGCGTGAAGTCTTTCTCACCCATCGAGCGGCTGAAGAGATTCATCAGCGCAGCGTTCTTGACATATTGGCTGAACGGCGTTACGAGACACGGTGTTCCTAACATCGGCCAGATACGTTGAACCTCATCGAAGAGTTGCACAAGCAATTCGTCTTCGCTGAGCTCTTTCTCGCCTTTCTTCTTGAGGTTGGCATTGATCGCCGCGTGCATACCTTTGAGATCGGCCATAAGTGAACCCATCATACCACCGGGCAGACCACAGCCGACAAGCAACGAAGTCATGAGGCTGTTCTTCGGGTCAATCCAATAACCGAGGAAATCATCGATGAACTCCTGCGTGAGCGAACGCGCTTCCATATAGGCCTTCATATTGATGTCTTTTACGAGGAAGCCGGCATCGCGAAGCATCGCCTGGATGGTGATTACATCCGGATGCACCTTTCCCCATGCGAGCGGTTCCATGGCTACATCGAGTACATCACCACCGGCTTTCGCCACCTCCAGCATCGAAGCGACCGAGAAACCGGGTCCACAGTGTCCGTGGTATTGGATGATGATATCCGGATGTTTGGCCTTAATAGCTGCCACGATGACGCCCAGCATATGCGGGCGACCGATACCGGCCATATCCTTCAGACAAATCTCTTGTGCGCCACCTTCTATCAACTGCTCTGCGAGGTTGATGTAATACTCTGCAGTATGCACTTTCGAATAGGTGATACACATTGTGGCTTGCGCGGTCATGCCGGCCTCTTTCGCCCATTTGATGGACGGAATAATATTACGCGGGTCATTCAAACCGCAGAAAATACGGGTGATATCCGTTCCCTGCGCGTGCTTCACTTTGTACATCAACTGGCGTACATCTGCCGGAACGGGGTTCATACGCAGCGCGTTGAGTCCGCGGTCGAGCATGTGGGTCTTGATACCTGCCTCGTTGAACGGTTTGCAGAACGTACGAACAGCTTGGTTCGGGTTCTCACCGTAGAGGAGGTTCACTTGCTCCGACGCACCACCGTTGGTCTCTACGCGATCGAAACATCCCATGTCGATGATGACGGGTGCAATTTTTGCCAGTTGGTCTTTGCGCGGCACGTACTTTCCGCTACTCTGCCACATGTCGCGGTAAACCAAACTAAATTGAATTTCTTTTTTCATTATATTAGCTTTTAATTAAAATCCGAAACTAAGTCCGCAAGTCAAAGTCAGTTTTTTGCCTTGCAGATAAACGGGCGAGTACTTCGCTAAGTCCGCCGGGTCATTTGCCCGCGCATAATTGAACGCGGCGTCCACATGCGCATAGCAGTTATTGAACACCTCATAAACTGCGCGGAACTTGATTTCATCATTCCGCCAAATAGCGTTCCTGAACGGTTTGTTCGAGATGATCTTGCCGATATCGCCGCGAATATAGTCGTACGCCGTGTATTTGGTGTCGTTCGTGTAGTCGAGCGTCAGACGCAAGCTGCGCGTCGGACGGTAACTGATCTGCAGCCAAATGCTCTGCGCGTTTGAACCCATATAATGCCCCATCTGGTAGCTGTTCGAAGTATAATCGAGCACTTTGATCGAGTGTTCGTAGGTCGCTATGTTCGAGCGCACGAACTCTCCGCGCAGCGCCAGACCTTTGACCGGCCAACCACTCCAGTTGAAACCGACCAGATAGGAATACAGGTTGTGCTGCGGGTCGGATTTCTTCATTCGGCTGAGTTTGAACTCATCGATAAAGAACGAGCCGTAGAGCCGCAAGTGGTCGGTGGGACGTACAGTGATAGTTGCAAAAGCCTGCGAGTTCTGGTTCTCCGTGCGGAGACCTTTGGTCAGCAGGTGGTCAAGCGACTTGTAGAACGCAATCGGAATGAAATACGCTGCTTGCACGTTCCGCTCCGCATAAACGATCGAGTTACCGAAACCGAACTGGATATACTTGCATGGCATGAAGGTGAACATGTTCGCCGCCATGAACTTATTGGCAGGACGGTACTCGCGCTGGGTACCTGTTGCCGTTTGTTGCTCGGAGTACCAATAGGTCGAGTCGATCACGTTGGACGGCAGCCATGCGTGGAAATAGTCGAATTGGAACCACTTACATGGCGTGATCTGGATGGTGAACATCGGCACAGCAGGGTTGTGAGCCGAGAGAATGTTCGAGCAATGTTGCGCATCACCCCATGTAATCCGTTCGCGCTGCACGCCGATGGATCCCCACCATGCGTAGAGCGAAATACCGCCACGCGAGTCGGAGAAATCCCCGCCGTAATTTGCCTCTTTGTATTGAACGCCAGGGAGATTATTGAGGTAACCGGGTTTCGTGATACGCGAACCGTCTGTACCTTGTTTTGCCCACGAGTTATCGCGTATCGAGCCCCAGATAGAGAGGTGATGCGCGATGTCCATCTGGATCTCGGCGCCATACCAACGATGCGTCAAAAGCCCTTTCTTGTTGTACATCAGATCCATGCCGAGGATGGGTCGCACACGCATCTTGAAGATCTTGTCTTTGGTCAAGATGTGCAGCGACGGGTCTGCAAGCGATAGGTTCGACACTTTCGTGATCCACTGTGTCACATGGCGATGCCCGTAACTATAATACGTCGGGAGTGTGTCGCATTCCAACGCATAATCCTGCAGGTAGAACTGCAGGTCATCCTTCTGGCGTTGGTTGAGCAGCGAATCCCTACTCTGCGCTTCTCTGAGCCGTGCGGCGATATAATCGCGGGTATAAGGCTTGATGGCGGCGTTCGTTTGGATAACGCCGTCGGTGGTCAACTCCTCCAGAAAATCGTAGATCTCCGTGTACTCGATCATCTCCGGAATCCGTTGTGCCCGAAGGGAACAAGGAACAAGGAGTAAGGAGCACAGCGCAAGGAGAACTATTTTACTTCGCGTAGCGTGCATTGAGTCCCTCAATTACTTCGTCCGTGATATCGTAACCTGCTGTCTTGTTGAGCAGTACTGCGTCGTTGAGAATGAGGTGATAGTGACCATCTGCGTTCATATCACGCAGGTAAGCCTGTACGGAGTCTTGGAGCTGTTGGGTCAGCGCAGCCTGTTGATTCATAAAATCGTTGCTCAGTTGCTGACGAAGGTTCTCCAGCTCTTGCTGCTTCGCCATGAGTTGCTGCTCTTTCTTCTGCAAACGAGCTTGCTCGCTCTCTGCTCGCTCACGGCTCAGGAAAGCACCTGCTTCTACTTTCTTTTGGAAGTTCAATACATCTTGTTGGAAAGTCTCGTACTCTTTCTGGAAAGCTCTGGCTTTGGTGTCGAGCTTCACCATCGACTCCTCATATTGTGCCTGGAGTTTGTCCGAAGACTCAACCGCCAAAGTGTAATGCTTGAGGATCGAATCGGTGTTCACTACAGCGATCGGCATCAACTCGCCTTGCGCCGCTACCTCACGTACCTCGGAAACGTTGTTCTTCGGCATCTTCACCAAAAATACCACTAACAATGCTACAATACCTGCAGCTAAAATCGAATCTACAATAAAACCAATTTTGTTGTTCATAATTATAATTTGTTAATATCAATTTTGCGTTCTGATTTGCGCTGTTCCTCTTTGTCGAGGGTCTTGGCGCAATGTATTTGGTCTTGCTTCATGCGCGCATTCTGATGAATATGCTGGGAGCGGAAGGTATGGTCTTTGCGAAAGATCACCCCTACGCTAAGCAGCAAAATCGCCACCCCCACAAGCCCTATAATCATTATTATTTTCATGCGCGCGCATATTTCGGCTGCAAAGGTACAAAAAAAAATTGACATACACAAGAGTGTATGCCATTTTTTGATGAGAATTGTCGATTTTAACGCGCTACGAGTTCGTTGACTTTCTTCTGTGCGGCTTTTTGGAGTTTGATACAGAAGTAGATCAGCGCGAAGAAACAGATACCTCCTGCGACGGGATCGACCGAGCCGCTCATGGCCAGGGAGTCATAGACACCATGCGCCAAAACGGGCATTAAGAAGACCTTAGCGGCTACCTTGGGAGAGTGATCCACAAAGTGGTAGATGGCGTAATAGTAACCCATTATGATGGCGAAAGCATAGTGTCCGGGAACGGCCAAGAGTGCACGCATGACAGCGACCGAAACCCATCCTTCTCCGCTGGAGAGGACATAGCCGACGTTCTCTATCGCGGCAAAGCCGAGTCCGACACAAACGGCATAGACAATACCGTCAAAATGCTCGTCGAAATGCGGGTTTTTGCGGAGGATAAGCCACAAAGCCAGGAGTTTGGCTGCTTCTTCGGGAACAGCTGCAACAAAGAAGGCTTCCACAGTGGTACCGAAGAGCGTGGTGGGGCCTCCTGCAGGGAAGAGCCAATGCATGACAACGCCCTCTACGTAAGCGACAGGAATACAGATAATTACGCCGGCCAAAAGGGCGCGAAAAAGCCATCGGAAAGGCTCCGGTTGAACATCCATGCGCCAGATGTAAAGGAAGAGTAACAATGCGGGCAAAAGTGCCGCAATAAGCATGTAGTACATAATAGTATTAATGAGTTAATGATTTTGTCATATGAATGTGAGGAATGCCGGCTTCCATGAAGACGTTTCCAAATGTTCTAAATCCGAACTGCTCGTAGAAGGAAACTACTTGTGTTTGCGCATGCAAAACGATAGAGTCGGCTCCTTGTCTTTCTGCTTCTAAGATAGTTTGTTCGAGGATATATTTACCGCAGCCATTATTGCGTTCGGTTGTGAGCATTCTACCGATGATCCATTGTCCCGGTTCTTCCCCTTGGAATAAGCGTGCATAGGCTACGACGCGACCTTTGCGATGCAGTGCCAGATGGACGGCATTATAGTCGATGTCGTCGAAGTCCTGGTAGGCGATATGTTGCTCCAGATAGAAGACTGCGAAACGCGCTTTAAGGATTTCGTATAACTCGGTTGTAGAGAGATCCGCAAAATGTTTGATATGTAGTTTTAGTCCTCGAGGAAGCGCTTTTGGTATTGGGTTTTTGCGTTGTTTCTTGGCTTGCGCTTGCTCGAGTTGGGTGCTTATAATAAAATGAGCAAATGACCGAACAGTACTGTAGCGTTTTGCAATCATATCGTGCTTAGCAGTGAGGTTTTGGTTGTAAGCAAGACGTTTTTTATCCCATTCGGCCTTTTGCTTGGGATCAGCTTCGATGGCATTTACGATGGCGGTGACTTTACCGAATAGTTTACGATGAGCGACCTGTGCTTTTGAAGGAGGCACAGAATTCTCGGAAGCGATGTATGACTGTTGTTCCCCGTTTCGGACGCGATAAATCTTATCGTCCTTTTTATTGAGTTTTCCGCTTGTTTTAGGGAAGGTGATGTCTTTTACTTTTGCCATGTTTTAATCAAAAAGTATATATATACATAGTATATATATAGTATATGTTACAAAAATTGCTAAAAACAGGTTTTTTCCTATGGGTGTCCTATGGGTATGTTATGGGTATCCTATGGTAAGCATAGGGAGTTCCTCCTACGCGCCCATTTATAGTTCACGGGATATTCGCTGTATTTGTTTTTTCGTTTGCGGGTGCAAAGATACGAAAAATATTTGGGATGTGCAAGAGAAAGGAGAAAAAAGTACCGATAAATAGCAAAAAACAAATTCCCACCGGAGGTACTTGCCGGGGTACACCCGCATTTATCCTGTATCGGGCGGGGCTTGGCGTTTTCGGAGTAAAGACGAGGACTATACTGGATAACTCGGCCGCTCGGCGGGATAGCGGCGAGAGTTAGACAGTAAAGAGCGCAACGAAGGTTAGACGTCGAGGGCGGCGAGGAGGGAGGGGATGTCGGGGAAGGTAGTCCAGCCGACGGTTTGTTCGGCGGCGAGGCGGTTGGCTTCGATATCGTCGATGAAGAGGACTTCGGAATCAGTGTTAATCTGTTTATTTACAGCGAGATAGATTTCCGGTTCGGGCTTTGCCATGTGCATCTTTTGGGATAGGAAAAGACCGTCAAAATGCGGGGCGAGTTGGTAGGTTTGGTTGATGTAATTGAAGTGGAGATCGTTGCCGTTGGAGAGCAGGTACACCTTATAGCCTTTGGCGCGTACTTGGTCGACGGCATCGAGGCGTTCTTGGGGCAGGTCGTCGAGCATGCTCATCCAAGCGTCGATGACTTGTTGGGGTGTCGTGCCCGGGCGACAATATTGGAGTACTTGTTCGACGAAGCTTTCTTGAGAAATAAGGCCTCGTTCGAAGTCCGCCATTAGTTGTTTGGTAGCAATACTAACGGCTTTAACGCCTTCGCCGTTCTTGTCCATACCTAAGATAGCGCGCATGTTTTGTTCGCCCATCAGGTTTTCGAAGGCCAGCATACAACGGGTCACGTTCAACTTAATTAGTACGCCGCCTAAGTCAAATATAACGATCTTATTGTTCATTCGGGTGCAAAGGTACGAAAAAATATTGAGATACGCAAGAGTAAGAGGCAAAAATAGAAAAAATTAAGGAAAAACGCGCGCGGGCTTGCGTATGTAAAAAAAAAGTAGTATCTTTGCAGCCGAATTGTGTGCGTATATGCACAGAGACACGAAGATTAATTAAAAATATATAGGAATTATGGCAAATGAGAGACAACAAAGCGGAATGATGTTCAATGCATTAACCGCAGGAAGTAAGATCGTGGGTAACATCACGGCGGACAGTGATTTTCGTATTGACGGTTTGATCGAGGGTGATCTGAACTGTACGGGTAAGGTCGTTATCGGTGAGGCCGGTAAGATCAAAGGTACGGTTAGTTGCGCGAATGCAGAGATCATGGGTTTGATGGAAGGCAAGATCAATTGTTCGCAGCAGTTGAGCCTGCGTGCAAGCGGTAAGATCGTGGGTGATGTGAAGACGAAGACGCTGATCGTTGAGCCGGGTGCGATGTTTAACGGCACCTGCTCGATGGGCAATGAGGCAGCCAAAGCTGCCGTTAAATAGTTAAGCCGTTAAATCGTTAAACCGTTAAATTGTTAACGTTTTATGAAAATTAAACCTTTTAAGGGAATAAGGCCGCCGAAGGAGTTGGTGACACAGGTGAGTAGCCGGCCATATGATGTGCTGAATAGTGAAGAGGCACGTCAGGAAGCGGCGGGCAATGAGATGAGTCTGTATCATATCATCAAGCCCGAGATCAATTTTCAGCCGGGTACGGACGAACACGATCCGCGGGTGTATGGAGAGGCTAAACAGCAGTACCAGCGGTTTAAGTTGAAGGGCTGGTTGGTGCAAGATCAAGACCCGCATTATTATGTGTATGCCCAGACGATTCCGGCGAATAACCCGTTGTCGGGCGGCAAAGAGAAGACCCAGTACGGGTTGGTGGTCGGTGCGTGGGTAGATGACTATCTGGAGGGACGAATCAAAAAGCACGAGTTGACACGTCGGGACAAAGAGGAAGACCGAATGAAGCATGTTCGGACGTTGAACGCGAACATGGAACCGGTTTTCTTTGCCTACCATCACCGCGATGACTTGGATAAGATCGTGGAGGAGGTATGTAAGGGTGCGCCCGAGTATGATTTCGTGGCAGCTCCGGAAGGCTTCCGACACACGTTCTGGGTGATCGACAACAAAAAGACGATCGACCAGATCACGGAGATCTTTGCGCAGATTCCGGCGATGTATATCGCAGACGGACACCATCGTTCAGCTGCTGCTGCCCGAGTGGGCGCAGAGCTGAAAATGAGCGCAGCAAAGCTGCTCAATGATAAAATGAGCGCGGCTAAGCCGCTCAATGCTGTACCTGAGTACGAGTTCTTCCTGGCGGTTTGTTTCCCGGACAACCAGTTGAATATCATCGACTATAACCGCGTGGTGAAAGATCTGAACGGGCTTAGCGAGGACGAATTCCTCGAGGCTCTCAAAGAAGACTTTATTGTTGAGGGGTTACCGGTTACGGGTTACGGGTTACAGGAGTGCAAGCCAAAGGCTTTGCATAATTTCAGCCTGTATCTGGGCGGAAAGTGGTATAGCCTGACGGCTAAAGAAGGCCGGTATAACGACGCGGATCCTATCGGGGTATTGGATGTAACGATCTCGAGTAACTTGATACTGGATAAGATTCTGGGTATTAAGGATCTGCGGTCGGACAAGCGAATCGACTTCGTTGGTGGTATTAGAGGGCTCGGCGAGTTGAAGCGGAGAGTGGATAGCGGCGAGATGAAAGTAGCGCTGGCACTCTACCCTGTTACGATGCAGCAGATCATCGACATCGCAGACTCGGGCAATATTATGCCGCCGAAGACGACTTGGTTTGAGCCAAAACTAAGAAGCGGGTTGGTTGTACACGAGCTAGATTAAAGGAAACTAGGAAACTAGGATGCTAGGAAACTAGGATGAGAAAAGCGATATTATTTATAGTAGCGATTCTGTGCCTAACGGGATGCAGTATTCAGAAGCGTATTAAGCGGGCGGATAAGAAGTTCGCTATCGGGGAGTACTATGTCGCGGCGGATATATACAAGTCGTGTTACGGACGTATCTCTGCCAAGACGGATAAGCCGTTGAAGGGCTACGTGGCGTACAAGCAGGGCGAGTGTTATCGGTTGATCAACAATCCCCGCGCGGCCAACTGCTATCAGAGTGCGATCCGTTGCAAGTACCAGTTGCAGGACTCGACGATCTACTTACACGCGGCGCAAGTGCTTCAGTACCAGGGTAAGTATAAGGACGCTGCCAAACACTATGATTTGTATCTGGAGAGTCACCCGGATGACTACGTAGCCTTGGCCGGTAAGTACGCTTGCTCTAAGATGGACGAATGGAAACGTGAGACGAGTCGATATAAAGTTTCCGAAGCGAAGGTGTTTAACCAAAAGCGCACAAGCAACTTCGCGCCGATGTTTATCGGAGATAATACGGACGCGTTGATGTTCACGAGTAACAGGCAGGAGAAGCAGAAGAGCGGTAAGAAGACGATGAAGCGGCCGAGTAATGTGACAGGTCAGCAGTTGTTCCAGTTGTACCAAACGCGTAAGAATGCCGCCGGTGAATGGGAAGACATCGTGCTGGCGGAGGGACTGTATGACGCTCCGGAAGAGGCACAGGAGAACGACTCGACCGGCGGTAAGGGTGCAGGAACAGCCGAGATGGGTGTTTGTTGTTTCACCAAAGACGGCCGAACGATGCTACTCACGTACTCGAAACCGATCAACGGCAAGGATCTGGGTGCTAAGATCTACCGCAGCGAGCGGGCGAGTGGTGAATGGGGCGAGGCGCAGGAAGTGAAATTGTTTGCAGATAGTTCGATCACCGTGGGGCACCCGGCGCTGAATCCTGCGGGTGATACACTTTATTTCGTGAGTGATGCCCCTGGCGGAGAAGGCGGTAAAGATATTTGGTGCGCGGAATTGGATAACGGCGAGTGGGTCAACCCCCAGCCGCTCGGTAAGGACATCAACACCGCTGCGGACGAGATGTACCCGTACGTACATGCCGACGGAACGCTGTATTTTGCCTCTAACGGACATCCGGGATACGGTGGACTCGATCTCTTCAAGGCAACGCGTGACACGACGTATAAAGATAGCGTAGTGTGGGTGGTATATAATTTAGGCGCACCTTTCAACGGCGCGGGCGATGATTTCGGTATTACGTTCGAAGGCGAGAGTCAGAACGGCTTCTTTAGTTCCAACCGAGGCGACAAGAAGGGATTTGACAAGATCTATCGCTTTGTATTGCCGGAGATGGAATTTATCGCGGAGGGTATCGTGACGGACGACCAAGGTACCCCACTCTCGGACGCACAGCTGCGCATCGTAGGTTCGGATGGTACGAACAGTAAAGTGAGTGCACGGCGAGACGGAACGTATAAGATCAAGTTGAAAAAGGATGTCAAGTACGTGATGTTAGCCACGGCTCGCGGGTACCTGAACGCCAAAGAACAATGGACGACGCTGAACCTGAAGGATAGCAAGACCTACACGATGAATTTTGCGCTGAACCCGATCTCGCGGCCTGTGAAGATGGAGAATATCTTCTATGAGTTCGGTCGTTGGGAGATCACGAAGGCTTCGGAAACGGAGTTGCTGCACTTGGTTAAGTTGCTGCAAGACAACCCGAATATCACAATCGAGTTGAGTGCCCACACGGATATGAAGGGTACGGACGAGTTCAATAACGAGTTGAGTCAAAAACGTGCGCAGAGTTGTTGTGATTTCCTACTCGAACAAGGCATCGAGGCGGAACGTCTGACACCGGTGGGATACGGTAAGACGAAACCGGTGGTTTGCGACAAAGCGTTGAATAAGCAGTATTCGTGGATTCCGGTGGATCAAGTGCTGGACGAGACGTATATCTTGAGCCTGCCGGAAGACAAGCAAGAGATCTGCAACCAGATCAACCGTAGAACGGAGTTTAAGGTGATTAAGACGACGTATAATTTGTATTAAAATGCAACAATATTTGGATTTATGCCGCCGTGTATTGGCGGAAGGAGTTGAGAAACACGACCGGACAGGCACAGGAACGATGTCGGTTTTCGGTCACCAGATGCGGTTTAAGATGGAGGACGGTTTTCCGCTCTTGACCACGAAAAAACTGCACCTGAAGTCGATCATTTATGAGTTGTTGTGGTTCTTGCAGGGCGACACAAACGTCAAGTACTTGCAGGATCATGGTGTTCGTATTTGGAATGAATGGGCAGATGAGAATGGTGAGTTAGGACCCATTTACGGGCATCAATGGAGGTCTTGGCCAGACTATAACGGCGGACATATTGACCAGATCAAGAATCTGGTGGAGCAGATCAAGAACAATCCGGATAGTCGCCGTTTGATGGTGAGTGCATGGAATGTAGCGGAAGTGGAGAAGATGGCGTTGCCGCCGTGTCACTGTTTGTTCCAGTTCTATGTAGCGGACGGCAAGTTGAGTCTGCAACTCTATCAGCGCAGCGCGGATATTTTCTTAGGTGTACCGTTCAATATCGCCAGTTATGCACTGTTGCTGCAGATGATGGCGCAGGTGACGGGCCTCCAATGCGGTGATTTTGTGCACACGCTGGGTGACGCACATATCTATTTGAACCACTTGGAGCAGGTGAAGTTGCAGTTGACGCGTGAGCCGAGGGCGTTGCCGAAGATGATTATTAATCCCGAGGTGAAGGATCTCTTTAGTTTCCAATACGAAGATTTCTCGCTGGAAGGCTATGATCCCCACCCTCATATAGCCGGAGTCGTAAGTGTATGATAAGCATTATAGTTGCGATCGCGGAGAATTATGCGATCGGGAAGAAAGGTGACTTGCTGTGTCACATGCCGGCAGATTTGAAGCATTTTAAGCAGATCACAAGCGGACACACGGTGATGATGGGTGAGCGAACGTTCCTGTCGCTGCCCAAACATCCGCTTCCGAATCGGCGTAATATCGTGCTGACGGACGTGAAGGGAAAGACGTTTGAGGGCGCAGAAACGGTTTATTCGTTGGATGAGATGGAAGCGAAAGTGAGCCCGGATGAGGAGGCTTTTGTGATTGGTGGTGGCATGGTGTACCGGCAGATGATGGAGCGCGCGGATAAATTGTATATCACACATATTCATCACAGTTGGGACGATGCCGATACGTTCTTCCCGGAGATCGATCCGAAAGTTTGGAAGCAGTTAAGTGCTGAACGGCACGCAGCAGACGAGAATAACCCATATGCTTTCACGTTCGCGGAATACGTGAAAGCAGTTGAAAGTTGAATGTTGAAAGTTGAAAGAAATGGCAGACGATAAGAAGATTATTTTCTCGATGGTGGGTCTGAACAAGAGTTTCGGTCCACAGAAACAGGTGTTAAAAAATATCTACCTGAGTTTTTTCTATGGCGCTAAGATCGGTATTATCGGTCTGAACGGTGCGGGTAAATCAACTTTGCTTAAGATCATCGCCGGCATTGAGAAAGAATACCAGGGCGAGGTGGTTTGGTCGCCCGGTTACAGCGTGGGCTACCTGGAGCAAGACCCGAAACTCGATCCGAACAAGACCGTGCGTGAGGTGGTTCAGGAAGGCGTGCAGCCTATCATGGACATGCTCAAGGAGTACGATGATATCAATATGGCTTTTGCTGAGCCGGACGCCGATTTCGATAAGTTATTGGCACGTCAGGCTGAATTGCAGGATAAGTTAGACGCCGCAGACGCATGGAATATCGACCAGAAACTCGATCGAGCCATGGACGCGTTGCGTTGCCCACCGGACGATGCGAGTGTGACTACCCTTTCGGGAGGTGAGCGTCGTCGTGTAGCATTGTGCAGACTGCTGTTACAACAACCGGATGTGTTATTGTTGGACGAGCCTACCAACCACTTGGACGCAGAGAGTATCGATTGGTTGGAGCAGCACTTGCAACAATATGCGGGTACAGTGATCTGTATCACGCACGACAGGTACTTCCTGGATAACGTGGCGGGTTGGATTCTGGAACTCGATCGCGGCGAGGGTATTCCTTGGAAAGGCAATTACTCGAGTTGGTTGGAGCAGAAGACCAACCGCATGGCGCAGGAAGAGAAACAGGCCAGCAAACGTCGGAAGACTCTGGAGCGCGAGTTGGAATGGATCCGCATGGCGCCGAAAGCCCGTCACGCGAAACAGAAAGCACGTTTGGAGTCATATGATCGCATGTTGAACGAGGAGCAGAAGGAGCGCGAAGAGAAACTCGAGATCTTTATTCCGAACGGTCCGAGACTTGGTAATAAGGTCATTAACGCCGAGGGCGTGGCGAAATCGTTTGGCGACCGACTGCTGTTTGAGGATCTTAATTTTATGTTACCGCCCAACGGCATTGTGGGTGTAATCGGTCCGAACGGAGCGGGTAAGACGACTTTGTTTAGAATGATCATCGGCACGGAGAAAGCCGATAAGGGTACGTTCTCGGTCGGCGAGACGGTGAAGATCGGATACGTAGATCAGCAACACACGGATATTGATCCGAATAAGAGTGTGTTCGAGCAGATCAGCGGTGGTACGGAGTTCATTCGTGTGGCCGGACGCGAGATTAATGCGCGGGCATATTTGAGTCGGTTCAATTTTACCGGCGCCGACCAAGAGAAAAAATGCGGTGTGCTGTCCGGTGGTGAACGTAACCGTCTGCATCTGGCGCTGACGTTGAAGAGCGAGGCGAACGTGCTGTTGCTCGACGAGCCGACAAATGATATCGATGTGAATACACTACGTGCACTGGAGGAAGGTCTGGAGAACTTTGCCGGTTGTGCAGTAGTGATTAGCCACGATCGCTGGTTCCTGGATCGCATCTGTACGCATATCTTGGCGTACGAAGGCGACGGAAAAGTGTTCTGGTTCGAGGGCAGTTACTCGGAGTACGAAGAGAACAAGAAGATGCGGCTCGGCGAGGAGGCTTGTGAACCCAAACGTGTGAAGTACAGAGGTTTAGGTGCTTAGGCGAGTCTCAACATATATTCGGCAGCGGGAATTGTTGGCAAAGGACAAACCGGTGTTGGTAGCGATAAGCGGCGGTGCGGATAGCGTGGCATTGCTTGATGTGTTGTTACGGGCAGGATATACATGCGTAGCAGCGCATTGCAATTTTCATCTGCGGGGTGCGGAGAGTGATCGGGATGCTACTTTTGTGCGGGATCTATGCGCTCAATGGAATATACCCTTGGAGGTACAAGATTTTGACACCTTATCTTACGCGCGAGCGCATAATGCGAGTGTGGAGATGGCCGCGAGAGAAATCCGTTATGCGTGGTTTGAGCAGATGGCAGAGAAACATCAATGTCAAGCGGTTGCTGTGGCGCACCATCAAAACGATCAGGCAGAGACCTTGCTGCTGAACCTCAAGCGCGGCGCAGGTCTGCGTGGACTTGCAGGGATGCGTCCGAAGAGTGCTAATCCGATGGCACCGGAAGGTGTACCGGTTGTACGTCCGCTGCTATGCACGACGAGAGATTATATCGAGCATTATCTGCGTGACAAGCGCGGGTTGAGTTGGGTGAATGACAGCACGAACAGTGATACATCGATCACCCGCAATGCGATCCGTGAGCAGTTGAAAAACTACAGCAAAACGGAGATCGAGCACATGGCTCAAACGGCAGAATACATGCAGGGCTACGCGGATATGTTAGACGGCAAAAACACACGCGAAGCGGGAATTGCAAAGCTCTACGAGGAACTTCGCGGATATGATTTTGCAGAAATAGATAAGATTTACGATGCGTTGCAAAAGGGAGAAGGAGGTAAAGTTTTCACGTCGAAGACCCATCAGGCAACGATAAAAAAAGGAAAATTATGCGTCACTTCGGTATTATAGGATTTCCATTATTGCACTCTTTCTCGGCGAAGTATTTCTCCGAGAAATTTGAGCGCGAGCATATAGAGGCGGAGTATTCCCTATATCCTATAGGAATTGAAGATTTAAGATTGAAGATTGAAGATTTATTGGACTCGCTGGACGGGTTCAATGTGACGATGCCGTACAAGCAGGAGATTATACCTTATCTGGAACGTTTGGATGATACAGCCAGAGAAGTAGGTGCTGTGAATGTGGTTCACCGGCGCGTGGGGTATAACACGGACTGTTTGGGATTTATGGAATCGATCCAACCTTTGTTGCGGAAAGAGGATAAGAAGGCTTTGGTCTTGGGAACCGGTGGTGCCTCGAAAGCCGTTTGTTACGGTTTGAAGCAATTAGGTGTACGCCCTACCCTTGTGAGCCGGAAGCCGAAAGCAGAAATGCTGGGGTATGAGGATCTGACAAAGGACGTGATGGCCGCGCACACGGTGATTGTTAATTGTACGCCCTTAGGCATGTTACCGGACGTGGAGAGTTGCCCGCCGATACCGTATGAGATGGTGACGGCACGACATTTGTTGTTTGACTGCGTGTATAACCCGGAAGAGACGCTGTTCTTGAAAAAAGGCAAAGCACAAGGAGCGATTATTCAAAACGGAATAGGCATGTTATACGGTCAAGCGAAAGCAGCTTGGGCGATTTGGAATACGAAATGAAAGAATGAACGATATGAAAAGAATCTTTTTGTTGCTCATCGGAGCGATGATGATTAGTGCCGTTAGTGCACAGGTATTGGAACAAGGCGAGGCGGCGCTGATTTATTACAGTCCGAAGACGTCCTTTAACCTGGAATTCACGTATATGGTGGAGACCAGGGAACGTGGTATTTACGCTGCATATGCAGAGGATCTGTTGGGTGTGACGGACGTGGTGAAGGAAACGGCTACGCATTGTGAGTTGAAGGACGTTCGTATCGGCGCAACGAGTTCAACAGACTACTCGCGCGCACATAAAGTGAGTGCTGAGAGCGGCATCCCGATGTTGTTGACAATCAACGACAAGGGGTTATTGAGGGGCTATAACGTTCCTTTTGAACCGAAAAAACAAGAGCCGCGTAAACCGGAGCCGAAGAAAGATTGTCCTCATCATGACCATCCGCATCCTGCACCGGTATCTGCCGCTCCTGTGCCGGAGGAAGTGATGAAGGCAGCTAATCCGCTTGCGCAGGCCAATGAAGTAGCCAAACAGATTTTTCATCTTCGCGAGACACGTATGTACTTGTTGAACGGTGAGGTAGAGCATGCACCGGCAGATGGTCGTTCGATGGAGTTAGTGCTGGAGGAGTTGGCCGCACAAGAACGCGCGCTGACAGAGCTGTTTGTGGGTAAGAAACACGTTCGCAAAGAGCATAAGCGTGTGATGGTAGAGCCCTCGGATGCAGGTAAGATGTTGTTCTTTAGCGAGGAGAACGGTTTTACGGACGCGGACAATGTAGATGCCGATACGATTATTGTGCGTATGCTTTGTCAACAACAGATTGTTCGTCATGCTAATCCGAAAGCCAAGAAAAGCGAGTTGTCGCAGATCGTGTATAATATCCCGGGGCATTGTGACGTGAGCGTGGTGTATAAAGGTCGCACGTTAGCCAGCCGCGAATTGCCGGTAGCTCAGTTGGGTGCGGATGTAGCGCTACCGAAGAGTTGGTTCACGGGCAAGGAGTTGCCGAAGATTGTATTTAGCGAAAAGACAGGTAATATCGTTTCTGTATCCAAATGAGAAAGTTTTTTTACATAGCATGCATGCTCTGTGCGGTAGGCATTGCGAACGCACAGGAATTGAAGTGCACGGTTACGATTAACTCCGATGCGATCGAGGGCTCGAACAAACAGGTCTATGAGACGCTGAAGACGACCATCGAGGAGTATATGAACAGTAACCGCTGGACGAATATGACCTATGCCGAACAGGAGCGCATTGAGTGTAGTATGCTGCTGATCGTTAAGTCGGTGGCGGACAATATGTACGTTTGCGAGATGACCTTGCAGAGCCGGAGACCGGTTTACGGCACGACGTATACTACTCCACTCCTGAATTTCGTGGACAGGAATTTCAATTTCACCTATCAGGAGTTTGATCGAATTGAGTATCAACAGCACACGTTCACAACGAACCTCACGGCGATGTTGGCCTATTACTGCTATCTGATTATCGGTCATGACCAGGATAGTTTCCAACGCTTAGGCGGTACACCGTTCTTCCAAGCCTGCGAGCAAATCGTAACGGCTTGTCAGAGTGCGAGCATGGAAGGTACAGAGCAGAAAGGATGGTTGGCTTTTGACAGCAATAGAAACCGCTACGCGCTGATCAATAACCTCTTGGACGAAGCTTTTAAGAAATACCGCAATTATTACTACGAGTACCATCGTCTGGGTTTGGACGAGATGAGTGCTAACGTGACCAATGGTCGGGCACGCATCGCAGAAGGTATGCCGGTTTTGAAAGAGGCCTATCGCGCCCGTCCTGCGACGTATGTGATCAATACGTTTTTGGACGCCAAGGCTGATGAATTGGTAGATATCTTCAAGAAAGGCAGCGATAAAGAGAAGAAAGCGGTGTATGATATCTTGATGGATATCGATGCCACAAGACAAAACACGTATGATCGAATTAACGAATAATGCTTAAACATTTACACATACAGAACTACGCGCTGATCAAGCATCTGGATATTGATTTCGGAGCTGGTTTCTCGGTGTTGACCGGTGAGACCGGTGCGGGTAAGAGTATTATCTTGGGTGCGTTGGCCTTAGTGCTCGGTGCGCGCGCTGACAGCAAAGCTATCACAGACGGCGAGGACAAGTGTATCATCGAGGCGGAGTTTGATGAGGGTATCATTCGCCGCGAGTTATACAGCAACGGTAAGAGTCGTTCTTTTGTCGATGACAGCGTGGTGACCTTACAGGAGCTCAAAGTGCTGGCCAATAAGTTGATAGATATTCACTCGCAGCACGCGAACTTGTTGATCGAGAACGCTGATTTTCAGTTGGAAGTACTGGATGCGATCGCACAGAACGAGGCACTACAAGCGGATTACAGTACCCATTATGAGGCGTATATAGCCGCGCTGGAGGCCTTGCATAAGTTACAAGCATTGGCCAAAAAGAGTCAGCAGGATGCCGATTATATCCAGTATCGGTATCAATTATTGGATGAGGCGAATCTGCAGGAAGGTGAGTTGGAGGAATTAGAGCAAGAGCAGTATCGTCTGAGTCATGCCGAAGAGATCCGTTCGGCTTTGGAGACTGCCGTTGCAGCGTTGAGCGGTGAACAAGGCAGTGCGATCGAGGCTTTACGGGCATGTCGATTGGATGAAGCAGCTCCGGAATTACAGGAGCGTTTGGACAGCGCGCGTATTGAGTTGCAAGATATCGCTCAGGAAGCGGAACATATGGCGAATCGTCTGGAGATGGATCCACAACGTCTGGAATGGGTGGAAGAGCGTATCGGTGCGTTGGAAGAATTGAAGCATAAGTTCAGTGCAGAGACAATAGAGGAGTTGATTGCCATGCGCGATGAGTTGGCGGAACAGGTGAACCGCTTGGATAGTTTTGATTTTGATATCGAGCAAGCGCAGAAAGAGGTGGAAGTCAAGAAAACGGTACTGACCAAAGCGGCTAAAGCGCTGACAGAGAGCAGAAAAAAGGTTATTCCACATATATGCGAGATGCTGGTTAGCGGGCTTACACGTTTGGGTGTTGCCCACGCTAAAGTGGAGATTCCTATGAGCGCCACCGAGGACTTTACACCGAAGGGGTGTGATGAGGTACAGATGCTCTTTGCGGCGAACTTGAATCAGAGTCTGAGGAACGTGAGTGAAGTGGCATCCGGTGGTGAGATCAGCCGGTTGATGCTGTGTGTGAAGGCGTTGATTGCGAGCACAAAGGGTCTGCCGACTATTATCTTCGATGAGATAGACACCGGTGTCAGCGGCGATATAGCGACCCAGATGGCAACTATCATGCGTGAGATGGCAACGCATAGGCAGATTATTGCGATCACCCACTTGCCGCAGATTGCAGCGTTGGGAGAGACGCATTATAAGGTCTATAAAGCCGACACAGCCACCCGTACAGAGACACATATCAGTTTGCTGAGCAAGGAAGAGCGGATTACCGAGATTGCTTCGATGGTAAGCGGCAAGAACGTAACAGAAGCAGCATTAAAGACAGCGAAAGAATTACTATGTTACCATTAGCAGAACGCATGCGTCCAAAGAGTTTGGACGAGTACATAGGTCAGAAACATCTGGTTGGACAAGGAGCTATCCTGAAGCAGATGATCGAGAGCGGTAATATCGCCAGTTTTATTCTGTGGGGTCCTCCGGGAGTCGGCAAAACAACGCTGGCGCGTATCATCGCCCACCAGTTACAACGGCCGTTCTATACGCTGAGTGCGGTGACAAGCGGCGTGAAGGAAGTGAGGGATGTTATTGACAAAGCCAAACGGAACGCGAGTCTGAACAGCGGACTCTTTGCACCGGCTGACAGCCGCAGTCCGATCTTGTTTATCGACGAGATCCATCGGTTCAGCAAAAGCCAACAGGACAGTTTGCTCGGGGCGGTAGAGGAAGGAACCATCACGCTGATCGGTGCGACTACAGAGAACCCGTCTTTTGAGGTGATCACTCCCCTACTCAGCCGTTGTCAAGTGTATGTATTGAAGAGTCTGGATAAGGATGATCTGATGGAGTTGTTGAACCGTGTGCTGACCAAAGATGAATATATTAAGTCGCTAGGATTGCAGATCAAGGATACAGAGGCTTTGTTACGATACAGCGGCGGGGATGCGAGAAAGTTGCTCAATATCATTGAGTTGGTAAGCAACAGCGGCGCGAAAGTGATCGACAATGAGACAGTGACCAAGCAGTTGCAGCAGAATCCGGTGGCATACGACAAGGACGGTGAGATGCATTACGATATCATCTCGGCGTTTATCAAGTCGGTGCGAGGCAGTGATCCGCAAGCGGCGATATACTGGTTGGCTCGGATGATAGAAGGCGGAGAAGACCCGAAGTTCATTGCCAGAAGGTTGGTTATTTTGGCGAGCGAAGATATCGGTTTGGCTAATCCGAATGCGATGTTGTTGGCGAACACCTGCTTTGAGGTGGTGAATAAGATCGGTTGGCCGGAAGGACGTATTCCGCTGGCAGAGACGACTATTTATCTGGCGACCTGTAAGAAGGATAACTCAGCGTATCTGGCTATAGACGCCGCGCTGGAGAAAGTGCGAGAGACCGGGAATCTGCCTGTGCCTTTGTATTTGCGCAATGCGCCAACGAGTCTGATGAAGGAGTTAGGTTATGCCGACGGTTATAAGTACCCGCACGATTATCCGGGGCATTGGGTTGAACAGCAGTATCTGCCGGACGAATTGAGGGGAACGGTATTTTGGAAGAAAGATTAGTGGGAGGACTATACGTACATATTCCGTTTTGCAAGAAGAGATGTCTTTATTGCGATTTCTTCTCCACTACCCTTTTGGAGCGCAGGAAGGAATATGTGGAAGCCGTTCTGAAAGAGATTGCGGAGCGGAAGAACGAAGTAGAAGAGATTAAGACGATATACCTCGGCGGAGGTACGCCCAGCACATTAGAGGTAGCAGATATACGGCGGATCTTGGAGGCTATCGGAACGGACAAGGCTGAAGAGATCACGATGGAGTTAAATCCCGGCGATGCGACGCAGGAGTACCTACGGGCAATCCGGGAAGCGGGTATTAACCGGCTGTCCATCGGGATACAGAGCTTTCAGGACAAGCTGCTGCAGTTGATCGGAAGACGACATAATGCGAAACAAGCGATAGAGGCCGTGAAAATGGCACAGGAGGCGGGATTTGACAATATCTCCATTGATTTGATGTACGCCCTGCCGTCGCAGAGCATGGCACAATGGAAAGCGGATATTGAGACGGCATTGGAGTTGAAAGTGCAACATATATCGTGTTATGGGTTGATGTACGAAGAAGGGACAGTAATAACGAAACGTGTGGAGGCCGGAGAGTTGGAGGCGATAGATGAGGACGAAGAGAACGCGATGTATGACTACTTATGCGAGCGTCTAAAAGAAGCGGGGTTTGTGCATTACGAGGTAAGTAACTTTGCGCTCCCGGGCTACGAGGCGAAGCATAACAGTCGTTATTGGGACGGGACACCATATATAGGAATCGGCGCAGGAGCACACAGTTATGTGGGGAATGTGCGGAGTTGGAACCCGGATGATTTGGAGGCGTATATAAAAGGGGGTATCGGTTACGGGTTACAGGTTACACGGGAAAGTGAGACATTGAGTGAGACAGATCGCTATAACGAGCGTATTATGTTGGGGTTGAGGACGAATAAAGGGGTTGAGCGAGGCGCAATAAAGAAAGATGTCAAGGCGCAGATAGAGGCCGGTTTATTGCGGGAGACAGGAGACGGGCATATTGTTGCCACGCAGCAAGGGCTGCATCTATTAAACAGGATAATTGAAGATTTGATGATATGAACACAAAGAGTTGGTACAAACCATTTTTGATTTGGTTCTGGAGTATTTTCTTCGGAGGGTTATTGGTTGCTTTTCTCGTTATTTGGTTGATTACCAAAGGCGCGTTGGGATACCTACCCCCGTTGGAGGAGTTGCAGAATCCGAAAAACACATTCGCCAGTGAGATTATCTCCGCCGACATGCAGTCGTTGGGACGTTACTACCGCTATGAGAACCGTATCGGAGTGGATTATACAGATCTGTCTCCGAACGTTATTAACGCGCTGGTTGCCACGGAGGATGTTCGGTTCTATGACCATACGGGTGTAGATTTCAAGTCTATGTTCCGTGCGATATTGAAGTTAGGTCGTGCCGGAGGTGGTAGTACGCTGACTCAGCAGTTAGCAAAGCAGTTATGGTCTCCGCGCGCGAACAATATACTCGAGCGCGCGATGCAGAAACCGATCGAATGGGTCATTGCGACCAAGTTGGAACGGTTGTACAGCAAGGACGAGATTCTGCTGATGTATCTGAATCAGTTCGATTTTCTGTATAATGCCGTAGGTATTCAAACAGCCTCACAGGTTTATTTCTCCACAACGCCGAAAGACCTTAAGTTGGAAGAGGCGGCTATGTTAGTGGGCATGTGCAAGAACCCTTCTTTGTATAACCCCGTTCGTCATCCGGAGCGCGCTACCAACCGCCGTAACACGGTATTGGGACAAATGGAGAAATACGGATATATCGACGAAGCAACCCATGACTCGATTGCGGCTTTACCGCTGGAACTGCACTATAGTTCGGTGGATCACAAACAAGGTATCGCGCCTTATCTGCGTGAGTATCTGCGCGTTGTGCTAACTGCCAAAAAGCCGGTAGAGAGTGACTATTCGGAGTGGAACAAACAGCAGTATCAGTTGGATCTGTGGCAGTGGGAGAATAATCCGCTGTATGGTTTCTGTGAGAAGAACCGCAAAGCAGATGGCAGTAAATACGACCTTTATCAGGACGGTTTGAAGATCTACACAACTATTGACTCGCGTATGCAGCGTTATGCGGAAGAGGCTGTGAGCGAACATATGCAAGCACAGCAGAAAGCATTCTTCCGTGAACTCAAGCGTAAGAAGAACGCGCCCTTCTCGAAGCAGTTGACGCAGGAAGAAGTAGATGGTATCATGAACCGCTCCATGCGTCAAACCGATCGTTATCGGAATATGAAACGCGCCGGTTACAGTCAGGATTCGATTAAGATGGCGTTTATGACGCCTCGTGAGATGCAGGTCTTCGACTATGAAAAGGGAATGATCGACACGGTGCTTAGTCCGTACGACTCGATCAAATGGCTCAAGAGTTATCTGCGGTGCGGTTTTATGTCGATGGATCCACATACAGGCCATGTGAAAGCCTATGTCGGTGGGCCTAATTTTGCGCATTTCCAGTATGACATGACGACGAAGGGTCGCCGGCAAGTGGGATCCACCGTTAAGCCGTACCTCTATACGTTGGCCATGGACGAGGGTATGTGGCCATGCGAGACCTGGGTGTATGACTCGGTTGTCTTCATCCTGCCGGACGGAACCCGATATGTACCGCGCGACACGCACGACAAGTACCAAGGCGACACGGTGACGTTGACTTGGGGACTGAAGGAGTCGTCGAACTGGATGTCCGCTTATCTGATGTCGCTCTTTACCCCGGAACAACTCGTTAAGATGATGCGTTCGTTCGGTATTCAAGGCCAATTGGATCCTGTGGTGTCGCTCTGTCTGGGTCCGTGTGAAGTGAGCGTGGAAGAGATGGTAGATGCCTACACGACCTTTGCCAACAAGGGTATTCGCACCGAGCCGTTATACGTGACCCGTATTGAGGATAACAACGGCAATGTGATCGGCACATTCACGCCTAGAACGCACGAAATCATCAGTGAGACCACGGCCTATAAGATGATTTATATGTTACGTCAAGTACTGGATCACGGTACAGGTGTTCGTATGCGTTTCAAGTACGGTATAACGGCACCGATGGGAGGTAAGACGGGTACGACGAACAATAACTCTGACGGATGGTTCATGTGCTTCACACCTTCGCTGGTAAGCGGTACATGGGTTGGAGGCGAAGACCGTGGCATACATTTTGATAATATGGCAGAAGGACAAGGTGCTTCGATGGCATTGCCTATCTGCGCGTTGTATATGCAGAAAGTGCTGGCTGATCCGGATTTGGGATACAGTCCGACCGAAGAGTTCGATATCCCTGCCTGGTTTGATCCGAATGAAGGATGCCAATAAAGTGAAACGTGAAAAGTGAATAGTAAAAAGTACATAGTTCTTTTAGCGTGTTTGTCGTTGTTTTTTATTCCGGCAAAAGCACAACTGAATACCGATCGTATTACTGCGATCGGTAGGAATGCATTGTATTTTGAGGACTATGTGCTGTCTATTCAGTATTTTAATCAGGTCATTCATCTGAAGCCTTATTTGGCAGAGCCCTATTTCTATCGAGCGATCGCCAAGATTCAATTGGAGGACTACCAAGGAGCTTTACAGGATTGCAATGCGGCAATAGAACGGAATCCCTTCTCGCCGGGTATCTATTATGCGCGAGGTTATATATACCGGCAAATGAATCGTTTGGAGGAGGCCGAATCCGATTATACGGAGGCATTACGTTTCTCGCCCGAGAACCGCACCTATATGTTACTGCGCGCAGATACGCGTGCGCAAAGGAAGCATTATGATGAGGCGCTGGAGGATATTGAGCAGATGTTAAAACGAGAACCGCAATCGGCGTCCGTCTGGTCTGAGAAAGGACATATCTGTTCGTTAAAGAAAGACACGCTCTGCGCGTTGGAGGCCTTTGAGAAGGCGACTAAGTTCGATAAGAACAACCCGGCGGCCTGGTCTGCTTTGGGCGTAACGAATCTAATGTTAGAGCGGGAAGATGAGGCGTATGTGCAACTGACACAAGCGATTAACTTGGGTTCTAAATGGGCTGGCGACTATATTAACCGCGGAATTATTCACTACCATCGGCATAATTATCGCGGTGCGTTGTCGGACTATGATCAGGCCGTGAAGATTGCGCCTCGGGAAGCGGATTGTTACTATAACCGAGGCGTGATGCGTCAGGAAGTGGGCGATTACAACCGCGCGTTGGAGGATTTGAATACGGCGATTAGTTTGGATGAAGAGCGCACAGAGATGCGTTATCAGCGCGGTTTGGTGGAGATGCAACTCAAACAATGGAAAGCTGTTGTGAATGATATGGACGCCTTGATTGCGCGTTATCCGTATTTCCTGCCGGCTTATTATCTGGCCGCCCAAGCGAAGACCAAGTTAGGCGACAGCAAGGGTGCGTACCAATACCGGCAACAAGCCTATGAGTTGGAGCAACGCAAGGATGAGATACAAGCCCAACAAACGGCACAACCGAATACCGACTTGTTGATTGCAGATGCCCAGCCGCAGAAGAAAGACCATCGTAAGGAGTTTTCATCTTCAACGGCACAGAATCAAACGGATATTCCAGAAGAGGAAGAAAAATACGAATCGCAAGCTCGGGGCAGTGTGCAGAAGCGCTATCAGGACGTAGTGAACGAGCCGAATATGGTGCTTAATTACTACAGTCAGGATCTGAGTTTGAGGCGTACGAACTACTACCATCCGTTAGTGGATAAATTGAACAAGGCAGAGAGTCTTCCTGCGGCGCTGAAATTCACTTGTCAGGAGTTGACGCTCTCCGCCGAGATGGTCGATTATCATTTCGCCAACATCAACCATTTGACGCGGATGATGGACGAGGCGCCAACAGCTGAGTTATATTTGGCACGAGCGCTGGAGTTTGCTATTATCAAGGACTATGCAAGTGCCGTAGATGATTGCACGAAGGCGCTGGTGATAGCCGATAGGGAGTTAGAGCCGATCATCGTCTTCTGCCGCGCCAACTGGCGTTATCGGATGGCGGATGGCGATTATGAGTTGATCTTACGCGATTATGATCACGTGTTGCGTATGCAGCCGGATTTTGCTTTTGCGCTGTATAACAAAGCCAATATCTTGTGCGCAAAAAAGGAATATAACGATGCTATTACGTACTATACGAAAGCGATCGCGCTGGATGGGGATTTTGCGGAAGCCTATTATAACAGAGGTTTGACGTACGTGTATATCGGCGAGAATGAAAAGGGTTTGACGGATTTGAGTAAGGCCGGAGAATTAGGTATTTATCAGGCATATAATTTGATAACACGGTTTAAATGAAGTCGTTGAGATACATAGTTGTTGTGTGTGTGCTGGGTCTTGCCGTGAGTTCGACCAAAGCACAGGTGTTGTATGAAATCAGCGGTAACGGAGCGAAAAGCAAGTCGTATGTTCTGGCAACAAACCGGTTGGTTGAGATGCAGTTTTTGGACACGATACCGAACGTGTTCAAGTGCTTTGGGAAATGCCGTAATGTGGTGACGGAATTTGCGATGCAGGACTATGAAGCCTTGGCGGCATTACGTCAAGCAGCCGTTCTGCCGGACTCTGTAAAATTGACGAATTTTTATAGCGAAAGCGAATATCAATATATAGATAACAGTCTTCGCATAAACTTAGGTATGGGTTTAGATCAGTTGTGCAGGATGAAGCCGGCGTATTTGACGGAGATGTTTCGCACGGAATTGATGCGTCAGTGGTTGGGTTATGACGATCAAAAATCGATGGAGAATTTCTTTGAAGTGGTTGCCTCAGAACGCGACATGCCGATTGTGGGGTTGGATAATGTGGGCGAGACGATGTATATGCTTTTTGACCGGGAACCGTTTCATTGGCAATGCAAGGAGTTATTGAAGGTGATCGAGTATCCGGAGAATGAAGTGAAGCAAGAACGAACGATTCGGGATATGTATCGGGACGGACGTTTGGCAGACATCGCATATCAGGTAGAGGGGCCGAATAATACAAGTTCCATCTCGTTTTCGGACTATAAGGTCTATGCACAACGCAATGTAGAATGGGCGAAACGACTCAGACCGATTTTGACGGAAGGCGGTGCCTTTATTACGCTCAATGCCATCTATCTGGGTGGTGAGAAAGGCCTGCTGCAACAACTGCGGGCTATCGGTTACCGCGTAAGGCCTGTGAATAGAGGTATAAAGGTAGGTAAAGAACAAAGAAACAACCAAATATGAACCAAATAAGAACTAAAGAATAACTAAAAAAATATACGTATGAAAAAGGTATTTTCTGTAATGATGGCGCTGATGCTGGCGCTGAGTATGAATGCCGCAGAGCGCGGTAAGTTTATCCATGTGGACGGATCGGTGAACAAGAATCTGAAGCCTCAGATTGCTTTTTGTCAAGACAAGCAGGATGGTGCTGATGTGACGATGTTAATCGTAAAAACCGTGAACACAAATGAGTTCAATGAGTTCACAGACGCATCGCGTGTGCTCCTGCGTTTTGCGGACGGAAAAGCTGTTCGTTTGAACCGTGCAGCCGGTGTGGAGGTTAAGAAGTACAAAAACACAGAGAAAGTCGGTCGTGCAACCATCACGAAGTATTGGACCGAATCGTCGTACGAGGTGTTGCCGGAAGTGATCGAGAAACTGGAAGCCGGTGTTGCCATTATCAAAGTGCGCGTGGTCTTCAAGGAGAATGATGCCAAGGACTATGACATCGCAGAGGGTTATCAGGAGAAGATGGCCGCTGAATTGTTGAAATCCTATCAAGAGGCTACTCTCAATAACCGCAAAGCAAACGCTGATTTGAGTGATGAGGATTTCTAAGTACAAGGTACTTATTATACTCTGCTCCCTACTCTTTTGTTCTGCAGCATATGCGCAGATCGGCATGCAAGAGTTGGGTGACTCGTTGATGTCATGGACGGGTTTCTCGCATGTCTGGTCTCCCAGTGTGCGTGTCAAACAAATGCGTATCAACGGCAATCATGTGACGCTGAAGACGAATCTGACGCTGCGAGACGTTCGATGGACACCGGAAAACGTAGCCGAACTCAAACGCAAAGTGAGTGCTTGGACTTTAGGTCACGAGAAAGGCCGTGTCACCATCTATAGTGGTCAGACGGATATTGAGAGTTTGATCACCGAATGCGCGAAAGGCAGTTCTCGTGAGGCCAAAGCCAAAGATTTGACGTCGCGAAATATCGTGTTGTACCCGAGTCACGGATTGTATTATAATCGGGATCGCGATGAATGGATCTGGCAGCGGGCAACGCTCTGGACAACGGTGGAGGATCTGTACAGTCAGGAGTATGTGCGCGTTATCACACGTATGCTCGAGAATGCAGGTGCCACCGTATTATCTCCGCGTGCCGGTTTGGATCAACAGGCTTTAGGAGCATCCGGTATGCCACAATGGACAGAAGGTGCCCGATACTGGATGAAGAGCCAAGGAGCAGACTCTACGTTGTGGGACTTGTATGAGGGGAATGAATATAAGGACGACATGAAATGTCGTGCCATGTGGGTTAACAGTCAGGAGACACCGGTTGATCTGTGTATCGCTTTTCACACAGACGGCCTGGACAGTGGTGATGACAGTACTATTATTGGTACTTTAGTTATCTACACGGCTAAAGACGACGATGGACAGACGACCTTACGGGACGGCCGAGACAGAGAGCGCGTGAACCGCAATCTGGCGGACTATATCCAAACGCAAGTGACGAAAGATCTGCGTGTATTGGCTCCGGAATGGACAAGACGTCAGTTGAAAGAGGCTAATTATTGCGAGACGCGAGTGCCGGTTGTACCGAGTATTATCTTGGAATTGCTAAGTCATAAGAACATGGCCGATATGCGGTATGGTCTGGATCCGCAATTCCGTTTTGCTGCTGCGCGCGCGGTATACAAAGGTATATTGCGTTATCTGAACGGCCGCGAGGCGACCGTCCAACCCTTGCCGGTTCAGCAACTGGCCATCGATACGGGCGGATTGTTGCGTTGGGAAGCACGGATAGACAGTTTAGAGCCGAGTGCAAAAGCCTCCTATTACATGGTGTATGTGCAGGCTAATGACGGCGAATGGGACATTCAGCAGGTAGAGGAAGCGACGCAACTGCAGTTGGAGCTCACGCGCGGCGTTAAGTATAATTACTATGTCGTTGCCGGTAATGAGGGAGGTTTAAGTTTGCCGAGTCCGATGATAAGCGCCTATCTGAGTGAACAAGAAGAGGCTCCAACGGCTTTGATTATAGACGGTTTTGACGATACCTACGGCGTAGAATGGTTTGCCGACTCTACGTTTGCGGGTATCGTGCCGGGCAGCTATGCCTGCGAGGACGGATTCAGTTGTGCTTATATCGGCGCACAATGGGATTATATGCGTGCGAATGAATGGAAGAATGATGATAACTGCGGTTGGGGTGCTTGTTACAGAGACCATGCGGGACAGTTTACAGTCGGCAACACGCATAACTGGTCAGTTCAGCATGGCCGAGAGTTGTATAAGATGCAGATCAGTTATGTGAGTGCGACCGAGCAGATGGCACAGATCGATAGTTCGTACGCGATCGTGGACGTTGTATGCGGTAGGCAGCGACTGCCGCTGAATGACAAGACGCGGGAACAAATTTGTGCTTATGTTCGTCAAGGCGGCCGTGTGCTGATGAGTAGCGATCATGTAAGTAAGATCGACCCGAAGTGGTTGCGGAACACGATGCATGCCAGTTATTATGCGACACAGGCGACTCGTAACGGCCGTATAGCCGCATCTTGGCGCCGCATCTATCATTTGGCGTTGGAGCCGAATGAGGAACAGCTTTTCACCTGTTGTCCGGAAGGCTTGCAAGCAGAAAAGAATGCTGTTCGCATCGCCACGTACGAAGATATGCGTTGTCCGGCAGCGGTGGGTTATGAGCATAAAACCTTGCTGTACGGATTCCCGCTGGAGGCCGTGCAAGAGTTTGATAAGATTTACCGACATTCTATTGAATGGCTATTAGAACAATAAGAAAACATGGGTAAGAAGAAAAATTTACCGATTATTGAGAACGTAGAGATTACCGGTGTAGCAGCGGAAGGTAAAGCGTTGGTTCGGATAGACGGCCTCGTTTGTTTCGTACCAAATTGCGTGCCGGGTGATGTCGTGGATCTGCAAGTCACGAAGAAGAAACATTCGTTCATGGAGGCAAAAGTGCTACGCGTGGTGAAACCGAGTGAAGTACGGTGCGAGGCGAGATGCAAGCATTTCGGCGTTTGTGGCGGTTGCAAATGGCAAATCCTGCCGTATGAGGCGCAGTTGCAATACAAGCAACAACAGATTGTAGATAATCTGACTCGTATCGGCAAGATCGAGTTGCCGGAGATTAGTCCGATTTTAGGTAGTAAGCATGTGTATGAATACCGCAATAAGTTGGAGTTCACCTGTGCCGACCGAAAATGGTTTCCGTGGGAAGAGATCGAGGCAGCCGGTGGCTTAGATAAGGTAGATAGTTCGTACGGACTCGGCTTCCATATTCCGAATTGTTTTGACAAGGTCTTGGATATCGAGGAATGCCATTTGATGCCGGAGATTAACAATCGGATTCGTAACGGCTTACGCGAGTACGCTCGCACGCACGGGCTCACGTTCTATAATGAGCACACGCACGAAGGGCAAGTGCGGACGCTGATTCTGCGGAATAATCATAAAGGCGAGTTGATGCTTGTGGTATCGTTTGGAGAGCCGGTTACAGATGCTTGCATAGGTTTGTTGGAGTGGTTGCATCAGGAGTTTAAGGAAATTATTGCCCTACTCTATGTCGAGAATCTGAAGTTCAACGACACGATCGGAGATTTGGACGTGAAGGTATATTTTGGTCAAGACCACATCATGGAAGAGATGGAGGGGTTGCAGTTTAAGGTGGGTCCGAAGTCGTTCTATCAGACCAATACCGAACAGGCTTATGAGTTGTATAAAGTAGCGCGCGAGTTTGCCGAGTTGAAGGGCGATGAGTTGGTTTATGATCTCTATACGGGCACCGGAACGATTGCCAATTTCGTGAGTCGGAAGGCGCGTCAGGTGATCGGTATCGAGTATGTACCGGAGGCGATTGAGGACGCAAAAGTTAATTCAAAGATTAATAAAATCGTGAATACGCTCTTCTTCGCAGGCGACATGAAGGATATTTTGAATGATGATTTTGTGGCGCATTATGGTCGTCCGGATGTCATTATTACGGATCCTCCGCGTGCCGGAATGCACGAAGATGTTGTGAATGTGATTCTAAATGCCGCGCCCAAACGGATTGTGTACGTGAGTTGTAATCCGGCTACGCAAGCACGGGATTTGGCGTTGTTGGATGCCAAGTACAAAGTGACGAAGGTGCAGCCGGTAGATATGTTTCCGCACACGCAGCACGTAGAGAATGTAGTACAGTTATGCTTGCGCTGATTCTGCTTTTTGCCTATTTCGTATCCTTCACGGACAAACCGGAGAAGACCACGCCTCAGTTGTCTGCGCGTGCCATGGAGCAGCGACAGAAATGGGGCATCGAGACAGACGAGATGGATTATCCCGTCAGTCCGATGTACATGGATAGTTTGCGCCGAATGGGTGTGATGATCTACCATCAGAGTCGTTGGTTTAATGGCGTGACATGCGAGATGGACGAAGCAAAAGCGGCAGAAGTACAGGCTTTGTCTTTTGTGACGGACGTGGAGATGACGCGAGACAGCAGTTTTCCAATTTACGGTGTGGAGAAGCGCAAAGTGACGGCATGGGAAAGCGCCAGCGAAATCGGTGCATGGACAGATGAACAATTGGCGTTATACAACCTCATCCCGCTTCACGAAGCGGGATTTGAGGGGCAAGGCATCTTGATGAGTGTGTGCGATATCGGATTCTACAATGCCAACAGTCTTGCAGGTTTTCGCTCAAAACAAGAACTCGGTCATTATGATTTCACGGACGACACAGAGGGTTTTTATGGAAGTACAGGTACGCATGGAACGGAATGTCTGAGTACAATAACAGGTCTTCAAGAGGGATTCTACGGCGCTGCGACACGTGCCGATTACTATTTGATGCGTTCGGAGGAGATACACACCGAGAGTCCGAAAGAGATGGATAATTTGGTAGCGGCACTGGAAAAAGCAGACTCATTAGGTGTCAATGTTTTTTCTGTGTCCTTGGGTTATTACCAGTTTGATAACGGACAATGGAATTTGAATAAGACTACTGATCTGGATGGCCGGACGACTCGTGTCAGCCGCGCTGCGACTATCGCTGCCCGCAAAGGAATGCTGGTTTGTGCGTCGGCCGGGAACGAAGCAGAAAAGCTTTGGGGAACTATCTGTGTACCCGCTGATGCCGATAGTATTCTGACCGTTGGCGCCGTGGATACGGACAGTATTGCCGGATCGTTCTCCAGTTATGGTCCATCTTCGGATGGACGTGTCAAACCAGAGGTTTGTGCGGTAGGCGTTCAAACGACCTTGATTTATCCGGATGGTACGATTATAACCAGCAACGGTACGAGTTTTGCGACGCCGCTTATAGCAGGTCTGGCTGCAAGTCTTTGGTCCGCATTACCGAATGAGAATGCGATGCAGATTCGTGAACGAATTATCCGAAGCGCGCACCTTTACCCCAGACACGATGCCAATAATCAAATGGGATACGGTATTCCGGATGCTTGGGAAGCATATATGATGCCTGATCCAACGGGAATCGGGACGGTGAAGATAGAAGAGACGGAGAAACCGCGAAAGGTGATCCGCGGCGAGCAAGTGCTGATCATTCGTCACGGGCATATTTATAATTTAGCCGGTCAACGCGTTGAGTAGGCACAAAAAAGGCAGGCTAACTACATCGCACCGCTACAACCTCCTACCCTTGCTCCGGTCAAGGCCTGGGGGAGTTTAGAGGGAGCTGGTCGTATAGCACCTGCCTGCGCTTAAGTCAAAACTCGTGTGATTCGCGATAATATCGCTCAGTAACACTCCGTTTTGCTCTACGCTTTTCGGTCTGCAAAACAAAGTTTTACATCCCGAGGATATCGTATAAAAAAGAACACTCTTTAAAATTTTGGTGCAAAATTACTGCTTTTTTTTGACATATGCAAATAAATCGCAAAAAAAAATGCTTCAAGACTTTATTATAGGACGCATTAAGGCGGAGTTGCCGTTTGAGCCGAATGAGGAAAAGGCCGGGTTGTTTCAAGCGCTCGGTGACTTTCTTGTGTCCCGTGATGAGCGAAAGGCATTTATCTTGCGAGGCTATGCGGGTACGGGAAAAACGAGCGTGATGAGTGCATTGGTTCGGGCATTAAAGAAGCTGAAACAGCCATGCGTTCTGTTGGCTCCAACCGGTCGTGCAGCAAAGGTATTGAGCAAGTATTCGGGTGAACAGGCCTACACGATTCATAAGAAGATCTACCGGCAGAATCAGTTGGGTAGCGAGGCGTTCTCGTTGAGCGATAATCTGCATAAGAACACGCTTTTTATTGTCGATGAGGCATCGATGTTGAGCGGCAATCGGGATAATGCGACTTTTGGTAGCGGTTGTCTGCTGGACGATTTGGTTCGCTATGTGTATAACGGGCAAGGCTGTTGTTTGCTGTTGGTGGGCGATGACGCGCAGTTACCACCGGTGGGGAGTTCGCTGAGTCCGGCTTTGGATGCTGCATATTTGAGGGGTTACGGGTTACAGGTTACGGGTTATCGGTTGACTTTGGTAGCGCGGCAGGCTTTGGACAGCGGTATATTGAGTGAGGCGACGCGGATACGAGAAGATGGGATTTGTCAAGTGACACCAAATGACCGCGATGTCATCAAAGTGCCCGGCGAGGAGGTGATAGAATACTTGGAGAACAGTTGGCGGGAGGTGGGCGCGGAAGAGACTTTGATTATCACGCGGAGCAATAAGATGACCAATCTGTATAACGGGGGTGTACGTGCGCGGGTGTTATATAAGGAAGAGGACTTGTCCAACGGCGACCGGTTGATGGTGACAAAAAACAACTATTTCTGGGCACAGGAATACGAGGATTTGGAGTTTATAGCCAACGGCGATATGTTTGAGATCGTGCGGCTATCTAACCGCCATGAGCAATACGGGTTTGAGTTTGCAAGAGCTTCACTGCGATCAATCGATTATAATTGGGAGATCGATGCGCTTATTTGGATAGACACGCTTAAGACGGACAGTCCGGAAGTTAATTATACGATGCAGAAAGAATTGTTTGCTCGCATTGCGGAGGATTATCCGGAAATACGGAATAAGAAAGAATTGATTAAGAAGATTTATGACTCGCCTTATTACAATGCTTTGCAAGTTCGATTTGCATATTGCGTGACGTGTCATAAGGCACAGGGCGGACAGTGGAAACACGTGTATATTGACAAAGGATTAACGGATGAAGGAGTGAAGGAATTAGTGGGTGACGACAAGCGGGAATACCTTCGATGGCTATACACAGCCGTGACGAGAGCAACAGAGAAAATCTATATATTGCGATAATTTTTTAGAAAATTATAAAATTGTTTGCATATATGGATTTTTTTTTGTAATTTTGCACGCAAAATTGTGAAAAATAACAAACAAACTATATTTATTCATTATGAAATGTAAGCAACTCATTGCATTGATTGCAATCACGGCAGGTTGTCTGTTGTCCAGTTGTCATTCGGACATTGACTTGGGCAACATTGACAAACAAGCCGAAGTAGAAATGGGCTTAGCACTGCCTATTGGTAACCTGCACCTGAAGATCGGTGATTTCATCGGTGACGGTAAAATTGATCACTTGTACGTGGAGGACGGTGTTTTTGCCCTCAAGATAGACACACCGATCACCCGAGAATACAGTAAGTTCGAATTAAAGAGCTATATTCCGGATGTGAATATGCCGTTGCTCGACGTGTATAAAGAGCTAAAGGAACTACCGGATATGGGAGGTTACAAAATTATTCCGGGAGACGACAAAGACCACACTATTCCATTCCCGCTGACCTTGAAGTTGGACGGTATTAACGCCCCCGACTCCATCGGTAAACAGCGTTTGGATAGTGCGCTCATTGACTCGGCAAGTTTTGTATCAACTATCAGTGTCAAAGGCGGTATGACTTTGAATTGGAATCAGGTTGAGCGTATCGTGCTGAAATTAGGTAAACGCGTTCACCCGCTGGATGGTACGGATTCGATGCTGGTCTATGAGAAGGGAAATCCTGATTTTGCGAAATACACGGATTTCGGTCAAAACATTGATACTCGTTTGAGAGATTTCAGCATCGTGCTGATGAAGAATCTGCATCCGTCAACGCTTATTGAGTACCTGACCAATGTAGTGGACAGTGTGGAATTTACCGTAGATTTCACGGTAAACATCCCGTCCGGTCAAAGTGTTAATGTGCCTGTTAATTCCGGTTTCGACTATCATATGACCGTTCAATTCCTGGATTACAAAGCCATCTGGGGAATGTTTGAGCCGTCAGATGATATGCACGATGAGAATGTGCTTGACATCTCTAAGAGTTGGAAAGATATGGACTTCCTCACTCGTGCCAGCCTGCCTTTCGCAGAGCCGAAAGTGGACGTTAACATCACCACGAAGATTGCCGGAGCGTTGTATATCGATAGTGCTTATCTATTCACCATCAACCGTGAGGACAGCACGACGTATGCGACTTTCAACGCAGATGAGAGCAAGTACCAACAATTCACCTTCAAACCGGGCGAGTATCTGCCATTAAGCAGTGCTATCGGCGACTCAACAACCAACATGAAGATTCACTTCAACAACACGCCGGAAGGTGGACGTCTTAACAACATATTCAAAGGTGTTCCAAAGAAGTTAGGTTATCGTTTCAATGTTAAGTTTGACGCTGCCAAGACACCACAGATTCGCGTTATTCCTGACATGAATATCCGCGTTCACGCACTTACTACCCTGCCGTTGATTTTCGATGAGGGTATGCATCTTGATTATACGGATACTATTCGTGACGTCAACTTGAGCCAATACAGTATTGACTCGCTGACAGCCAAAACGGAGATTATAGACACGATGAAGACAACGGATGTAACGTTGTTCCTCACGGCATATAATACTATCCCGATGGACATCCGCGCTGTTTTCCGTTGCATAGATATTAACGGAGACACTATTATGGATCCGGCAGATCCGAGCAAGCCGATGACTCTCTTTGCTGAGGATTCGCTCACATTTGTTGCTCCCCAATACGAGTATATCGGCGGCAACTGGCAACGCACAAGCGAAGGTAAGACGGTTATCACGGCTAAGTTGAGCAAAGAGAAGCTGAACCTGTTACCGAAAGTGAAGAATATTGTTTACTCAGCTGTATTGGAGAATAAAACGCTTCAGGATGAGTACGATGCGAAGAGGGGCTTCACGGCTAAGATTACCGAAGACTCCGGTCTCACATTGAAGATCGGACTAACGGCTCAGGCAGATGTTGTATTAAATTTAAATAAATAAGGAGGGCTGAACTATGACAACGAAACGATTTATTCTCGCAGCCCTCGTGGCATTGTTCGGAATAGGCGCAAGCGCACAACAAGTGACGACGCTCTATTTCTTGGAGAACGCACCTATGCGTCACACCATCAACCCGGCCTTCCAACCGGTGAGCAGAGGTTATATTAACTTCACTCCGCTTGGTTGGTCGCAGTTTGGATTTGGCGATAACTCGCTGACGGTAAGTGATATCTTCTTTATTGATCCCACTACGGGCAACACGATTACCCCGCTCCACCCGAATGCAGATAAGAGCAAGTTCTTGAAGCAACTGCGTAGCATGACGTATCTCAACGGCGACGTGACGATTGGTTTCCTGAATATGGGTTTCCGCATCAAAGAGGACGGATTCCTAACCTTGGGCGTCAATGAGCGCATTGAGATGGGTGCTACCATGCCGAAGTCTATATATGACTTTGCTTTAGGCGGCGGTATGAAGAACCTGATCGGTGGTCAGAATATCGTAGGTCTTTCCGGTTTAGGAGCCGGTACTACGATATACACAGAGATTGAAGGCGGATACAGCCACAAGATCAATGATCAATGGACAGTCGGTGGTAAGTTGAAAGTACTGTTGGGAACGGCTTATGCCGGTCTGAACAACAAACAACTGAACCTCTATGCCGATACCGAAGCGTGGAAATTAGGCGGCACGATGCAGTTGGATGTAGCGGGCCCGATCAACGGCGATTATCTGGCTCAATATATCGGCGGCAAGACCGGTAAAGAGATTTACGATGGAATCAGCGGCAAAGACCCGAGTGCAGAGAAACTCGATATGAATAAGCTGATTGACTTCCAGACGGACGGCAAAATGGACATGAAGAAAGTCATGAAGTTGGCTAGACCTTCGGGCTACGGAGCTGCTATCGATCTCGGTTTCACATGGAAGCCGATTGAGCAACTCCAAGTTAGCGCAGCTATTACCGATCTGGGATTCATCTACTGGACAAACGCTACGCGTTTTGAGTGCACGATTGATAGTGCTCAGGTGAAGTTCCAAGGTGCCGGCGATATCGAATACAGTAAGTATCAAGATGCGAGTGGCAAGTTCTCCACCGAGATGCTGATGGATACCGTGATGAACAATCTGGTTAATATGTTGACCGGTGTTCGTTTCGGAGAAGGTCAGAAGAAAGGTTTTGCCCGTATGACTTCAGCTCGTTTGAACGTAGGTCTGGATGCTAATTTCTGGGACAACCGCGTAGGTGTAGGTATCGTTTCTGCTACCCGTCTGTACAACGCTCGTTTGTACGAAGAGATCACTATCGGTGCAGCTTTCCGTCCGGTTAACTGGTTTAATATCGCTGTTTCCTACTCGTTGATGAACAACGGTAAATACAGTAATATCGGTGCCGGTATCGGATTTATGCCGTATGACGGTATCAACCTGACGTTGGCCATGGATTATATCCCGACGAGTTATGCCAAGATGCCGAACAGCAACCTATACGTATTGCCTGACAAAGCGAAGATGGTTAACCTCGCGCTTGGCTTCTCGATCTGCTGGGGTTCCAACCGCAAGGACAAGGATAAAGACGGTGTATGGGATAAACTGGATATGTGTCCGGACACGCCGCGTGGTGTGGCAGTGGATGAGAACGGTTGTCCGCTGGATGGCGACCATGACGGAGTACCCGATTACTTAGATCGTTGTCCCGGCACACCGGAGGCAGCTATCGGTTTTGTGGATAGCGTAGGTTGTGCATTGGATACCGATGGTGACGGCGTTGAGGATTACAAAGACCGTTGTCCGAACACGCCGGAGGCCGCATGGAGTATGGTAGACAGCGTAGGTTGTCCGTTGGATACCGATGGTGACGGTGTAGCAGACTATCTGGATGAGTGTCCGGGTACGCCGAAAGAGGCATATGGCAAGATCGATGCCAAGGGTTGTCCGCTGGATACCGACGGCGACGGAGTGCCTGATTATCTTGATGAGTGCCCGGGTACACCTGAGGCTGCATGGGGCAGAGTGGATGAGAAGGGTTGTCCGATTGATAGCGACGGCGACGGAGTTCCTGACTATCTGGATGCATGTCCGAACACACCGGAGGCTGCATGGGGTCATGTAGATGCCAAGGGTTGTGAGCTGGATAGCGACGGAGATGATGTACCGGACTATCTGGATGCATGTCCGCTTGTGCCCGGTCTCAAGGAGAATAAGGGTTGTCCGGAACTGAAACGCGAGGTTCGTCAATTACTCCAGAAAGCAATGCAAGGTATCGAGTTCGAGACCGGTAAGGCAACTATCAAGAAGAAATCCTACCCGCTCCTCAACCAGATTGCCAATATCTTCATTGAGAATAGCAATTACATCATTGAGGTACAGGGTCACACGGATAATACCGGTAATGCAGAAGCCAATAAGACCTTGTCTGAAAAACGTGCACAGGCCGTAATGGACTACATGATCAAGAAGGGCGTTGACTTCCAGCGCATGACGGCTGTCGGTTATGGTCAGGATCAACCGATTGCAGACAACAAGACCAAGGCCGGTCGTGCAAAGAACCGCCGTGTTGAGTTCAAGATCACCTTTGAGGAAGTACATGTAGAGACCATTCTGGATCATGCCGATCCTCAACCGGTAGAAGAGACTCAAGAAAAAGAGATTAACAATTAAAACAACATATTATGGGACGCGCATTTGAATATCGCAAAGCAACAAAACTGAAAAGATGGGGACACATGTCCCGTACATTTACCAAATTAGGCAAAGAAATCACTATTGCAGCCCGTGAGGGTGGACCGGATCCCGACTCTAACCCACGCCTGCGTGCACTGATCCAACAGTGCAAGCGCGAGAACATGCCGAAGGACAATATCGATCGTGCTATCAAGAAAGCCACCGATAAGTCGTCTGAGGGTTATAAGGAGATTAACTACGAAGGATACGGTCCTCACGGTATCGCTATCTTCGTGGAGACGGCCACCGACAACCATATGCGTACAGTAGCGAACATCCGCTCCTACTTCACCAAGTTCGGCGGAACCCTCGGTACACAAGGTTCGTTGCAGTTCCTCTTCGATCGTAAGGCTTGCTTTACGGTGACGATGAAAGACGGTATCGATCTGGATGAACTGGAGTTGGAATTGATTGATTTCGGTGTAGAAGAACTCGGCGTGGACGAGGAAGAGAACACCATCGTTATCTATTCCGATTTCAACGAGGCGGTGAACATGCAGAAATACCTCGAGGACAACGGCTTTGAGATCCAGTCGATGGAGTTTGTTCGCATCCCGAACGACACCAAGGAGTTAACGGATGAGCAACGCGAGTCCGTTCAGAAACTAATCGACAAGATTGAGGAGGACGAGGACGTTCAGAACGTATTCACCAACATGGCGGAATAATGATTATCTCTGAATACTTTAAGCTAAGTGATCGTCAGGCTGAGCAGTTTGCTCAGCTTGACGCACTTTATCGCGATTGGAACAGCAAGATCAACGTCATCTCGCGTAAGGACATCGACAATCTGTACGAGCATCATGTGCTGCATTCGTTGGCGATCGCTAAGTTATTGCCCTTCCAACCCGGCACAACGATCATGGACGTCGGTACAGGTGGCGGTTTTCCGGGTATTCCGTTGGCGATATTGTTCCCAGAATGCCAGTTCTTGCTCATTGACTCGATCGGTAAGAAGATCAAGGTAGCAACGGAAGTAGCAAAGGCCATAGGGCTCACCAATGTCGTGTGCAAGCAAGAGCGCGTGGAGGAAGAGAAACAGAGGTTCGATTTTGTGGTAAGTCGCGCCGTAATGCCCCTACCCGACTTGGTGAAGTTGGTACAGAAGAACATCTCCAACAAGCACCGCAATGCCGTGCCGAATGGACTGGTGGTGCTTAAGGGCGGCGACCTGAAAGACGAGATTGCTCCGTATAAAAAAGTGGAAGTAACGCCTTGTAGCAATTACTTCCACGGTGATTGGTTTATTGGTAAACAGGTTATTTACCTGCCTCTATAAGTTGCCCTTGAAGGGTGTATATCTTTGCTCCGCGTTGGATATAAATTTGTCCGTCGCGGAGTATTTTATTGGTAATCGGTAATTGGTAATTGGTCATTTCAATGCCCTGCGGATCCTGGTAGCCATCGTCCATGGGATCTTTATGGGTCATCGCATAATCAAGATACATCTCAAGCATCGTGTAACCACTCTCGTGGCGCACGTTATTATCCGGTGTGTTCGGGTCACAACCATTAGCGACCTCCCATACATCCGGCATGCCGTCTAAGTCGGTGTCCTGCAAGGGTGCCACTACCGTGTAATCATAGAATCCTTCGGCGTCCGTTTCTAAGTCGATAATACCTTTCTTCTTACCCTTATATCCTTTGTATGTATAAGCACCTTGTCGCGTATCGCGAATGAGACGAAGTTCCACATGATCGCGCGGGAAACATCCCACTGAATCCAGCACCGCCTCATATGCCTCTTCTGCCGTTTGGAAGTTTTCCACTGCGTATGCGTACCTATCGAAATCATAGCGACCGTATATAGAATCCTCCGTCCAACGCCACCATGGTGTCTTAGGACGGATCAGCGTATCCACTCGGAGCGTGTCCACATTCGTATAAGGCGATTTGCCATGCACAGCAGTCCAGTTGTCGGCTGTAGCAGAAGGAACACCATCGAATACATTGCCGGACAAATACCACTGACTCGGTCCCCATGACGTAGCACCATCACGGGCTGCCTCAACAGACACAAAATCTTTTTGAGATTTCGTTGTGTTTGGGCCAACCTTATAATAGTTATTGATAAAATTACACTCGTGCACCGAATTGAGACCATTATATTCACCGCTATTTAACTTAGCTGTGTTCTCGCCGCCGTAACAACCGGTAGAACCACCTTCGTAATTATACTGCACATTATTGATATAATCAATATACACCACATAGTCCTCTTTTTGCGCACCGTTAAAACGGCATGAACGGGCGTTATTATTCACCAGCAGGTTATGATGATACGAAGCAGGCGAACCACCCCATTGACATCCGTATGCGCGAGGCTGCTTCGGATGACCGGAATAATACAACCCTTCATGCACAATACAATACTGTACCGTCAAGAAATGACTATCGTTGGAATTCATGTTTTCTTCCGTGGACCATCCGAAATCGCAATGGTCGAAAATATAATTCTCGCAATTCTCCGCGCCCACGGCATTTGCTTTAAGGAGCGTACCATTCACGTCCGACTGACCGATTCGGAAACGGATGTTACGCACGATGAAATTCTTTGATCCGCCGAATTCCACTTTGTGATGAGTAATAACGATGCCGACTCCGGGCGCTGTCTGGCCTGCCAATGTAAAGTTCTCACGCCGATCGAAATACAACCGGTCTACCAATCGTATCTCTCCCGTCACAGCAAAACATACCGTCAACGGTTCACCGGGATACTGCTTGATAGCCCAGCGGAGACTGCCCTCGGTTGCACCTTCTTTATCGTCCGCCAGCGTCGTCACATACACCACCTTACCTCCGCGACCACCGGAGGTGTACTTACCAAATCCTTCCGCTCCGGGGAAGGCCACAATGGTGTCCGGCAACACGGCCGCGGATGCTATTACTGAACAGAGGCAGAGAGTTGCTGCCACAATGAATCGTTGGGTACAGGAGCTGTAATGCATAATTGTATTTTACTTACAGGATGAATAAATTCTATTTTTCGTGCATGCAGGCAGATGCCTCCATCGGGGTTGGAGCGTTTGGCGCCGTACTTCAGATCGCCCTTTACAGGACAACCGATTGCCGCCAATTGACACCGTATTTGGTGATGACGTCCGGTTTCCAGATTAATCTCCAGAAGCGTGTAGTTTTCTCCGCGAACCAGGGTCTTGTATTCCAAAACAGCTTGCTTCGCATTGTTCGTATGCGGTTTAGCAATGTACGATTTGTTTTGCGCTTCGTTACGAATCAACCAGTTTTCGAGTCGTGCTTCGGGTTGTTTCGGGCATCCTTGCACGATTGCCCAATAGGTCTTTTTGATCTGCTCGTGGGACTTGAACATCTCGTTGAGACGAGTGAGGGCTTTGGAAGTGCGGGCAAAGAGCACTACTCCGCTCGTAGGACGATCCAGACGATGCGTTACACCCAAGAACACCTCACCGGGTTTGTTGTACTTGTCCTTGATATAGGCCTTGACGATCTCGCTCAACGGGGTGTCACCGGTCTTATCGCCCTGCACGATCTCGTTGCAGGTCTTGTTGACAGCAATTATATGGTTGTCTTCGTAGAGTACGGTCATATACTTCTCTGACGAATAGCTTCGTAGATAAAGACTCCTGCAGCCACGCTCACGTTAAGCGACTCAATCGTGCCTGTCATCGGAAGACGCACTTTGTCCGTACAGAGTTTAAGGTTCTCCTCGTAGATACCCTTCTCCTCCGAGCCCATGACGATACAGGTCGGCACGGTCATATCCACTTCGGTATAGTTGCGATCCGTATGTTCGGTAGCAGCTACGATGCTTAAACCGCTTTCGCGGAGATAAGTCAACGCGTTCTGCAGGTTCTCCACTTTGCAAATAGGCAAACTATGCAACGCACCCGCGGAGGCTTTGACGGCATCGCCGTTGATAGCCGCACTCCCGCGCGTACCTATAATAAGCGCGTGTACACCTGCACACACGCAGGTACGCGCGATAGCTCCAAAATTACGGACATCCGTCACACCATCGAGTAGCATCAAGAGCGGCGTTTTGCCTTCGTCGTACAGGCTCTGGACAAGGCTATCCAGGGGCGTAAACTCTATCGGACTCAAGAATGCAATCACACCTTGGTGGTTCTTGTCCGTGAACTGGTTCAGTTTTTCCAGCGGTACACGTTGAATTTGCGTACCTGTGCCTTCTAGCTTGAGTAATAACTCTCTTCCGATAGCCGAACTCATATCGCGGCGTATCAGCACTTTGTCGAGCACCTTCCCCGCATCGATGGCTTCCATCACGGCGCGGATACCGAAAATCATTTCCTTCTCCGGCGGACGCTTCGTGTCATATTGTTTTTTTTGTATCATTGTATAGTTGTTTTTTCTTTGTGTTCGGATCCCGACAAATTGAAATGTATAGGGACTGTGTATCTTGTTCTGAGAGTGCGTCTCTCTCCTGTTTTATAATTCACAATCTGCCATGCAGGTTTCCATTGGGGCATAGACCGGCAGACACGTACTGCTTCCGCGTCAAGAGCAGAGTCGCCACTGGACTTATATATCTCCACTTCACATACATATCCAAGGGTATCCACTATAAACTGAACGACAGTCCGTCCTTCCACTTGATTGATTTTGGCTTCTTCCGGATAGTGTATGCTGCCTGACAAATACCGAAAGAGGGCATTCTGACCACCCGGGTACTCCGGCGGAGCATCCGTGACAGGCCAGTTCCATTCCATATATTCATCTGCGACTAAATGCCAGCAGAGCAAAAGAAGTCCTATAAAAATCCACTTTCTCATTCCTTAATATTTTAACCAATTAATAAACTCTATCGGATCGGTTGTGAAGGCAATCGGTTCAGCGATGAGTTGCCCGTTGGAGTCAAGTTGAACATAGAAAGGCTGGGCATTGGAGCCAAAACGTTCACGCTGCAAACGGCTATTTTCATTGCCCTCGCTCTCGCCGTCCGCATCTTTATCCAAACGATCATCGACATACAATTCCACGAATACATAGTTCTGAATATGCGCCTTGACGCTATCGTTGGCTAGGACAAACGCCTCCATCTTGCGGCAATTCACACAGCCGTAGCCCGTAAAATCTACAAGCATTGGTTTTCCTGTTTGTTGCGCATAAGCAAGTCCTTCTTCGTAGTCATAGAAGACTTCGCGACCTTCAATTTCCATCGGTGGTGCAAAAGCACTGATAGCTTTCACCGGTGCACCCCATAAACCGGGCACGAGATATGCTGCAAAGGCAAAGGAAGCCACGGCTATGATTTTCCCTACCCAGCTCTTGCGAATCAGATAGATACCGATGCCGGCGAAGCAGCCAATCCAGATAGCGATAAACAGCCACCGCGGAAGTATTCCCCAACCGTATGCCATATCGGCAACGGAAAGGAACTTCAGCGAGAGCGCCAACTCTAAGAAGGCGAGTGTCACTTTGAAACTCGTCATCCAATCGCCCGATTTGGGTGCGCTCTTCATCCATTCGGGGAACATTGCAAACAGCGAGAATGGCAATGCCAAAGCGATTGCAAAGCCCAACATACCGAGCGTCGGTGTCAAGAGAGACTTACCAGCCGCTTCTACCAACAGCGTACCGATAATAGGACCAGTACAGGAGAAACTGACGATGACCAACGTAAAGGCCATGAGTAAGATACTCAAGAAGCCTCCCGTGCTACGCGCTTTGCTATCCAATGCCGTGGACCAACTATCCGGCAGAGTGATCTCGAACAATCCGAAGAACGAAAGTGCAAAAATCACCAAGATCAGGAAGAAAACGATATTCACCACCGCGTTGGTACTCATCTCATTGAGCGCCGATGCACCAAAGAGTAGCGTCACTAACAGACCTAAGCCTACATAGAGTACGATGATGCTTAGCCCATATAATACCGCGTCTTTTATTCCGCCGCCTTTCTTTAAGAAGAAGCTTACCGTCATCGGAATAATCGGCCACACGCAAGGCGTAAAGATGGCAAGGAGTCCGCCTAAGAGGCCGAGGAGGAAGATAATCCATAATGATCGTTCGTCATCCGAACTCAATGATGACGCTTCGCCTAATGGTGACGCGCCTTCAGCGCTTAATGATGAATACGCCCACACTTCCGGCGCAGTACACATCTTGTCGTCGCAGGCATTGAAGCGGATGGGTGCCATCTCGCTGGCAGCAACAGTTATCACAAACGAGTCCGCGAACTCCTGATCAAACTCCCGCTCACCAAACTCGATGATATTCATGTGCCAACCCGGCTCTATTGTGGCCTTAATCCGCACACTATCTCCTACCGTCTCTCCACTCCACTTCACCGGCTCCACCATCTGCGCCATCGCAAACAGCGGCAAAAATGCCAATAATATACTGACTATTCTTTTCATTTTTACTCCTCTCTTGTTATTTTGGCACCGATGGCGTTGAGGCGGGATTCGATATTTTCATAGCCACGGTCGATTTGGTCGATGTGGTCGATCTTGCTGGTGCCTTCGGCACTCATCGCAGCAATCAACATCGCAATACCCGCACGGATATCGGGACTCGTCATGTTGTTATGCTTCAATTGGCGTTGATGGTCATGACCAACCACAACTGCGCGGTGCGGATCGCAGAGGATGATCTGCGCGCCCATATCAATCAATTTGTCCACAAAGAATAGACGGGATTCAAACATCTTCTGGTGAATCAGTACCGTGCCTTTCGCTTGCGTAGCTACCACGAGCAGCACGGACAGCAAGTCCGGTGTCAAACCCGGCCACGGTGCGTCTGCGACGGTAAGGATCGAACCATCCAAGAAAGACTCAATCTGATAGTGCTCTTGCGCAGGAACAATGATATCGTCGCCATCCACATCAATGCGGATTCCGAGGCGACGGAACGCATCGGGGATGATACCTAGATCGCGGTAACCTACATGCTTGATGCGCAACTCCGAACCCGTGATGGCTGCCATGCCGATGAACGACCCCACCTCAATCATATCCGGCAACAACGTGTGTTGCGCGCCGTGCAGTTCCTTGACACCTTCAATCGTCAGCAAGTTGCTACCTACTCCGCTGATCTTCGCACCCATGTTATTGAGGAGTTTGCACAGTTGCTGCAGATAGGGTTCGCAGGCTGCATTGTAGATGGTCGTCGTACCTTCGGCAAGGACAGACGCCATGATGATATTCGCCGTACCGGTGACGGATGCCTCGTCGAGCAACATATACGTGCCTTTCAAATGCTTTCCATCGAAACGGTACGCCAACAGGTTCTGATCGTACTTAAAGGTCGCACCGAGATTGACCATGCCTTGGAAATGGGTATCGAGACGACGGCGACCAATCTTATCGCCTCCGGGCTTCGCGTAGGTTACTTCGCCCAGACGGGCAAGTAGTGGGCCTATGAGCATCACCGAACCACGCAACTTATTGCATTTCTTGAGAAAATCGGCACTGCGCAGATAGGCAGTATCCAATTCACGCGCCGTGAAGGCATAGGTGCCCTTTGCGAGTTTCTCCACACGCACGCCGATGGACGCGAGCAAGTCAATGAGGTTATTGACATCGAGGATGTTCGGCAGGTTATTGATGACTACCGTCTCCTTGGTGAGCAGCACAGCACACAGCACTTGCAGTGCCTCGTTCTTGGCACCTTGCGGGGTGATCGCACCGTGCAGTGTATGTCCTCCTTCTACGATAAATGAAGCCATATCAGATATAGTTTACTTCGGGATTAATCGATATATTGAATTTCTCTTTGACGCTCGCGCTGACTTGTGCGGCCAGGTCGATGATGTCTTGTGCGGTTGCGTGGTTAGCGTTTACTATCACTAACGGCTGCTTTGGCCAAACTTGTGCACCACCAAGCGTTTTGCCTTTCCATCCGCATTGTTCGATGAGCCATGCAGCAGGTATCTTGACGCCTTGTGGCGTTTGGAAATGCGGCATGTCGGGATATTGTTTGAGCAGGGCATTCGCTTGCTCTTCCGGCACAAAGGGGTTCATAAAGAACGAACCCGCCGAACCTATTTCGCCTACTTTTGGCAATTTGCCGTTTCGGGTCTCGATAATCTCCTCTCGAGTCTTCGTCGCGTCACCGGGTTTGACTTTATAGACGACAGACGTTACGATATACTTGCCTTTGAGTTCATGCTTGAAAGCACTATCTCGATAACCGAACTTACACTCGGCGTTGGTAAAGACGCGCTCTTTGAGCGTCTCGACATCCAGTGTGTACACACGCTCAATCACATCCTTCGCTTCCACGCCATAGGCTCCAACGTTCTGAACCGCACTCGCCCCTACTTCACCGGGGATCAGGCTGAGTTTTTCCAAACCGGAATAGCCCATATCCGTCAGTTGGGCAATCATATCGTCGAGTCGCAAGCCGTTTTGTGCCTCTACTGTATTGTCATCGAGGAACTTCGCACGCGCCATGCCGGAATGGAGGATGACGCCGTCGAAGTCCTTGGTAAAAAGCAAGTTCGAACCCTGCCCGATATGCAAGATCCGCTCTCCTTTATGCGTTTTCAGCACCTCACGCAACTCGTCCAGCGAGTAGTACTCGACGAACAACCTCGCCTTCGCATCTATGCCGAAGGTGTTATAGGGCAATAATGATATATCAGATACAACTCGCATCGCTTGGCATTCTCCAGTCTCCACGGGGAGATAATGAAACACTAACTACTTTGGGGCCATCCGGCATTGCGGAACGCTTGAACTGCTGCGTGCAGAAACGGCGCATGAACACATTGAGCCATTTGTCAATCGTTGCCTCGTCGTATTGGTCTTCGAAAGCCTGACACGCCATGTATTTGATTTTCTCGCGCGTAAAGCCGTAACGCATGAAATAGAACAAGAAGAAATCATGCAACTCGTACGGGCCGACTTTGTCTTCAGTCTTCTGCGCGATCTCGCCGTTCTCGTCCGTCGGCAATAACTCCGGAGACACAGGAGTATCCACCACATCGAGCAAGATAGTACGGAGTGGTTCACCGTATAAGTTCTCCGCCGCATAACGCACGAGATATTTGACGAGCGTCTTGGGTATGCCGGCATTGATACCGTACATCGACATCTGATCGCCGTTGTAGGTACACCAACCGAGTGCGAGTTCACTCAAGTCTCCGGTTCCCACCACAAGGCCGTTCAGTTCATTGGCGAGATCCATGAGTATCATCGTGCGGACACGTGCTTGTGCGTTCTCGTAGGTCGCGTCGTGAATATCCATATTATGCGCGATGTCATTCAGATGTTGCGTCGTTACCTCGCAGATACTGATCTCGCGGTGGGTAATACCCAGCTCTTCCATGAGTTGGAGCGCGTTCTGGTAGGTTCGGTCGGATGTTCCGAATCCCGGCATAGTCACGCCTACTACTCTACTCCGATCATAGCCCAACAGATCGGCAGTCTGCACAGAAACGAGCAAAGCGAGCGTACTGTCCAAACCACCGGATATGCCGATGACAACGGTATCCGAATGCGTATGTTCCCAACGACGAGCAAGTGCTGAAGTTTGGATAGAGAACACATCCATGCAGTATTGATCTTCTTTCCCTTTCTTAGGCAAGAACGGCGACGGCGAGAACGTACGATGAACGGATTCCGTGAAGTCTTCTTCCCGCTCGATAGGTGCTACGTTGATATGGCGGTAGTGACCGGTTTTGTCTTTGGTGAAATTGGTATTTCGTTGCCGATCGGTACGCAACCGCTCCACATCTATCTCTTGGATGATCATCGAGTTGGTGCGCTGGAAACGTTCTCCTGTGGTGAGGATATCACCGTTTTCTGCGATGTACGTACTTCCGGAGAACACCACATCGGTGGTGGACTCGCCCACACCCGAACTGGTATATACATACCCGCAATGTACGCGCGCACTCTGCTGTTTTATCATCTGACGACGGAAGATATGCTTGCCGATGATGCAGTTGGAACTCGAGAGGTTGAAAATGATCTCTGCTCCTTGAATAGCCAGTTGCGTCGAAGGAGGCAGCGGACTCCACAGATCCTCACATATCTCTATACCAAAGGTATAGTTTCGTGTGCAGAACAGCAGGTCTGTTCCAAACGGTACCTCTCCGCTCCATATCTCTATTTTCGGGATACGCGGTGCCACACCACCGGGCGTGAACTCACGCGCGGCGCGACCACTTGTGAACCAGCGTTTCTCGTAAAACTCACCCGTGTTCGGGAGATTGACCTTCGGTACCACGCCCATCACTTCACCGTCCGTCATCACGAACGCACAGTTGAACAGGTCGTTATCCACCTGCAGTGGTGCACCCACCAGCACGATGATGGCTTTTCCGCGTGTGTAGTCGCATAACGCCTCTAACTCCCGCATGCTACTCTGCTGCAAGGCTTGCGTGAAGAATAAGTCCGCACAGGTATAACCCGTCAGACTCAACTCCGGGAAGCATATGACCTCCACACCTTCTGCAATCGCCTCATCAATCTGCAACTTAATCTGCTCCGCGTTATATTGGCAGTTGGCTACCTTTATCATCGGCACCGCCGCCGCTACTCGTACAAATCCAAAATTGGTATTCATAGATATACATATTATTTGCGCTGCAAATTTACAACTTTTTTTGCATATATCAAAATAATTTAGTAATTTTGCAGCGATTTTTGAAATAAATGAAGAGTTTATTGCTCATATTGGCTTTGGTCAGCACTTTTGTCGGTCGCGTAGTGGACGAGAAAGGTGCGCCTATTGCGTATGCAACGGTTTATCCGGAGATCGCTCCGGAATGGGGTACGGCCACCAATAACGACGGTATCTTTTCGTTTGAAGCCAACCTTCCTCCTGACAGTCGTGTCATTGTTTCTTTCATCGGCTATCAGAAGAAAACCGTTTTGGCGCAGGATCTGCTGGGAGACATCGTATTGATTGAGCAACCGATCGCGTTGCAAGAGACGGTGGTGGCGGCCAAAAAGAGCAAACAACGCAATAAACGCAAGCAGATGGCGACCCTACTCCACGCGGTGTATGTGAAGTTAGAGCAGGAGTTCCCGGATGACAACACGCAGTATGCGGTAGTGAGCGATGTTCGAATGAGTAGTGACCATAGTCCGTGGGGCATGGAACAGATGATTGCGAACATCGTCGTGTTACCTGAGCAGGGCTCGCAAGGACGCGACTCCGTGCAGTTTCAGGGGCGTCATTGCAAGCGTTTCTTCGATGCGCAGAAACGCGCTCAGGCCGATGAGATCTTAGCCGGTCAGGCACTCGAACGCATGGAGAAAAAGAGTGCGCCGAAAGGTACGCCGGCGAACTTGTTACGCCGCGCAGCTAATGCGGTGGACAGCGGTGTAGTAGTACATGAGGCGCTCTTTGCTATCGGGAATATGCGGTATGATTTTGAGCAGACGATGGCCGACACCAAACACTGGACGGTGAGCAATGAGTCGGAGGGAGAGACGGTGCTGACCCACACACAAACCGTGAGCAAGTACCTCGGGTGCTTTAAGATGACGTTTGAGCGCCATTATATAGTGGATTCGCGCACGTACGCTGTGCGACGTTTCTCCGAGCACGCGGAGGTGAAGGTGACTATTCCGTTCGGTATCAAACTCAATGCCGACCAACTGCAGATGCTCAATCTGGTCAACATGAGCGAGCAGCAGATCGAGAAGTTCCGCCTTAAGAAACTGCGTGGGTCTGTGGATCTAAACACCATCTACCAGCGCCAAGACGGACGCGTTTATACGCTGGAAAAAAACATGATTTGCAACGCACATATATTGGGCAGCAAGAAAGCGGAAATACCGCTTGTCATCAAGGCTACGCAGCGTGTGACGAACCTGCAAACAACCGGTGTCAAGCCCCTCACGCGTTCGCAGATCACCCGCCGCGTGCAGCGTGAGATCGTGGAAATTTATTAAGTTGAAAAAAAATCAAATACCATGTTAGAATATATTGATCGTAAAGGTTCCGATTGTTATAAATGGGACTCGGAATGTGCGCAAGGCACCATCCCTTTGTGGGTGGCAGATATGGATTTTGCAGCGGCCAAACCTATTCGTGAAGCCATGCAACGCCGATTGGAGCATGGTGTATTCGGATACTCCATTGTGCCGCAAGCCAATTATGATGCTGTTGCCGATTGGTTCAGTCGCCGGCACGGATGGAAGGGAATCAACCGCAATAACCTGCTGTACACTACCGCGGTTGTACCAGCCGTTTCGGCTATTTTCAAGGCCTTGCAGTTGCGGGAACATAAATCGCAAACGGGATCCAACCGTCTGCGGGTTCTCACGTTCACGCCGGCATATAACTGCTTCTTCTCGTGCATTGAGAACATGGGTTGCGAGTTGATTCCTTCGGCACTGGTTGTGCGCAATAACCGCTATGAGATCGATTGGACGGACGTGGAGCAGAAGGCCAAACATGCGGATGTTTTTCTGCTGTGTAATCCTCATAACCCTACCGGTCGCGTATGGACACGAGAGGAATTGGAGCACCTGGCGAACATCATGCGCCGCGAACATCTGTTTGTGCTCTCCGACGAGATCCACTGCGAGTTCGCTTTCCCCGGACATGCCTACACGCCCTTTGCCAACATCGTGATTGACGATACCGATTTTTGCGTTTGCACCTCGGCCAGCAAAGCTTTTAATATCGCGGGACTGCTATGCGCCAATATCTTCGTGCCTAATGCCGAACTGTTTGCCAGCATCAACCATGCCCTTGAGATCCACGAAGTCAACGGACTCAATCCGTTCGGACTCGTGGCACAAGTGGCAGCTTATAACGACTCGGAGGCATGGTTAGACGAACTGAATGCATATATCTATGGCAATTTCTGTTATCTGCGTCAATTTATCGAGGAACGCCTTCCGATGCTGCAGATTCACGAGACGGAAGGCACCTATCTGGCATGGGTAAATATCGAAGCGCTTGGGGTGTCTTCGGAGACGTTCTGCCATGACTTGGCACACGAAGCGCATGTGCTCTTCAACCCCTCGGAGATGTACGGCGGAGAACACTATGTCCGCATCAATCTCGCCACGTCGAGGGACATCCTATCGGAGGCATTGGAGAGACTCGAAAGATATTTAAAAACAACCAATTATTAACAAAAGTGGCATATGCTCTTGCATATGTCATTTTTTTTTCGTAATTTTGCACCGAAATTTGTAATTTCGGTTAAATAAGTGCAAAAAAGAACATTATATGGAATTAAGTGAACAAGAAATTGTCCGTCGGCAGAGTCTGCAGACCATGCGAGACATGGGGATCGATCCCTACCCTGCGGCGGAGTATGAAGTAACAGGTTTTTCTACGGACATCAAATCCCACTTCGTGGATAATGATGAAATGAGCGCTTCGCTCAATGATGCAAATGATGAACATATCTGGCACACGGGTGACCAAGTGCGCATCGCCGGTCGTTTGATGAGCAAGCGTATCATGGGTAAGGCTTCGTTCATCGAGTTGCAGGATTCCAAAGGCCGTATTCAGGTGTATGTTTCCCGCGATGATATCCAAGCGCCGGTAGCCGAGGGTGAACAGCCCACAACGGTGGAGCAGCAGATGTACAATGTGGTATTTAAGAAACTGCTGGATATCGGTGATTTTATCGGTATCGAGGGATTCGTTTTCCGTACCCAGATGGGTGAGATTAGTGTACATGCCAAGAAATTGACGGTGCTCGCCAAGAGTCTTCGTCCGCTGCCGATTGTGAAGTACAAGGATGGTGTGGCATACGATGGTTTCAATGATCCGGAGCAGCGTTATCGTCAGCGTTACGTTGATCTCGTAGTTAACGAGGGCGTGAAGGATACCTTCTTGAAACGCGCTACTATTCTGCGTACCATGCGTCAGGTGTTTGACGAGGCAGGTTATACCGAAGTGGAGACTCCTATCCTGCAGCCGATTGCCGGAGGTGCTTCGGCACGTCCGTTCATTACGCATCATAACACGCTCGACGTGGATATGTACCTGCGTATCGCGACCGAGCTCTATTTGAAACGTCTGATTGTAGGTGGTTTTGAAGGTGTGTATGAGATCGGTCGTAACTTCCGTAACGAAGGTATGGATCGCAGTCACAACCCGGAGTTCACCTGTATGGAGCTGTACGTACAATACAAGGACTATAACTGGATGATGTCGTTCACCGAGCAGTTGCTGGAGAAGATAGCGCTTGCTGTTAACGGTACCACCAAGGTGCAGATCGGAGATCATGAAGTGGATTTCAAAGCGCCGTACCGTCGTCTGCCTATCCTCGATGCCATCAAGGAGAAGACCGGTCTGGACTTGGCTTCCATGAGTGAGGACGAGATCCGCGTAGAGGCCAAGAAACTGGGCGTAGAGGACACCGAGCATATGGGTAAGGGCAAACTGATTGACGAGATCTTCGGTGAGACCTGTGAGGGCACGTTCATTCAACCGACTTTCATCACCGACTATCCGGTGGAGATGAGTCCGCTGACGAAGATGCACCGCAGCAAACCGGGTCTGACCGAGCGTTTTGAGTTGATGGTGAACGGTAAGGAGTTGGCGAATGCTTATAGCGAGTTGAATGACCCGATTGACCAATACAACCGCTTCGTAGAGCAGATGAAGTTGGCTGATAAGGGTGACGACGAGGCCATGGTCATCGACCATGATTTCATGCGTGCGCTCGAGTACGGTATGCCGCCTACGTCCGGTATCGGTATCGGTATTGACCGTTTGGCTATTCTTATGACCGGTCAACCGACCATTCAGGAAGTGCTCTTATTCCCCACAATGAAACCGGAGGCATAATATGTATCGCAAAGTAGCTATTTTGGGTTCGGGTTCCTGGGCAACCGCTTTGGCGAAGATCGTCATGCAGAACCAAGGTGAGATCAACTGGTTCATCCGTCGCCAGGAGGTGATTGATGAGTTTATCTCCACCGGTAAGAACCCCTCCTATCTCGGTGCGGCAGAGTTCGACGTGAGCCGTATACATTTCTCTTCGGATATCAACCAGACGGTAGCGCAGTCGGATGTGCTCATCCTCGCTATCCCGTCTCCCTACGTTAAGCAGACGCTGACGAAGATCCGCCGTGACATGACCCATAAGGTCGTTATCTCGGCTGTCAAGGGTATGATCCCTGACGAGAACGTCATCATCACCGATTATCTGCACGAGCGTTTCCGTATTCCGTTTGACCAGTTGGGCGTCATTGCAGGCCCATGTCATGCGGAGGAGGTCGCGCTGGAGCGACTCAGTTACCTTACGATTGGTTGTGAGAACCGCCAGAACGCAGAGATTTGGTCGAAACTATTCCAGACGGCGTATGTGCACACCACCCTCTCGAGCGACGTGATCGGACTTGAGTACAGTTCGGTGATGAAGAACATCTACGCGATCGCAGCGGGTATGTGTCAAGCACTCCATTACGGCGATAACTTCCAAGCCGTGCTGCTGTCGAACGCCATCCAGGAGATCCAGCGTTTTGCGACGGCGATGAGTAACGTGCCGCGTGATATCGTGGCTTCCGGTTATCTTGGCGACGTGCTCGTGACGGGTTACTCGCAGTTCAGTCGTAACCGTCAGTTTGGTCAGATGCTGGGTCTGGGCTATTCCGTCAAAGCCGCACAGATGGAGATGGAGATGGTGGCCGAGGGATATTACGGCACCAAGGCTATCTACGAGGCTAACCGCCGCATGAAAGTAGCGCTGCCGATCGTGGATGCTATGTACGAGATTCTGTACAACAAGCAGAAAGCCAAACCGATTATCAAGTCATTAACTTCTAAATTACAATAGTATGAAACTTTGTCTTAAGAATGCAGCATCGTTCGTGGACGCCGCTGCTCTCAAACAACTGGAGTCGCAAACCGAAGCAGCTAACCTGCTGCTGGAGAACGGTCAGGGAGCCGGAAACGACTATATCGGTTGGGTTCATCTTCCCTCCTCTATCACCGATGCTTTCCTCAATGAGGTACAGGCATGTGCAGACGAACTGCGCCGTCGTTGTGAGGTGGTTATCGTAGCCGGTATCGGTGGTTCGTATCTGGGTGCACGCGCTGTGAATGAGGCATTGGCTTCGGCTTTTGATGCCTTCGTAGCCAAAGACCGCAAGAACCCGTATGTAGTGTATGCAGGAAATAACATCGGTGAGGACTATTTGGCAGAGCTCATGGAGTTCCTGGCTGACAAACAGTTCGGTATCATCAATATCTCCAAGTCGGGTACGACAACGGAGACTGCTCTCGCTTTCCGTCTGCTGAAGACGATGCTAGAGAAGCAAGTGGGCAAAGAGGAAGCGAAACATCGTATCGTAGCCGTAACGGACAAGGCTAAGGGTGCATTGCGCAGCCTCTCGACCAAAGAGGGATACAAGACTTTCGTTATTCCTGACAATGTAGGTGGTCGTTTCTCTGTTCTCACGCCGGTTGGTCTGCTGCCGATCGCAGTAGCAGGTGGTGACATCAAGGCACTGGTGAAGGGTGCGCAGGATATGGAGAAAGCCACGGACGTAAGCGTTAAGTATGCTGAGAACCCCGCATGCCAATACGCCGCTATCCGTAATGCGCTCTATCGCAGCGGAAAGAAGATCGAGATCCTCGTTAACTTCAACCCGAAGTTGCATTATTTCAGCGAGTGGTGGAAACAGTTGTACGGTGAGAGTGAGGGTAAAGACCATAAGGCTATCTTCCCGGCTTCTGTTGATTTCACGACCGACTTGCACTCGATGGGTCAGTGGATCCAGGATGGCGAGCGTACGATCTTCGAGACCGTTATCTCGATTGAGAAAGC
>CAMHQP010000004.1 GCA_946187555.1 uncultured Bacteroidales bacterium
CCCGCGACCCCCAGCTTGGAAGGCTAGTGCTCTATCGACTGAGCTACTTTCGCGCAAGACGAGAGGTAGCCTCTCGATTGTGTGGGTGCGGATGGATTCGAACCACCGAAGTCGAAGACAGCAGATTTACAGTCTGCCCCATTTGGCCACTCTGGAACACACCCTCGTCGGAATCCGTTTGCAACGACTGCGTTACAATATAACTTGTGTAGTTGCCGCGATTCCTCCTCTCCGATCAAAACATCGCTTGCGCTATCATTTTAATCGGCTTACCTCTCTTATGTCAAGGATCTATTTTTTTCCTTATTTTTGAGCCTCTAGTCGGACTCGAACCAACGACCGCTGGATTACAAATCTAGTGCTCTACCAACTGAGCTATAGAGGCGCGCTTGAGTTAAAACTCGCACGACTGCGCGCCCTGCGCTTGTGTAGTGCTACGTTTTACTCTACGCTTTTCGGTCGGACTCACGAAGTCCTCCCGAGGGTAGGATTTAGCAATCCATTTTTCTCCTTCCGACGAAAAAGCGTGCAAAAGTACTGCTTTTTTTTGATATGACCAAATATTTTTGCAAAAAAAATGCAAATTTAGGTCATTTTTCTTGATTTTGCACCCTTAATGCCTTACTTTTTCTCTTTCTTTGCCCTCGGATGCGTCTGATTATAAACGCGTTTGATCTGCTCGAAGGTCGTATGCGTATAAACTTGCGTCGTGCTCAGCGAGGCGTGTCCGAGTAGTGTTTGGATGGTACGTATATCTGCGCCGTTATCCAGCATCGCTGTCGCGAAGGTATGACGCAGCACATGCGGCGAGTGTTTCTTGAGCGTCGATACCTCCCCCATCCGACTGCGAACGATGGTATATAAACGGCTCTTCGTCAAATTTGGGAAGAAACGATTCTCGATTTCAGATTCTCGATTTTTGATCTCCTCATCGCGAAGGGTCATATACTCGCGTATCTGCTCAATGAGCTTGCCTCCGATAGGCACGATGCGTTCTTTACGGCGCTTACCGAAGATGCGCACTTGCCCTTGCTGCAGATCCAAGTCCGCATCGGTGAGGCCTAAGAGTTCCGCCTGACGCATGCCGGTCTGATAGAGCATCTCAATGATCAGTCCGTCCCGAATCGCCTCGTAACTATTGTCGCTATCCGCTATTCGTTCATCGCTCTTCCGCTCCTCTGCCTCCATCTCTTCCTGGCGAAAGAAGACGGGGAGCGGTTTGTCTGCTTTGGGCGGGATGATGCGGGCGGTGATGTCACGCGTCACTTTCTTTTGACGCAGCAGGAATTTATAGAAAGAGCGCAACGCAGAAAGTTTGCGTTTAACAGATCGTGGCGACTGATGTTGCTGTTCGATCATGTCTAACATCCATAGTTTGACATCTGACTCGCCAACTTGATTCGGATCGAACTCCTCTATCCCCCAGCCCATAAAACGACAAAAGTCCCGCAGATCATCGTGGTAGGCTTCCACGGTGCGCTGCGAGTACTTTCGCTCGATGGCAATATAATCGAGAAAATGCTGAATCAAATCTCCTTGCCTTTTTTCTCTTCGGTTTCGAACGGGAAGAGTCCGAAGAGTTCAGCATCGATGCGGTCGGTAACCCAACGGAAATCCTCGGGGTTGTCGCCGAACTTAATACGGTCGCCCTCGACGATGAGCAGTTTGCCTTTATAGTCCTTAATCCAGTTCTCGTACTTATCATTCAGACCTTGAAGGTAATCGAGTTTGATCTGCTGCTCATACCCGCGGGCACGTTTCTGAATCTGCGACACGAGCGTCGGCACGGATGCACGCACATAGATCAGCAGGTCAGGCATCTTAACGAGCGTGGTCATCAGATCGAACAAGTCCTCGTAGTTCTCGAAATCGCGGTCAGACATGAAACCCTGATCATGCAGGTTGGGCGCAAAGATACGTGCGTCTTCATAGATCGTACGATCCTGGATGATATACTTATCCGACTTGCCTATCTCCACCACGTCCTTGAAACGTTTATTGAGGAAATAGACCTGCAGATTAAATGACCAACGCGCCATGTCGGAATAGAAATCCGCGAGATAGGGGTTATAGTCCACGCTCTCGAAACGCGGTTCCCAGCCGTAATGTTTGGCTAACATGTTTGTCAGGGTCGTCTTACCGCACCCGATGTTACCTGCTATAGCAATGTGCATATTAGTAATGTTGAATGTTTAATGTTGAATGTTTAATGACCAGTTATTCTCGCTGAATAGTCCGAAGAGCTCGGCGTCCACGCGGTCGATGACTTTGCGGAAGTCCTCGGGGTTGTTCTCAAAATCCATTCCGTCGGACTCGATGACCAGCACACGACCTTCGTACTTATGGAAGATGAAGTCTTCGTATTTGTCGTTGAGGTCTTTTAGATAGTCGATCTGCATGGTCTGCTCGTAGTCCCGGCCACGTTTCTGAATCTGGTTAATGAGCGCCGGCACGGACTTACGCAGATAGATCATCATATCGGGCATCTTCATCTGCGATTTCATGAGGTCGAACAGTTCCATGAAGGTCGTGAAGTCCCGTTCGGAAAGGTCACCGCGCTCGTAGTTATTACGCACGAACACATAGACGCCCTCGAAGATCGAGCGGTCTTGCACGATGGTATGACTCGCCCGCTGAACGGCCAGCATGTCTTTGAAACGCTCCTTGAGGAAGTAGGTCTCCAGACAGAACGCCCACCGCTGGATGTCACCGTAGTAGTCCTCCAGGTACGGGTTGAAGCTCACGCTCTCAAAGCGTGGCTCCCACCCATAGTACTTCGCCAACATCTTGGTCAGCGTCGTCTTTCCTGCTCCGATATTTCCGGCAATCGCTATATACATTATTGAACGCGCGCGCCTGTGATCGTATATACATGGTCACCGCGTACGATGAGTACCTGACCGTTGCGAATCACTTTATAAGCAGCTCCGGAGGTATTCTCCCAAATGATATTGTCGAGATCCTCGGAGTAGTCGTACGAAGCCGGGATTACCGGCGGTGTGATCTTACTTCCGGTGAATACCTTGATCTCACCCGGTTGGAGAGTATAGCTGGCTGCAGCATTCGTGCCGCCGCCCAGATAGTCATACCATGTACCGGAAGGCAGCGATACGTTCTGTGGTGCCGTAGCAGACATATTACCGCATACGAACACATTGCTACCCCATTGGATAGTACGCACCCAACCTCCAGATAATAAATGGTCAGTCGGGTCGCCCTCGAAGACCTCCGGCATAATACGCGTACGCAGTTGGATGATCTGCGCAACCTTTTGGTAAGCCTCCATACGGACACCGCCTCTCATCCAAGGTTCCGGACGATGCTTGGGTTGCATCTTCACATCCTCTGCGATCTTCGGCGTTGGGTTACCATAGTCGCCAGGATAACCATCCTCGTTATCCTTACCCCAGTAACCATCTTTGTTCTGGAACTTCGAATAATCAAAGCCTAACTCTTCGAAATGATAGAGCATCTTCGAACCATTCAGCATCGTCAACAGACCCACTACCAACGGTGTACGTTTGACGCGTGCATCCTCGTTTGTCTTCAAATCGGATGCTCCCCAAAGCTTCACCTTCGCCATATTACGCTCCTCGTCATGGCTCTCGCTATAGGAGATATACTTGTCTTTATTCGCTCCTGAAATAGAGGAGTTCTCCGTATAACCCATCGCTATCTGTGCAAACGGGTAATTATTCTTAGCCCAGGGTAGCATACCTCTGTTAGCCAAGGTATCTTGCTGTGCCCAATCCATATCCCCATTGGGTTTCTTTCCCCAATGCTCCAGGATCAAGTATGCGTTAGGATCTTCCGCCTTGACGCCGTTATTGTAATAATCGATCAGATTAGCCACGGCGTTATCCGTCGGACCGCAGAGACCGTGACTCAAGTCAAGACGATAACCATCTACGTGGTACTCACGAATCCAATATTTGAGCGCACGGATAAACATCTGATGCGTCGGACCGAAGTCATGATTCCAGTCCTCGTACACATTGTCCCCGTGAGGCACGTTATAGTTGAACCACGGGTTCTGCTGGAACTCCGGTTCGCCGGCCTTACCGGTCTTCGGATACAAGCGGTTCATCGGGTTATTACCCGTCGCGTGGTTGAAGACCATATCCATGATAACGGCAATACCACGTCTGTGGCACTCGTCCACCAGTTCTTTGAACTGGGTCGGTGTACCGAAGGTCTTGTCGATTGCGAAATACAGACACGGCGAGTAGCCCCAGCCGTTATTTCCGTCACACTCCGTGATCGGCATCAACTCGATGGCATTTACGCCCAAGTTCTCTATATAATCCAGACGCGACATCATTCCCGCGAAGTTATGACTCGGGGTGAAGTCATAGAGCCAAGTCTCGTATATAATGAGATTGTTCTTGTTCGGACGCTGGAAGGTGTGCTTCCATTGATAGGGATCTTTGCCGGTCTCAAACACCGACACAAAACTACCGTCCGCCTGAGCCGGGTACTCGCGCAGCGTCGGGTCGGTATCTCGGGGTTCCCACTCATCATCGCGCGTCAGCACTTTCTCCGAATAGAGGTCGCAGATATGTTTGATCACGCCATCCGCACGCATTACTACATACTGGAAAGCGTACTCGCGCTTCGGCGTCAGGTTGTTCAGTTCGATCCAGAAATACGCACTATCGTTCGCCTGCTTGAGTTGGTACTCATTGCTGATAGTCCAGTCGTTGAAGTCACCGACCACGAACACATGCTGCGCAGCCTGCGTCTTACTCGAAGCATAGGTACAGAGTGTTATTTTGGACGGATCGGTATTATAATAGATACCGTTCACGATACCTGCCGGACGGTTCTGGCGCGTCGGGTTGGTAGGTACACAAGTGCTGGCCTTTGCCGTAGCGGTTTGGGCACCACTGGTCGCTATGAACTCGAATACATAATCGCCCAATGCACTGAGCGTCGTGTTGTAAGTCAACTCCGTACCGGTTCCCGTCTTAACCACCTGTCCGTTCTGTTTGAGCGTCAGCGTAGCCGACTCGGTTGCGTTACAAATGAGCGACACCGAACTATTCAACGCACTGATCTCCGGCATAGCAGTATTGATGCTGGCGCTCAATTGACCGGGCTCTACCAAATCAATGATGATATCAGCGTCGCCAGGACCACGACCGGCTTTTCCTCCGGATTTTCCGTCGGTAAAGAGCACCAGCATCTTCGTGATGGTCTCGCCCGAACGAATACCATAGAACTCATTGAGGTTCGAGATGACGAGTTTCCAGTTATTGCCGTCTTTCGTCATCTTTGTCTTCGGGGAGTTCGAAGGCCAATCAGCCAATTGATACTCCCATTTCGGTTTGCCACCATCCATCCTGTTATCCACTTGCACGCAGGAATAGAGATAGCATTCGGTAGCCCCTACCATGCCTCCATTGCCTTGAGTCGGGTCAAACGTGAGTGTCACCTGACCGCTGTATCCTTGCACCAGGATAGCCGGATCGGTCGTTACCTGTGCGCCGGCATAGGCAACCACGAGGACGAATAAACTAAGAAAAATCTTGCGCATAATTATGCGTATTTAAGGATTTATAATGCTTTACCGGTTGCGTCGTACATCTTGTCGCCGCGGATGATAACGAGCTGACCATCAATGATCTGCTTGCGAGCCTTTTCGGTTACGATGGTATTCTCGATAGATTGATTCTCGCTTCCCCAATCAATCGTATATGCATCATAGGTAGCTTGATCTACCTTCTCTACCTCGATAGAGCCCTTGAAGGTGCACTTACGCATAATAAGATAGATGGTTTCACCTGCCGGTAATTGCCATACGTTGCTATTTTCGAAACCATTTGCCCAATACAAAGTAACACTGGTAGCATTCTCTCCAGCCCAACCTTTGGTCTTGTATTGATTGCCTTCCTCGTCTATCATTACCACGTAAGAGATGTTTTGCTTTGCTGGATGTGAAGCAAGGGTACCCGACCAACGGCCACGAGCATCGAACATAAATTCCTGCAGTTGTTCTTGAATATTCCAATCACCACCTATCGAGCCCATCAACGCAAAGTCATGCCCCTCGCCGGACTCTTCGAGATCTTCGCCACCTGGGTTATCTCCACCACCGGGTTCATCGCCACCACCTTCACCGGGAGCAGCTACCCATTGTTCGGTAGCGTGTACATACATCTTACCATTGTACTCAGTCGCAAAAGTCCATGTGGAAATTGCCTGCTTCTGGCTTTTCCAATTATCACCATCATACAATTGGAACTGCATCACGCCTACACCGTCGTACATATCCGTATAAGTATACGTGTAAACCGGATCATTGTTATAGGACATATTCGTCAGGGTCATGTTGTACTGATGCCATTCATCACCATCACCCTTAAAATTAACATTCAACTTAACGGTGTACGAACCGATTTCTGAGGCCGGAGCCGTGTAATAAACGGTGGTCTCTGTTGCTGCGAACATAACTACGCTGAACACAGCAGTCATCATCAAAGTAAAAATCTTTTTCATAATATCAAAATTTTAAAATTAGTAAATTTTTCTTCCTTGTGCATCGAACACATGCTCGCCACAACGAATATAAAGTTGTCCGTTCTCAATATACTTCTCGCCTTTCTGTTCGGATTGCACGTTCTCAATGCCCTGAGGGCCTGTGCCAGTATAGTACATTGCATAGTCCGTACCCTTGACTGCCTGCGTATACCCGGCGGGAGCCGCATCATTAGCCGCTGTACCGAGCATCAGTTTGACGCTACCGTACTTACCCTGCACCGTCGCGCGGTAGTATCCGCTACCGGACTCCTCCTGTACGGAACTCTCCGAATGAATACCTGCCATACGACGCGCGTTGATCATCGCTTTGATCTCGCTCTTGTACTTCACCCAATGCGGATAGAACACACACGGCACACCAGGCATGGAGAGCAGATACGCGTTACAACGCATCATCAGACTCTTGTCATTGATACTCGATCCGTCACGCTTATTCGCCACGTCATCATTATCGCTACGGTTGAACGTATCATGGTTATCGATAAACGTTACGGCATACTTGCTATAACCTTTTCCACGCAGACCTCCGTTCTTACATTTATCGTAACTCTTATAAAAGATACCATCGCGGAACACATTGTATTTAGCAGCGAAATCAAACGCCAAATTATTCTTGCCCGCCTCGTCAATACGCGTCTTCAGTTCATTCGCATCACCTTTCCAATACTCCATGACGGAGAAATAGGGTTTGGCATTCGTGACATAGTCATTGATATGGCTTACATGATAACCGCCCGCTACATCAAAGCGGAAGCCATCATAGTTCATCGTGTACTTAAGGAACTTCAGATAGGCGCGGCACATTTTCTGTACCGAATCATTCTTATGGTCAAAATCACGCGCACCGACGAAATTGGCATCCGTACCATTCTGACCATCGTCATAATTGGGACCTAACTTACTTGCATATTTACCACCTTCTGCGGTGCTGGCTTCATCATCCTTGGTAATCCATTTGCTGTTCGGTTTAAAATAACCATATGTACCAAAGTCCTGATCAAAGAAATCGATCCAATTGCTCTTGTTTCCAGCATGGTTAATCACCACATCTGCCAACACACGCGTACCGCCGTCATGGAGTGCACTGATCAAAGAGCGTAGGTCGTCTTCTCGTCCCATACTATTACGTTGATAGTAGTATTTGGTGGGAAGATATCCCATACTGCTCGTCTTTGAGTTACACGAAGGAGCCAACCATACCAATTGGAAATTCTGCGAGATCTCGGATGCCTGAGATAATAGTACCGTCCACTTGGTTGTACCATACGAATTGTCAACATCCGAATTCCAATAGAAAGCCTGCAGCATCACATCCGTACACTGACTCGGTACGGCAGTCTCAAAATCACCCGGAGTCACAGGATCTCCGCCACCTCCCGGAGTATCACCGCTGGTGTTGTACTTCATCCACTCGCCTGGGCAGACATTCGTACCTTGTCCCCAATCGGAGATCGAGTACATATCCTTATCCGAAGGTATGGTCAAGTCAGCCGTCTTATTCCATATGTTGCCGTCATCCCACGTAGGAGAAGACATGGACGTGTTAAAACGGCAGATAATTACTCTATCGCTGGCATCGCTGATAGTGGTTTGCCATATATTGCCGCTCACGCGGGTCATCCAACTAGTCCATTGGCCTTGACCGGAACCCTGCCAATGCCATGCCGCGAACTTATTCGCGTTATCTGCCTCCCACAGGGCATTTCCGCCTGTATCCAAGTACAGAGTCTTGGCGCTCGCATTAGAGGCGGCGGCCAAGAACATCGTACATAACGCCGTTATGGACAATAACGAGGCGACCGTTGATGATAACTTTGTATACTTCATGGTTCTTAATCGAATTAACTACTATTTCTTCTAATCCTTCGTCGATCACGCCGTCGCAGTTAGAATCCACCACTGCCTTACCGCAGTTCGGATTCCACAGATAACAGGTATTCTCCGTTAGATAGATATCCTGCGTCTGCGGTTTCTTATTGCCTTCCGTGAAGATGACGTAGATCTCTTTCAGGTCTGCACTCATGGTATGCACATACCACTGTCCTTCCGTCCGAGTCCATTTCATACCCGGCCATTTAGGACTCTTACCATCCAGTGAGTACGGTGTATCTTTGTACTTACCGTCCACTTTCACACGCGTGAACGCATATAAATAGAGGTCTTCCCATGCTTCCGGTTTGATGAACTTAACCGTCAACGGCCCCGATTGCGGTGCCTTATAGGTGTAAGTAGCCGTGCGTGTGGCTGTCCTTGTTTCCGTTATTGCGTCGTACGCAAACGCTTTCACCGTCGTGGTCTGGGTCACCTTGAAACTCGTCTGACCTACTGCCTGCTGCGATGCTGTCGTCGGTTCACTGCCATCCGTGGTATAGTAAATCATTGCATTCTCTTTGCCGATGGCGTTGATGGAGACATTGACACCCTCTGCCTGGTCGCTGAAATAACCGCTCTCGGGACCCACTGCGATATCAAACGCAGGATGCAAAATCGTCTCACAATCCATCAGCACTTCTTGGTTGGACGCGGTATCCTTACCTGCCATCCAGCCGTAGCATACGTCATAATCGGTTACCAGATCATTCGAACGTACGTTGATACCACCACAGTCATCGCCCGAGTTGATACAGAAGTTCACCGAATCCATCGAAACATCGAACTCATATGCGTACCAACCTTCTACATCTTGATAAATGCGTTGCCCCGGGTATGCACCCATGATGTTCTCCGATGCGTCTTCGCCCTGCTCATCTTTGTACGGTTTCCATGCATAGATATACACTTTTTCCCAGCTCTCCGGTTTGTCGAAGCGAACGATGATACCGCGTTGCAGCGGCTCACGATAGGTATAGGTGTACGTCTGCACTTTCGATTGCGCGCTACCACAAGCAGCCATGATCTTCAGTGTTGTCGTCTGCTTGAAGTTCAGCGGTCCCGTATAAACAGGCGAACTCGTCGTCGGAACAGATCCATCCGTTGTATAATGGATGGTCGGCGTTGCGCAACTACCGCCAACGGCTTGAGCCGTTACGTTGATACCGGCAACCGCATCCTCAAAGAATGTGCTCGGTGTAACTATCAGACCCGGAGCGGCATCGCCTGTTGCGTTCACCCACATCTCATAACTCTCGTTAATCAAGTTGCCGTTATCATTAAACGTGCTGTACAGGCTGGCTACTTTAGTGTAACCATCAAAGTTACCTCCGGTCTTGGTACCCAAACATAAGATCAGATAACCGTTTTTACCTACAATAGTAGCTTGGTAACCCGTAGCACGCGAGCCGTCGCTATCCCAGTACTCGTCCTTCACTTCGCTCTCGCTATGTACGCCGGCCAAGTGACGCGCGTTGATCATGTCCTTGATCTCGGCTTTGTACTTATACCAATGCGGGTAGAAGATACACGGTACACCCGGCATAGCGAGGATGAACGCATTAGCGCCCAACAGACGTGCCTTGATCTCCGGCTTCATCGAGTTACCACGGCCGCAGAACTCCAACTCATTATCTCCACGCATGAACATATCGTGGTTATCTACCCATGTCACAGCGTGTTTCTTCCAGTAGTCACTACCCGTGCCGTCATTAGCAATCAGACCGCGGCGACCTACATAGTTCCATCCCTGCATCGCATTGATACCATCGAACTTCAACGCGAAATCCAGCGCCATCAGATTCATCTCCGCGCTACGGATAGAGTTTCTCAGCGTCTCCACATTACCGTCATAATACTCCTCAAAAGCGATATACGGCTCCGATGCCTGGTTGTAGTTACTCATATGCCAGTTGTTATAACCGTCACCCTTATCGTAACGCCAACCATCATAATGCATCACGTTTTTCATCCATTTCAGATAAGCCTTGAACATCGCCTGCACCTCCTGGTTATCATGCGCCCAGTCGCGCGCTGCCTCCCAGTTGGCTCCATCGTCTGCACGCGAGTTCTTTGAATACCCCCAACAGTCGCCTGCCAACGTATCGACATTCGTAGAAGGATCATTCACCTCATCGTTGCTGGTGATAAAACTCGGCCCCGGTTCAAACAAACCGTACTCATCAAAGTCCTCAACCGCCATGTCGCACCAACCTGCCATCGCCTCGGCGTGGTTGATCACGATGTCGGCAACGACCTTCGTACCACTGTTATGGAACGTCGAGATCAGTTTTTCCAATTCCGCGCGGGTACCCCATGCCGAGTTCTGGTTACAGTATTGCTTCGGGTGATAACCCACTCCGCTTGCCAAGCCACTGGGCGGCAACCATACGAGGTCAAAATACGCACCTATCTCACCAGCCTGTTTCTGCAGCGTTTTCCATTTGGTATCGCCGAAAGTCTGCGTACCGGCATGGGTCGAATCCACTTCGTACGAGTCATAGAAGAAAGCCTGCAGCAACACGTCCGGACACTCGCTCGGCACGCCTGTACCGCTCACAATCTCCTCCGTCTCACCTACGATAGTAACGCACAGATGACCGTCCACGACGCTCACCGTTATACTTCCCGTGCTTACCAATTTAATCGACACATTACCGTCATTATCCGCGCTATACCCCTGCGTACTACAAGAGGCATCAACAGCATCAGCTCCCAGGATTATACCTTCCCAGTTACCTGTCGTCACCTTGAACTTATACGTTCCGGCTGCCAAGTCCGCAAAACTGATCGTATTGTCGGGCATCTGCAAGTGATTGTCCCAATTGACACCGGGAAGTCCCTCGCCGGCAATGTAGTACGAAAGCGGCGCGGGTTCATACGCGTTCCATTCTCCGGTACTGTACTTCGTGTCTTTCACCCAACCGGTAATCGTATAGCAGTTCTTGTCAGAAGGAATCTCCAGATCATACGTCTGATTCCAATACGTGCTCCAATCAAGACTAGCGCTGCCACCCGGCATACGAACAAAAATCACCTTGTCATTCCCGTCCGGAACCTCTACTCCGTACACGCCGACTCCGGCAAGATTCATCTTCAAGTCCTGCTCATTCGTACTTGTACCAGTCCAAGAGTGAGCAAAGAACACTGCTCCACCTTGATCCCAAAAAGTACTTCCGCCTGCATTAAGGTAAATCGTTTTGGCCTGCAAACTCATTGCACATACAAAGGTCGCAAAAATCAAAAAGAATCTCTTCATTGTATTAGTTATTTTTATTTATTTTTAGCATGTTAAGTCTCGCGCAACAGACATACGCCCATTTTGCTCTGCAAAATTACAAAAAAAATCCGATATACGCAAGTATTTCGGACAAAAAATGTTATTTTTGTGCAAATTTTATGAATTTTTCTCTATTTTGCGCACAATCACTTGGGTGCCTTCCACCACAAAAGTGACCGTCCATCCCGCGTAATCCATCTTATATTCGCGCGCAGGGTCATCCTGATATCCGGGACGGGGATCTTGTGATAAGATATAACGGAGATCCCGAAGGACATCTTCAGGAACAGTATCCAACATACAATGTCCCATATCCAATTTCAGTTTATAGTCTTTGGAGTCCCCCGCAAAGCCGTTTTGGGCATTTTCGTGGCTGTCCGAAAAACTCAAGTACGGCTTGATATCGTATATCGGCGTTCCGTCCAATACATCTGCACCGCTCACGAGCAGATCGCCGTTCTCAATGCCGATTAATTTTACACTGCTTAATCCAACAGGATTAGGTCGGAACGGACTCCTCGTAGCAAACACGCCCATGCGCTTGTTGCCACCCAACCGAGGCGGACGTACCGTCGGCGACCAATCGGTCGTATTGAAGCCCCAGATGAGCCATAAATAGCTATAGCCCTCAATGCCGCGCAGCGCTTCTGCGACCTTATATTCGGGTTCAAAAACGATACGCGTCAAGATCGGACTTTCCTCCCTGCTCTGCCGCGGGATGCCGAACTTGTCCGTATGCCCATTTCGGGCGTATGCAATCACTTTGAGTTCCATTTTCTGCACAAATTCGGCACAAAAGTACTGCTTTTTTAGCAAAAATGCAAAAAAAATGCAAAAAAATTTGGTCAATTCAAAAAAAAGCAGTACTTTTGCACCCGCTTTCGACAAGAGCGACATATTTTGCCCTCTTAGGCGGAAGCCGCTTCTCCCGATTAACGGGAGAATGCTCCGGGTGCCATAGCTCAGTTGGTAGAGCAAAGGACTGAAAATCCTTGTGTCCCTAGTTCGATTCTCGGTGGCACCACGAAAAACGACCTGATGAGGGTCGTTTTTTGATGCCAAGGAACGAGAATCTCACTAGAGTTCTTATCTCGCTTCGCTCGAACGATTATTGCGAGCTATATACTCTGCCCGCATTTTTCGATTCTCGGTGGCACCACGAAAAACGACCTGATGAGGGTCGTTTTTTGTTTTCGATTCTCGGTGATGATTGTAAGAGAATCAGATTTTTTTGCACTCATGGTATTATTCAGCTATCAGTTATCAGTTTTCAGCGTTGTCAGACCACTCGCTCCATGTAGCACTGAAGAAATAGGTCAGGGTGTCGCCGAGGGCATAGGGTTTGACGGCAATAAGGTTGCCATCCTGGATATCGGTGATCTCGGCTTCGGGCGTCTGAACGGTGATGTAAATCCGTCCTTGGGACGTGGAACCGTTATAGTCGTAGTTCATCTGCGCCGCCTGTTTGTCACTCAGCGCGTCCTCCTCGTAGAAGACCATGCCTATCTGGTCATACACCTCGAAATGATCAATGGTATCGTGCATATAGATGCCGCCACCGGCGTACAGGATTGGTAATTGGTGATGGGTGACGGGTGATGGGTCGGTCAGTACCACCTCGGCTTTGTTCATCGCCGTACCAGCTTCGGCAGTGATGGTAAGGGATTCATGGAGGATATGTCCGGCGACGAGAAGCGAGTCATACTCGAGGCGGAAGACGAAGCGGTCAGGCGTCTGCTCGAGGATCTCCCAGCGGTCATAGGGACCACCGATCCAGGTTTTGTACACACCCTCCTCTTCGGTCAGCACCACCAATCCGCCGCAACCGCAGGTATGTCCTACCTTGTAGCAATCGAGCCCCTTGCCATAGTTGATATGGTATGGCAGACCGAGTTGGTGCTCGCGGTAGTAGAAACTATCCACCACGAGTTCCGGCGAGGCTTTAAGCCATAGATCGACACCGTTGGAGGGGTTCTCGGGCTTGAGCGCTGCGCCGTACAAACGGAAGGCGGCGTACTCATTCTCCCATGCGAAATCTTCCTTGCGTTCGGGCACATAGCGGCCATACACTTTAGGTTGCACGGCTTCTTTATGACACGCTGTCAAACTCAACAGCACCAGTGCGAAAAATAAGATCTTTTTCATTTGGGTTGACGTCCGATATAAGCCAAAATACCACCATCTACATACAAAATCTGTCCGTTGACGGCATCGCTCGCATGACTAGCAAGAAAGACCGCCGGGGCACCTAACTCATCCGGTTCTAACCAACGGCCGGCAGGGGTCTTGGCGCATATGAAGGAGTCAAACGGATGACGGGAGCCGTCGGGTTGACGCTCACGTAGCGGAGCCGTTTGGGGGGTAGCGATATAACCCGGTCCCAGACCGTTGCATTGGATATTATACTCTCCGTACTCGGAGCAGATATTACGGGTAAGCATCTTCAGGCCACCCTTGGCGGCAGCGTAAGCGCTTACGGTTTCGCGGCCAAGTTCAGACATCATCGAGCAGATGTTGATGATCTTTCCTTCGCGACGCTCCATCATCTCCGGCAGAACGGCGGCAGAAACGATATAGGGCGCTACAAGGTCGATGTCGATCACCTGTTGGAACTCTTCGCGCTTCATCTCGTGCATCGGGATACGCTTGATGATACCGGCGTTGTTAACGAGGATATGAATCGGTCCCACCTCTTCGTGAATACGCTCTACAAGGGCTTTGATCGCCACCTCATCGGTCACGTCGCAGACGTAGCCGTGTACGTTCTCTATGCCTTCAGCATGATAGAGCTCATACGCTTTGTCTATCGCCTCCTGACTGCGGGCATTAAAAATAATATGGTTCGCGCCCGCCTGCGCATACGCCTTGGCGATAGCGAAACCGATTCCGTAACAAGCGCCTGTAACCCAAGCGTTCTTGCCTTCAAGGCTAAAAGGATTTGCCATACTGATCGAAAATTTATGATTTACGCTGCAAAGGTACAATAAAAAAATGACATATGCAAGAAAAATTTGCATAATTCAAAAAAAAGCAGTACCTTTGCGCTCGCAAAGGTTTTTTGAGACAAAGATATGAGTTTACAATGTGGAATAGTAGGATTGCCGAATGTGGGCAAGAGTACGCTGTTTAACTGTTTGAGTAATGCGAAGGCGCAGAGCGCCAATTTCCCTTTCTGTACGATCGAGCCGAACGTAGGTGTGATCACCGTTCCGGACGAGCGGTTGATCAAACTCGGTGAGTTGTGCAAGCCCGAGCGCGGTGTGATTCCGACGACGGTGGAGATAGTCGATATAGCAGGCTTGGTGAAGGGTGCGAGCAAAGGTGAGGGCTTAGGAAACAAGTTCCTCGCGAACATCCGTGAGACGGATGCAATCATTCATGTGCTCCGTTGCTTTGACGATGAGAACGTGGTGCATGTCGATGGTTCGGTGAATCCGGTTCGCGATAAAGAGATCATCGATGCGGAGTTACAGTTGAAAGATCTGGAGACAGTGGAGAGCCGTATTGCCAAGTGCGAGAAAGCGGCTAAAGCCGGTGGGGATAAGAACGCGAAGTTGCAGTTAGAGGTGCTGGTTAAGTACCGCGAGGCGCTGTCGCAAGGCAAGAATGCCCGTACGGTGGAGTTGGAGAACAAAGACCAAGAAGCGGCCGCACGCGATTTGTTTTTGTTGACCAACAAACCGGTGATGTATGTATGCAACGTCGATGAGTCTGCCGCCGTGACGGGCAATGCCTATGTGGAGCAGGTTCGCGAAGCGGTGAAAGACGAAGACGCACAAGTGCTTGTGCTCGCTGCAAAGATAGAGAGCGAGATAGCCGAGTTGGAGACCTACGAGGAGCGTCAGATGTTCCTTGAGGAGATCGGGTTGAAAGAGTCCGGCGTGAACCGGTTGATCAAAGCCGCATACGCCCTGCTTAACTTGCGGACGTTCTTGACGGCGGGTAGCGATGAGGTACGCGCCTGGACGTTCAAAGCGGGATCGAAAGCACCGCAATGCGCAGGCGTTATCCACACGGATTTCGAGCGCGGTTTCATACGCGCGGAGGTCATCAAATACGATGATTATATTGCACTCGGCGGTGAGGCAGCTTGCCGTGCTGCGGGTAAACTGGGTATCGAGGGCAAGGACTACATCGTTCAAGATGGCGATATAATGCACTTTTTGTTTAACGTATGATAGAGCAGTTATTAGCATATGGATGGTGGGTCGGTGCGATAGTCATCGTGCTGGGCTTTGTGGCGCTGGTGAAGGGTGCGGACTGTCTGGTGGACGGCGCATCGGCGATTGCCAAGCGCTTCGGCATCAGCGATCTGGTGATCGGTCTGACGGTAGTGGCGTTCGGAACCTCGATGCCGGAGTTTGTGGTGAATATGGTCTCCGTAGCGGAAGGTTCGACCGATCTGGCCATCACCAATATCTTAGGTTCGAACATCATCAACACCTTCGTTATCCTCGGTCTGACCGCCTTGGTCTATCCTATCGTTTCGCAGAAACGCAGTCGTGATTTCGATATCCCGCTTTCTATCATCGCGGGATTCTTGGTGTTGATCTTCGTGAGCATCGAGTTACCCTTCGGCGAGTGCGGCAAGGGTATCGGTCGTATGGGTGGTATTACGCTGTTAGTGCTCTTCTGCTATTTCCTGTATAACACCTTCCGTCATGCCAAGGATCATCCGGAGGAAGGATTAGGGATTAGTGATGAGGGATTAGGGATTAGCGAGATCCCTGTACGCCGAGCCATCGGATTAGTCATTGGCGGACTGGTAGGGTTGGTAGTAGGCGGCGAACTGATTGTGAAGAGTGCCGTCGATATTGCGACCCGTATGGGGGTGAGCGAAGCGATCATCGGTCTGACGATTGTGGCATTGGGGACATCGTTGCCGGAGCTCGCGACCTCGGTGATAGCGGCTGCGAAACATAACAGCGATATTGCGTTGGGTAATGTGTTCGGCAGCAATATCTTCAATGTATTCTTTGTGTTAGCGACGAGTGCAACCGTTCGTCCGTTGCCTGCGTACGACGGCATCGAATTAGACGCGGTGATGGCTGCCTTAGGCAGTATCATTGTATGGCTGGCGGTGAAGACGAACCACGAACGGAAGATTCAACGATGGGCAGGTGCACTGCTGCTGTTAATCTATGCCGGTTATTTGACATACAGATTGATTCACATTTAATATTTAATAGTATGAAAAAACTTCTCACTCTTTTTGCAGGATTGCTGCTTTGTTTGCAGCTGACCGCAGCGCTGCGCACCCAGGAAGAGGCGATGCGTATCGCAGCTTCTTTTAGAACAGACAACCAAGTTGCCCACCTTCCGGCGCCTCAACCGCAAGTGCTCACTCACTGCTTCACGGTGAAGCAGGCGAGTGGTCAACCGGCATTCTATGTCTTCAACCGCGGCGAGGAGAACGGCTTCGTTCTCATCTCTGCCGAAGACCGCACCCGTACGGTGTTGGGTTATTCGGATGCCGGTCATTGGGATGCAGACAATATACCGGACGCTTTGCGCGCATGGATGGATATCTACAGCCACGATATCGCTCGTGTAGCTTCAGCTCCTGCCGCTCCGTCCGCTCCAATCAAACGTGCGCAGGCGAAGACAGCGCAGCAGTACACGCCTATCAGTCCGATCTGTCAGACCCTATGGGGACAAAGAGCGCCGTATAACCTCTGGTGCCCGAACTATAACGGTTCGCATTGCGTGACGGGTTGTGTAGCGACAGCCGCAGCCCAGATCATGAAGGTACATAACTACCCTACGCAAGGTACGGGTACGTCTTCGTACAAATGGCTGAGTGATACCGGCGATTCGATCACCCTTTCGGTGGATTATGGAAACACAACCTATGACTGGTCACACATGTTGAACGACTACAACTACTCGTATGGTACAGCGGAAGAGCAGGAAGCCGTAGCTATTTTGATGCACCACTGCGGTGTTGCGAGTGAGATGAGTTACGGAACGGGGGCGAGTGGTACATCCAATAATTTTATGTTACGAGGCATGGTGGAGCATTTCGGTTATGACCCGGGTGTACAAGTGCTGATCAAAGACTGTATGACCGATGATGATTTCGTAGATGGCATTGTGTCCGAGCTTCAGCAGGGTCGTCCGGTTATGTTCAGCGCCCGTACGGTCAATGACGAGGGTCATGCTTTTGTAGGCGATGGTGTAGATGCCGACGGTCTGATTCATATCAACTGGGGTTGGAATGGTGCCTGCGACGGTTATTTCCAGGTATCAGCCATGGATCCGGAGAACCAAGGCACGGGTGGTTCGGTAACCGATGAAGCCTTCACCGAGCAGGTTCTCGCCTACACGCATATCCGTCCTATGGCAGGTGGTTCGTACAACTATAACTTTGTGAGCGACAAGGTATATCCGCACCAAACAAGCGTAGATCGTTCAGAACAAAACTGGGTAGCCCTGCAGATGGATGTCTTCAATAACCTATCCATCCTCACTTTATCCGGTACTTCTGCGGCACTGAAGGTGTATGATGCGAACGGTAATTTCCTTACTTACTGTGACTATGACGACTGGGGTTATGACGGTTTACAACCCGGTTACTTCTATCGTTCTAACTATGCCATCGGCTACGTATCCGATCTGCCGAACGGTAATTACTACGTGAGTCCGGTGGTGAAGATCAACGGCCAGTATTATCCGGTACAAGTACGAGGGTACACCGACTACCGCTGTCCGATGCAAGTGACCACCAGCACTATTTCCTTCACCGAGCCGGAGCCGGATCTCAACCCGGAGAAAGCGATCAACGCGTATGATTTTACGAAGCTCAACTCGTATTACTACCCAAGCTATTCGGGTAATAATTTCCAATACTGGACTCTTCAGTTGAGCACGGAAGATTTCTATGAAAATAATGCTGAAGACCAGATGTTGCTCTATTTCGCCATCTATACGTCCTCAGCCAATTCGGTCATCGGCTCTTTCCTCAACGACAACACAGCGCTCTATAACATATACTCTTATGCTGCCTACAAAGGGAACATCAGCTCGTACGAATCGGTAGCACTTGAGGATGCCGGCTTGACCATCGCGTACAATAGCGTGAGTGATGCCTATACGGTATCCTACTTCGTAGTGGTAAACGGAACTACATATGTCGACGAGGCGGTTCTACCGATGGACAAAGTGTGGGCAGGCTACGGAGAAGCATACGGATCTCATGACAAATACGATAATATCACGGTGGACAACACGCTCTATACCGGCATCACAGTCAGCCAAGCGTTGGAGATGCTCGGCGCGAACGAGATTGGTTGGATATCGGCTATCCCTTATATCGTAGAAGGTGAGATCTCCTCCATAGTAAACACGCCGGCGCAGATAGCCCAGCGCGGAAACTGCCGTTTGTATATCTCGGACGGGGAGAACAATCTGTACTGCTATAATGCCAAGTGGTTCAATAATCAGTCTTTCCAGACGGGTCATGAGATTGCTGTGGGCGGACAGGCTGCTATCATCGGTCAACTCTGCAACTACGATGCCAACACCAAGGAGATAGGCAACTGCTATTTCTACGACTACAACGAGCCAACCGGTATCGAGCAGACAACGGACGACAAGACGTCAGTACAGAAATTTGTTCGCAACGGACAGATCTTCATCCTGCGCAACGGCAAGACGTACACCATGCAGGGTGCAATAGTGAACGAGTAATTAGACTTGGCGGTACTTCTTGTAGAAATACAAGAGTGCCTTTAGGTGCAAGAGACCCAAGCGGTTGAAGGGATTAGCGTGTGTCCTTCGTTGGCAATAATGCACCATTGCCACTTGCGGAAGATACATCACACGCCAACCGGCATTACGGGCTCGAAGACAATAATCACAGTCTTCGGGTCCGTAAAAAATTGCCTCATCCAGATCACCGATGGCATCGTAGGTCTGTTTGCGAATCATTTGGCAAGCACCGATGAGATACACCGGTTCAAAGGGTTCGGTGCCAGTTATTTGTTCGTGATACACGAAAGGAGCAGACGGGCGGACCAGGCTGCGTATCTTTGCGCGAATACCCGGATAGGCTTTGCAACTCTCTTGTGTCTCACCATCGGGAGAGAGGAGTTTGCATCCGCAGATACCCACCTCGGGATGGGCATCCATGTAATGCTCCATCGTCTCGACGGCATGGTCGTTGATGCAGATGTCATTGTCAATGATGAACAGATACTCGCCCTTGGCGCGCCTCAATGCTATATTACGCGCAAACGCCACGCCCTTGTTCTCCGACAGGCATACCAACTCAAGGGAGGGATAGTGCTGCCGAAGGAAATCCAAGGTACCGTCAGTGGAACCGTTATCCACAATGATGAGCTCTACGTCCTCGCGCGTTAACTGCTGCTTCATAGAAGTCAGCAGCTGCTGCATGAACGAGAGACCGTTCCATGTAATGACAATATAACTGATCTTAACGGGCTTCATCCGAATAATTTGATTTTGAGAGAGCGTAATGCATGCGTGAAATCAGACCACGAACGGAACTTGCGTAGTTGTTTCCATACGAAACGAGGCGACAGGAAATAACTGAGGTTGGAAACGAACAACAGATGCTCCATCTCCTTGTTAGTCAGATTCGGGTAATTGAGTATGGACTCGCGCTGCACGTCTGTGGGGGTATAGACGCCGTCTTTGAGCCAGCCGTTCTCCAATGCCATGTGGTAGAACTCTGTGCCGGGGAAAGGCGAAACGATATTAATCATCAGCTGATCCACCTGCAGTTTCTTGGCCTTTCGGATGGTATCTTTGATGGTCTGCTTGGTCTCCAGCGGACTCGTACCGATGAGTATATTCAGTTTGACCGGCACCTTATATTTCTGGAGCAAGCGGATGGCGTTGTATATCTGATCACTGGTAATGCCTTTGTGGATATACTCCAGAATGGCATCATTGAAGGACTCTACGCCCAGATCCACATAACGGCAACCGGAGGAGCCCAACTGCTGCGCAATCGGTTCGGTGATGGCATCGACGCGTGCCTGGCAACCCCATACGATACCGGTCTCACGCAAGGCCCCGCAGATTGCCGCCGTGCGTTGCTCATTCCATATAAAGTTATCGTCCATGAACCCGATCGCCTTGATGCCTTCGGCAGCCAGTTGACGTATGTCTTCCGCCACTTTCTCCGGCGAACGGAACGAGATAGGCGGTTTGCGGTGATTATACTCCCTGTTCTCTATCTCGCGAGCAAAGGTGAGCGATGAAGGCACGCAATAGATGCATCGAAACGGACAGTTACGGGACGTAACCATCGTGGTGTACGGCGTACATTTGAGTTTGGGATTGCGGTAGGCGATGTCACTCACCAGATGGCGCGCGGGCACCGGCAGCGCATCCAGATCCTTCATCAATGCCCGCATCTTATTACGATGGTGCTTGCCGTCTGCCAGATACGAGATACCATCTATGGCATGCCAGTCTTCGTGCTTATCCAGTTTGTCTAACAGCTCCATGACCGTCATCTCCGGCTCGCCGTGCACAACAATCGTGCGTTCGTCCACATGGCACTCTTTATGGAACCACGAAGCACCGGGCCCAAGAAGGAGCACCCATGCGTTCGGTTGAACGGCATGAATACGACGGGTTATCTCGATATCGTTTTGCACGGACAGGTTCACCGTCCAGATTGCATACACATCCGCCGGATGACGCTGGATATGCGTCATCAGTCCCTCTGCGTCTATCGAATGGTTGACGCAGTCCAAATACGTTATCGGGTACTTCTGCTCCACGCATGCAGCGACCTGCAATTCATATATGTTCGGTGTCGGGTACACCACGCGTGTACAACCGGAACTACGTTCCGCAGGATGTTCACCGACTACCACAGGGGGTACAAGAAAAGAAACTAACATGACTCGTAAATGGTTGGTAATTTTTGTATCTGGTCTTTGAGAAAATGCTCGCGCACCCATTGTTGGGCAGCCGCGCCGTATTGGTTCCGCCGTTTCTCATCGCGCAGTAGATCCGTTATGGCTTGGGCGTACGCTTGCGCCTCCTGCTGCGGAACGATGATTCCTGTTTGGCCGTCTTGGTTCACCCATATACTTCCCGAACCGGCAATGTCGAACGAGACAGCGGGCAAGCCGCAATACAAGGCTTCAGCCAATGCCACCCCGAATGCCTCGCGGCGGTCGATAGAGGGGAACGCATACACATCGGCAGCGTGTAAGTAACAGCGCAACTCCTTATCTTGCAGACGTCCCAAAAACTGCACTTTCTCGCCCAAAGGCAAGGCCTGCTGTTGGAGGTTAGCCGTTTGTTCACCGGTTCCACCGATGAGCACCACACAATCGTTCGGCAAGAAAGAGGTTGCCTGTATCAGGATATCAATACCTTTATAGGGCACATGACGGCCGACAAAAAGCACTATTTTTCTGCCTTTGTACTGCTCACGGATATTTCTGATCATCGCCTCATCTCCCGACAGAAGCTGCAGTTTCTCTTCGTTAACGATATTGGGAAGGATGTGTATCTTCTTTTTATACGCCTGCAAGGGGATCGATTTCTCGACATACTGTTCGCTCGTAGCAATCACGGCATCCGCGCGCTCCAAGATACGTTTCTCCCAGCGACGGTACAGCGCGTATAGGCATCCCTTGCCGATGATATCCGAATGCCAATGAATGATCAACTTGGCATGGATGGGCATGGATAACAGCAAAACACCAATCAACGGATTCGGAAAATGCACATGTATCACGTCCGGCTGAAAGGTCTCTATTTCTTCGCGCAGTTTGGTATAATAGGATAGAGAAAGCGGTTGGGATGCGAGGGTAAGGGGGGCACTCACACGAATGACCTCTACCCCGTTCTGAGTCGTGCGTATGGTTCCGCTTTTCTCGTGGTTAAAACAGATGATATGCTGCTCATACTTCCCCTCCATCTCCGCCACGATAGAGTGCACCACATCTTCTATTCCGCCAAAATAGGGATAGTAAAACTTCGATATATGTAGTATCTTTTTCATAATTCGTTTATTATCTTCTCGATGGCTTTGGCCGATTGCTCCCAACTGAAGCGTGCTGCTTGTTGTGTGCCGGCCTTAACCAGTTGCCGGCGTAAGGGTTCATCCTGCATGATGCGGATCATTTTCGCTTGTATGTTTTGTACATCCAGCGGATTAAAATAGAGCGCAGCCTTATCGCACACCTCATGGAATACAGGTATATCCGATACCACTACGGCACACTCCTGCGTCATGGCCTCCACCAACGGGATGCCGAATCCCTCGTACAAAGAGGGGTTGATATACGCAGTGGCGTTCCGGTATAATTGCATCAACTCATCACGCTGCACGTAACCCAAGAAGCATATGCCTCTCGTGCGTGCGTACGCCTGCAGATGCGCATCAGCGAAAGAGGATTGCAATCCGCCCACGACATATAAGTCAAAATCCGGATGGTCTAATGCAGCATAGGCGTCCAAAAGGCGCTTTATATTCTTACGAGGCATCAGACTGCCTACCGCCAGCAGATAACGGTCTGCTTTCTCCCGAGGCAATAAGGGAGCCGGACGTACGGCATTATACACCACGGCTATCTTATGCTCCTCTACTCCCAGATAGTGCATAATCTCTCCCTTCGAGAACTCGCTCACCGTCAGTATCTTACGCGCTCGTTTTGCTGCCAACGGAGTCATGAGGCGATAGTACAGACAATACAGCCTACTGTACGCACGAGGTTTTAAGAGATAGGACACATCATGGATAGTCAGGATCGTATGCTTGTATAATAACGGACTCAAACCGCTCAGGCTCAATAGGATCTGTCCGTTATGATGGCTTTTCATGTAGCGGGGTAAGGTCACCTGTTCCCATAGATGCGAGCCCTTGCCGCCGATGACATCTACCGATAAACCGGTCAAGTCGTATTCCTCACGAATATCCGCCGGCGCCAGAATAGTGAACGCGACACCTATCTGCTGCAAGGCGCAACAGATCTCGTAGGCAAACCGCTGAATACCGGTGATGCGTTGACTCAAAAAACGACCGTTTATAACTATCATGGACGCAGTATGTTTTGTAAGGCATCGAGGAATTGTCTTCCCCAGCGTTTGTCCGGTTCGATATAATTGCCCTCCCCCCATTCGTTCCAAGACTTAAGCATGACAAGTTGGTTTTTCTTGGTATCTGTTATGCGCTTTATTGCCGCCACATGTGCTTGGAAAGCCTGCGGTGTAGCATGATGCAGAATGAATGCCCGCATACGACTGCGTGGTGAATGATCCCAGCCGGGCAGGATAGTCGGTACCACCTCTTCGCGGCGCATAACGCGCGATGCAAACACGCGCATCGTCTCTGCGTACTCATACACCAACGGCGCTTTGCCTCTCAGATAGCGAAGCATCGTCGGCAAGTGGCGAAGAGCGAGCCATACATTACGTTTGGCATCCCCTAACGGCACCAGATTCACGGCATCAAAGCCCAACGCTAACACCTCGTCTATTTGCTTTTGATAGGGTACGTGACCCAAAAGATACAGTCCGTTGAATCCGGCCTTTTTCGCCATCTGTTGCCAACGTGCTATCCATGCTTTGCCGTCCGGCAGGTCGAGCGGGCGATAGACCATCAGCAGCGGCTTGCCGTCCACCTGTATATAGCGCTTATCGCGCAACATGGGTAAGATAGCAGCAAAATGGGCTTCGTCATCTTCGGGCGAATAGGTCTGCTCAATGAGCATACGATCGGGAGCCATCTGCTGATCGAGCCAGGTCTTGGCTTTCCAACTCTCGTTTGCCCAACCAAGGCAGAATGGGAAATCAGGGTGACCGCTCTGCAGCACCTGTTGCAGCGGTTTCTCTAATAGCTGTTTACCACCGAACCAGTAATGCCAGTAGCAGAACCCTTCGATACCTGCCTCGCGTGCGAGTTGTACCTGACGCTCTTTGACAGCTACGTCCAACAGGTTGTAATACCCCAACTCACCGGGTTCAACGGGTTGGTGATGCCCCTTGAACAAGGGCTTACCATTACGCACGCTGACCCATTCGGTGAAGCCTTTGCCCCACCATGCATCATTCTCGGGTATCGCATGGAACTGCGGCAGGTAATACGCTATCACACGCATAGGAGCTTCGTTATTTGGTCGTCAAACGACTGGTTATTTACTAATTGCATCGCTTTCTCTTGTCCGGTTCGGGCAATCTGCTGACGCTCTTCCTTGTCCATACATTGCGTCAACTGCAGCAGGAGTATATCAGGTTGGTCGGGCGGGAAAAAGAGCGTCTCTTTGCCGTGTTCCAACAGTTCGCTCATTCCCGAACGATTGGTCTGGAGCACACAGACACCAACCTGCATGGCTTCCAACACCACCAGAGGCATCGTCTCGCGCCATGAGGGCAAAACGAGGATATCGATCTTGCTGTAGAACGATGCCACGTCGGGTGTCTGCGGCAGTATGTTCACCACCGGTTCACGCCAGTCGGTCATCCGCTCCACATAACGTCGGTCGTGCTCATTGATGGCACCGCACAACCAAAGCGAGGTGTCCGGTTCAGATTCATGCAGTTGTTCGAAGGCTTGCATCAACAGTTCGATGTTTTTCCGCTCCTCAAAACGACCGATAAAACCGATACGTACGCCCCTGGGCAACCCCGACCGACCGACCGCCACCGGCACGATTCGTTTGATGGGGTTGTAGATGATGCGGGCATTGGTGAGTTTGAGATCCAGTACTTGCTCCCACTCTTCCTTTTGTTGGCGGGAGATACACACGATGGTTCTCGCTTTTTGCGCCCACTCCTGATACATCTCTGCCTGTGAAAAATGCCATCCGTAGCGCGCATCTACCGGTTCGTGCCAATGCCATATATGGCGTGCGTATGTTAGGGCAGAAAGCGCTACACCAAGGATAGTAACCGACGTATTGGAATAGATGGTGTCCACCCCCTCGCGTATAACAAACTTTTTCAGTCGGCGCAAGGTAGGTATATTATAGATCTGCACGAATGTAGTGCGCAAGTATCCTTTGCCGGCTGAGCGATAAGGCAAAGCCAGCTGTTGCACGCCGCGTATCCCCTTCAACGCCTCTTCCAAGCCCTCGTCCGGTGCGAGAGAAGGCACGACAACCGTCACACGCGCACCCTTCGCTGCACAGGCTTTAATTGCCTGCACCATCACTGCCTCTGCGCCATGAATGCCGCGGGCGTGGGATATGAAGAGGACATGACTCATTGGCGTTCGTCTTGGAAAGCTTTCTTGGATTGCTCCAACCGCTGGTGACCGGAACTCGGCCGCGGATGGATCTTGTATTCAATATAGTTCTGATAAGGGTTATACGCCGCAGCCTGCGGGTACTCCAAGAAGATCATACGCGAGAAACTAAAGCAATAAAGCGCGATCACCACCAATCCCGCCAGACGCTCCAGGAAGAGCGGAAGAACCTCCAACACCATCGGCAACAAAGCGATGATGCCGATCAGGAAGAAGAGCCGCACACGGTTGCTCACCTCCACCAACTCAAAGCAGTAGTAATACAGCACCAGACTGAGGGCGAACATATTGAGCATGACCGTTCCGTATGGCAGGGTATCGATCTTTTTCTTAAAGAACATCACCACGATAATCATCGCCAGATTAAGCACAAAGCCCAGACTCAGCCCTCGGTTGACGGCAAACAGCGCATTCTCCGTATAAGTCTCCGCCTTCGCTGCGTAGGTCTCCCCTAACCAACCGGCAACTGTCAGGAAGATCGTCTGGATCCACGGGATACCCGCTACCATCATAACCGCTCCAATACCGATCACCGTCAGATAGACCCACTCCGGCAACTTGCGATCCAAGAAGAAATAGAGCGGAAGCATCAACGCCGCTACGCGGTGGAACGTACATGCCAGCAGAACAAAAAGCATGTAGGGCACGATCTTCTTCGGCCGGATATACTGCAGTGCAAAGAAACAGAGCGCCACTGCAGTCGCTTGCCGGATATAGATCATCTCCAAGTTGAAATACAAAAGGCCGTAATAGCACAGCAAGGCCACTACCGGATACTTCGTATATTTCTGCAACGCAGAGGTGATGAGCGCGATGTTAATAAACGTTACCACAAAGAACAGATGCTGCACCGTGCCGCCCAAAGACTTAACGAAGGTGCACAGCAGTACAAAACCCTCTTCGATTCCCATATGCAGCAGTTCCGTCGGATGACCGATTAGACGGCTAAAAGGAGGTAACGTCGCAAAAATCTTAGTATAGGCATCCCAGTCACCACCCGTTTCATAGCGTAAGCCGGCGATGCATATCAGTAGTATCGCCGCCAAACCGCTCAGGACTTGCCGACTGAGCTTATCGTGCATCTGAACGTTCAATACCGCCAACACGAATAATATGCCGAAACAAATCAGATAGAACATGTTCCTTGGGTTCTTATTACTATTCGATGCAACTTATATACCAACCATGACCACCATCCGAAAAGCGGTTCTTTCTGCCATTCTCTCATAGCGCATTCCCGGCCTTGCGGGGTCACCCACGGTTGGTGCATCGCTTGCCAATGATAGCCGCACACCAGACGTTGTTGGTAGGTTGTCAAAGGCAGAAGGGAACGTACTTGCTGATAAATGTGGTGATCCTGAATACAATTCAGTCCCTGCCCCGCCGCCGCGATAGATACTTTTTGGGTATGCTGACGGAACTTATTGAGCGGTTCTGCCACAAAAGCCACCCGTCCTTGCCAGGCAATCCGGATCCAGAAGAGACGATCACCGCTTACCCGATACTGCACTACCTCAGCCATATCAACGGTATTGGCAGCCTCTCGGCGAAAGAGGACGGCACTGGCATTGCAGATCGTATTCTCTCCTAATAAATGCCGAAGGACATAGGTCTTTCCGTCTATTGCGAAATCATGCAGAAAAGGCGCAGTAATACGTCGCGGTAGTGCGCGTCCGCGCTCATCGATACATCTGCTTTGCGCAAAGGCCAGTACGGCATCTTGGGTCTCCATCGCTGCCACTAAGCGGGAAAGCATCGTGGGGGCGGCCACGTCATCACTCTCTGCAATCCATATATAGTCTCCGGTCGCTTGCCGGATGCCTCGTTGCCATTGGATAAAGGGGTTACCGGAATTGGTTTCCGAACGGAGAAAAGCCGTCACACGAGGATGCTTGGCATACGCACCGAGGATCGCAGCGCTCTCATCGGAAGAAGCATCATCCAGCAGGATTATTTCCATTTCCGGATAATCCTGCGCCAAGATACTATCTACACGCTCTTTGAGGTACGGAGCGTGGTTGTAATTAGGCACTATGACGCTTACTTTCTTCACTGTTTCTTGTCCTTTCTGCGCACAAAAGTGCGCAAAGGTACTACTTTTTTTTGATATACACAAAAAAAAAGTCCAAAACTTTCGTTTTGGACTCATTTTCGCTGTTAAATGGAGCTTTTTATGCTTCTGCTTCAGCAGCCGGTTCCTCTGCCGGAGCCTCGCCGTTAGCCTCAGCCTCAGCGGCAGCAGCCTCTTTGGCAGCCTCTTGAGCGGCAGCAGCCAACTCAGCAGCGGCAGCAGCACGCTTCTCAGCGATCTTAGCAGCTTTGGCCTTGTTAGTCTCTACTTCTTGAGCGAGCAGAGCCTTCGCAGCAGCACGCTTCTTGTCTGCTTCTGCAGCGCTGATCTTACCATTCTTAGCATCTTTCTCAGCTTTCCAAGCGTCGAAACGCTTCTGAGCCTCTTCTTGGCTAAATGCGCCTTTGGCGACACCACCGTTCAGGTGCTTCATCAGCAGTACGCCCTCGTTCGAGAGGATAGTGCGTACGGTGTCTGTCGGTTGTGCTCCTACACCTACCCAGTACAATGCGCGATCAAAATTGAGGATCACAGCTGCGGGGTTAGTGTTCGGGTTGAACGAACCGATACGTTCGATAATTTTGCCGTCACGCGGCGAGCGGCTGTCTGCTACTACGATGTGGTAGAAAGCGTAGTCTTTGTGACCATGACGAGCCAAACGAATCTTTGTTGCCATTTAGTTTTGTTGTTTTATGGGCTTCGAATTACGCGAATTCATGCCCGGGTTAGTAATAATGACGTGCTTTTTTCACGAAAAAGCGTGCAAAGGTACGACTATTTTTCGGAATACGCAAATTTTTCTTGCAATTTTCATTTATTTTTTGTAATTTTGCAGTCGATTTTGCAAAATATGCTTGTAAGCGATCCGAAAATAGAGAATCCTATTCTGCATCTGGTGGGTGAAACAGCTGACCGGATGGGCTTGGAATGTTATGTCATCGGCGGGTGGGTGCGGGACTTATTCCTGCATCGTCCTTCGGATGATATCGACGTCGTGGTCGTTGGTTCGGGTATCGCGTTGGCGGAAGCAGTGGCCAAGAAACTCGGGCGCGGAGCGCATCTGTCGGTCTTCAAGACCTACGGTACAGCACAGGTAAAGAAAAGGTTACCGGTTACGGGTGACGGGTTACAGGAGATAGAGTTGGAGTTCGTGGGTGCACGGCGGGAGAGCTACACGCGCGACAGTCGCAATCCGATTGTAGAAGACGGGACGCTTCAGGAAGACCAGAACCGCCGGGACTTCACCATCAACGCCATGGCGATCTGTCTGAATAAGGCACGTTATGGGGAACTGCTTGATCCGTTTGACGGCATGGGAGATCTGGAGCGTTGTATCATCAAGACGCCGCTCGATCCGGATATCACGTTCAGCGACGATCCCCTGCGTATGATGCGGGCTATTCGTTTTGCCACGCAGTTGGGCTTTAACCTCGACGGCGAAACTTTCGATGCGATCGCGCGTAACAAAGAACGAATAGGTATCATCACGCGCGAGCGCATCGCAGAGGAGTTGAATAAGATCATGCTCAGCCGCCGGCCGTCGGAAGGCTTCATCTTGCTCGACAAAACCGGACTGCTGCCCCTTATTTTCCCGGAGTTAGCGGCGCTGAAAGGCATCGAGGTGAAGGAAGGTCGCGGGCATAAGGATGTGTTCTATCACACTTTGAAGGTACTGGATAACGTAGCAGAGTTACAGCGGTTACGGGTGACGGGTGACGGGTTACAGGAGAAAGATTTATGGCTTCGCTGGGCGGCACTGCTGCACGATATCGGCAAACCGAAGAGCAAGGCCTGGGATCCGCATGCCGGTTGGACATTCCGCAACCACAATTATATCGGGGCAAAGATGGTGCCTAAGATCTTTGCGAAGATGAAACTGCCGCTGAACGAGAAGATGGAGTACGTTCGCAAGATGGTGGATCTGCACATGCGGCCGATCAACCTCATCGAAGACACCGTTACGGATAGTGCGGTAAGACGTTTGCTCTTCGAGGCAGGCGACGACATCGAGGATCTGATGTTGCTTTGCGACGCGGATATCACGAGCCGCAACGAAGAGAAGAAAGCACGGTTCCATCAGAACTATCAACTCGTGCGGCAGAAGATGGTGGAACTCGAAGAGCGGGATCGTATCCGTAATTTCCAACCGCCGGTAGATGGCATGGAGATCATGGAACTGTTCCATCTTGAACCCTGTTCGCTCGTGGGCGAACTCAAAGCGGCGATCAAGGATGCCATCTTGGATGGAGTCATCCCCAACGACCACGACGCCGCTAAAGCATTTGTTATAGAATTATGGCAGAAGAAACAGAAATAACGAAAACCGCCGTAGCATACGGCGAAGAGAACATTATCCACTTGGATGACATGGAACATATCCGGCGTCGTCCGGGTATGTACATCGGTAAACTCGGCGACGGCAGTCACTCCGACGACGGCATCTATGTGCTCATCAAAGAGAGTATCGACAACTCAATTGATGAGTTCCGTATGGGTGAAGGCAAGGTCATCGAAGTCGATGTCCAAGACGGTCGTGTACGCGTACGTGACTACGGCCGCGGTATACCCTTGGGCAAACTGGTCGAAGTGGTCAGTGTGCTCAATACCGGTGGCAAGTACGACAGCAAGGCTTTCCATAAGTCCGTCGGTCTGAATGGTGTGGGTACCAAAGCCGTCAACGCGCTGTCGAGTTTCTTTGCCGTCGAGTCCTACCGCGAGGGTAAGATGCGTCGGGCAGAGTTCGCGCAGGGTAAGTTGACCAAGGACACCGATATCGTCGATTATAACGGCAACGAGAAACGCGGTACGATCATTGAGTTCGTGCCCGATGACAGCAAGGGACTTTTCGAGAACTACCATTTCCGCGATGACTATATCGAGGAGTTGCTGCGTAACTACGCGTATTTGAACACTGGTCTGACGCTGGTTTATAACGGCAAGAAATTCGTGAGCAAGAACGGTCTCTTGGATCTCTTAACAGAGAACATGACTGTGCCGTCGCTCTACCCGATCATTCACCTCAAAGGCGAAGATATCGAGATTGCATTGACCCATACCGACCAGAACGGCGATGAGTATTTCTCCTTCGTTAACGGTCAGCATACCATCCAAGGCGGTACCCATCAAGCCGCTTATCGCGAGGCAATCGGACGTACGATTAAGGAGTTCTTTAACAAGAACCAGGAGTTGTCGGACATCCGTAACGGCGTGGTAGGTGCGATCGCCATCAACGTAGAGGAACCGGTTTTCGAGAGCCAGACCAAAGTGAAACTCGGCTCGAAGGACATGAGTCCTACCGGTGGGGTCGGTATCAATAAGTTCGTCAACGATTTCGTCAAGCAGCATCTGGATAACTACCTGCACAAGAACCCGCAGACCGTGGAGATCATGCTGCAGAAGATCCAAGACTCCGAGAAAGAGCGCAAGGCGATAGCGGCAGTAAGTAAAGTAGCTCGTGAGCGTGCGAAAAAGAACCTCGTCAATAATCCCAAACTGCGTGACTGCCAGATCCACCTCAACGACACCAAGCCCGTTAAGTCTTCCAAAGATGCGGATGACGATCTGCGTTTGGAGAGCAGTATCTTCATCACCGAGGGTCTGTCTGCATCGGGTTCGATCACCAAGAGCCGTGATGTCCGCACGCAAGCCGTGTTCTCGCTCCGCGGCAAACCCCTCAACTGCTACGGGCTGACCAAATCGGTGGTGTATGAGAACGAAGAGTTCAACTGCCTGCAGTCGGCGCTCAATATCGAAGACGGCCTGGATGAGTTGCGTTACAACAAAGTGATCATCGCGACCGATGCCGATGTGGACGGTATGCACATTCGCCTGCTGATGCTCACCTTCTTCCTGCAGTTCTTCCCCGACCTCGTCAAGAAAGGTCACGTCTATATCCTCCAGACCCCGCTCTTCCGCGTGAAGGACAAGAATAACATCATCTATTGCTATTCCGAAGAGGAGCGCCAGAAGGCACTCAATAAGATCAAGAACCCCGAGATCACGCGATTCAAAGGACTCGGAGAGATCTCGCCGGATGAGTTCAAGGGCTTCATCGGTCAAGGTATCCGTCTGGATCAAGTGACCCTGCGTAAGGAAGATGCGGTGAACGAGTTACTGGCTTACTACATGGGTAAGAACACCACCGAGCGCCAGCAGTTCATCATCGACAACCTCGTTATCGAAGAAGACAGGGTGGATAATGATGAAATGATGGAATGATGAAATGATGAAATGAAAGCACTCATTGCGTTCATAGTCATGGCGGTGTTGATCCTCGTGCTGATCGAGATCAACGAACGTATCAAAGCGAAGCGTCCCAAGCAAGACTGTCCGCAAAATAAACCCGAGCAGGAAGATTGCTCGGGTTGCGGATTGTTAGAGGTTTGCGACAAGAAGTCTACTCCCTCACGGTGATATGGAAACAACTTTGTTTCCATTCATACTTAACGTATATCTTCCCCGCTCGCTGATGGTTCAGTAGCACTTGTCCCAAGACCAACTTGAGATTATCTTCGTGCATGTACATATGCGTGCGCGTCACTTTATCATAACGCATATACGCGAGATCGAAGGTGGTGCCGTAGCAGTGACAAGACTGCGTGGTGGAGTTGATATTACCGCTGCGTTGCAGGTACTTCACATCTTCTTGCGTGCGCAGTACGGACGTCACATAGAATCGGTAATGCGGCAAACCGTTGCGCTGTAAAATATCTGCCCACTCAGCTCCGATAGCGTCCAGTTCCCGCTTGGCGGAAGGGATGAGGTACGGCACGGAATGCGTCAAACTATCCACGATATAGTTCTCATTGGTCTTGATCTCCACGAGACTCTTACGCATTGAGGCGGCATCAGCTCTATCCTTCGGCGGACGCGGCAAACCGATACGAGAGGCCGTCGCATGTTGCTTGAGTTGCAGGTCATTAAACTTAATCCGGTAATCAAACGTCCGCCCGGGATACCAAACAAGGCTGTCTTCTACTATTTCTTCCTCAGCCTGCGGCGTTGGAGAGCCGCAGCCGAGGAAGAAGACCGTTAAGACTGTAAGACCGGCTGCCAGCAGCCTGTAAGACCACTTCGTTGTTAGACCGGCCTTCGGCCTGTTAGATAGACCACTCAAAGCCATCCTTGGTATCTTTGATTTGGAAACCGAGAGCGGTGAGTTCGTTACGGATCTTATCGCTGGTAGCCCAGTCTTTGTTCTGCTTGGCTTGGAGACGGATACCGAGGAGCAGATCGATGGCACCGTTAAAGGCTTTCTGTTTGCCGGCCCCCTCCGACTCCCCCATGGAGGGGGAGAGAGCCGATTCCAGACGCAGACCGAGAATGTCGATGGCGAAGGTCTTCCATACCTCACGAAGTTCTTGGAGGTCGGCTTCGGAGATCGTGCCCTTGCCGTCAAAGACGGTGTTGATAGCACGCGTGGAATCGAAGAGCGCAGCGATCACAAACGGTGTATTCAGATCATCGTCCATCGCCTCTTGGCAATGCTGACGCAGACCGGCCACCTCTACCGTCGTTTCCTTGCCTGCCTGCAGTTTGCCGAGTCTTGCATAGGCTTCCTGCATGCGCTGGAGACCTTTCTCTGCGGCCTCTAATGCCTCCGACGAGAAGTCCACCGTCGAACGGTAGTGCGCCTGGAGGATGAAGAAACGGATGACCATCGGTCCGAAGGGCTTGGAGAGCAGCGGGTGTTCGCCCTTGAAGAACTGCTCGAGGGTGATGAAGTTATTGTAACTCTTACCCATCTTCTTGCCGGCGATGGTGATCATGTTGTTATGCATCCAGTAGTGGACAGTCTCGTGACCGAGCGCTGCGCACGACTGCGCAATCTCTGCCTCGTGGTGCGGGAAGATGAGATCGAGTCCGCCGCCGTGGATGTCGAACCGTTCGCCGAGGTATTTGGTTCCCATCGTGGAGCACTCCATATGCCAACCCGGGAAGCCTTCGCTCCACGGACTTGGCCAATGCATGATATGCTCGGGTGCAGCTTTTTTCCAAAGGGCGAAATCGTAGGAGTGTTTCTTCTCTTCCTGACCGTCTAACTCGCGGGTCTCGGTAACGATATCGTTGAGGTTACGTCCGCTGAGTTTGCCATATGGATAGTCCTTGGCGTATTTCTCCACATCCATATAAACAGAACCGTTGGAGACATATGCGTAGCCCTTATCGAGGATCTTCTGCACAAAAGCAATCTGCTCAATGATATGTCCGGAGGCATGCGGCTCAATAGACGGCGGCAACACATTGAGCGCTGCCATGTCGCGATGATAGCGGTTGGTGTAGTACTGCACGACCTCCATCGGTTCGAGTTGCTCAAGCCGCGCTTTCTTGGCTATCTTATCCTCGCCTTCGTCGGCATCATGCTCGAGGTGTCCCACATCGGTGATGTTGCGCACATAGCGCACCTTATAACCGAGGTACTGCAGATAGCGGTACAGCAGATCGAAGGTGATGGCCGGTCGCGCATGTCCGAGATGGGCATCGCCATAGACGGTAGGCCCGCAGACATACATGCCTACGTGTCCCTCGTGTAGGGGTTTGAAGGTCTCTTTGAGTCGAGTTAATGAGTTGTATATATCCATAAAAAAATAGAGTCTCTTATTCTTAAACGTATTTTGGGTGCAAAATTACAGCTTTTTTTTGACATATGCAAATATCAGGGCAGAAATATGCAAAATAGATCTAATATTACTCATTCTTGAAGCCGTAGCCGTTTTGGAAACCTCCGGTGGAGAGAATCTGCGGAGTGAAGGGCCAGAGGTATATGGGGGCATGCGTGTAGTCGTAATCGTAGAAGAGGTATGTGTAATACTCATCTTCGTACTTGACGATATCCGTTCCCCAGTCTTGCGGGGTGTAGCCCTCAGCCTCCAAGGCGCTTATTTCACTGGAACTGAGAGGCTTGAAGAGTCCTTTTATCGCCAAATTGGTCAAGGTATCTCCTTTATATACGCAGCCTAATTCTTCCCAATTATCCTTCTGTCCTCGCCATCCGGGGTAAAGGAGGGGATCATCTTCTTGTCCTTCCGGGCATTGGGCGGTAAGGCGGTAACCTTTCTCCTTTTTGGCGTTCACCATCTTGGTATAGACGGTGTTGCTGATGGTATTTCCGTTCTCAAAGGTGTAATATCCGTTCGCTTTGAGTCCGTCAATCATCGCGCGCGTCAGATCCTTGATATATTTGATTTTCACTGGCAGAAGTCCTGTACGAATAAGGGTGAAGCGTCTGTCACCCTCCGCTGCGAACTCAAATCCCCGTTCCTGAATGATAGCATTGAGGAGTGATCCTTCCTGTGCGATGAAAGCATCTGTTTTGGCTTTCGCTGCATCTCCGAAAGCACGATTACGTATCAAGTCCAGATAGGTACGCGCTTCACCGTTGTCGCCCAAAGCGGCACATGCTTCCGCGTAGCCGAGGTACATCTCCGAAAGCCGCATGTAGGGTCCGTTGATGCCTGACATGCGCTGTGCTTTCACCCATGGATGGGCTTGTCGGTTCTCGTCCCACTTATTGAAGGAGAGTCCGCCTCCGTTGGCCTTGGAGTTCGGCACAAAGGGGATCAGTTTCTCGTTTCCTGCGCCATCAGATCCTGTTACAGTTACGGCAACGTCCCGTCGTTTGTCCTGCGGGTCGAAAACACCATAATAGAAAGCCGGATTGACGCGTCCCTGTCCGTAGGCTTTGCAGGGATAAGCGTTCTTGGAACCACCGTTGGAAGGCCGTCCGAAGGAATACGGACGGGCATCGTTGACGATGCCTTGTTGCATGGGATATTCGTATATCGACTCATCCGCGTACATTCCATCACCGTCCATCATCTGCTGGAAGAAATACTGGTAAGGGTTGTTGTATATTCGCCCGTTCGCCTCATCAGCACGCGGGTCTGTCTCATGGAAAACAGCAGTTCCCAGATGCTCCGAAAAGGCTTTGTGGAAATACGTTTTCGCGAGAGAATAAAAACGCTGCCAATCGGCACGACGGGCATATGTTGCGTCATTATTAGTTGTTCCTAACTGCTCATACGCAATAGTGTTTCCTTTAAGATCCTTGCGTACGATGTCATTGCGTCGTGTCTGGTAGCCTCCCGCTTCGAGTGCCATGCGCCCGATCAGACCATCCACATAGGTCTGCGAGAAGCGGCTTTTGATATTCACGGGACTCATGACGGGTTCCACTTTCTGCAACTCCTCCAAACATTTCTCATAGATCCAGTCGCGCCCTACCAATCCCTGCGCCACCTCGCCTATTCGGTTGTTATAGGGTACATCTCCGAAGTTCTTAATCAACTCGCGATAGGCAGTGGCACGCATGGCAACCGCTTCACCGTATAGCTGTCCCATTTCCGAAGGCTTGCCGTTGATCATCGATTCATAGTCGTCTCTCGCCTCGACCGCCTCCGTGATTGCGTTGGAGACGGCGATGATCTTATAGAGGCTGGCGAAGATATCGTCCTCTTTCAGATAGGACAGCAAGCCATACTGTGAGGCATAATTGCCGTTCTGATAGAGACATTCTGGCCAATGCCGTCCGGGCTGGTTGGTGAAAGCTTCGGGATGACGTGTGATGTCCGAACCGGGTACATCGGCTCCGTACCATAGTCCGTCCCCGAACACTTTGTTTTGCGCGCAATCACGCCACGTCTCGTACAAACCACTCATTGCCATGCGTATATTCGCTTCGGATGACGTCACAAAATCACCATCCATCGTAGATGCCGAGCGGGTTTCTAAAAAATCATGGCAAGCAGGAAATATTCCGACGAACATAAATATCAATGTTGTATAGATAGTTCTTTTCATATGGCTTAGAAGAATGAAAGGTTAAGACCGAAAGTGAACGTGCGCGCTTTTGGGTACGCCAGATAGTCATACGCCGGTGTGGGGAAACCTCCCGTAGTAGGAGTGGTATTCACATCGGGATCGAGTCCCTTGTATCCGGCAATGCAGAACAAGTTACCGCCTGTGAAATAAAGGCGGAGTTTGCTAATTTTCGCTTTCTGCATCCATTTATCCGGGAAAGTATAACCCAAGGTGAGTGTGTTAAGACGCAGATAGGAGGCATCCTCAATAAAATCCGAGGAAACGATACCGTATTCGCAATAAGGCAGTCCGTACTGCGCATCGGCATTAAGCGCCCTCAGTCCGTCAGGATCGGTCACAGGAACGAGGTCCCCGGCTGCGTTCACGTCGTACATCTTCCAGGCATCAGCCACAAATGACAGACGGTTAGCACCCAACGAGTTATCTTTGTTACCCATCATAGAAAACATGGCATTGGCATTATACACACTGCCGCCAATCTGATATACAAAACCTGCTGCAAAATCCAAGCCTTTCCATGTCAAGTATAGATTAAAACCACCGGTATGCTCGGGCATAGCGTGACCAATAATCGTCGCGTCGTCATTATTGACTACTCCATCATTGTTGATATCTTTAAACTTTACCATGCCGGGGAAAGCATTCTGCGCTTTGTTCTTGAATTGCCCGCCGGTAGCGTAGTTGGTTACATCCACCAAATCGGGAACACCCGGGCGCAACTGCCATGTACCGGTGGAGTTATAGATATCCATGTCGAAATCATCCACCGTATAGAAACCGTCACTCATGAATCCATATATCGAACCTATGGGTTGGCCACTTCGAATGACGTAGTCGTAATAGGGTTTACGCATGGTCGAACCCCAGTTGGTATGCGTATCGGCAATCACGTCCGGCGCGAGTTTGTCAATATTGTTCTTGTTGTAGTTATAGGTGATATCAATGCCTATATTCAGATCACGGGAACGATACAGATCTGCGTGCAGGGATATTTCGGCACCTTTGTTGGAGGTCTGACCAATATTCTGATATTGATAGCTGTAGCCCGTAGTAGCATCAACCGGCACGCGCAACAAGATATCCTTGGTTGTATTCCAATATCCCTCAATCGTTCCTCGTAAGCGCCCGTTCCAGAAGCCAAAGTCCAGACCTATATTCCTGCTGATTGTTTTCTCCCATTTGAGGTTCTCATTCCCCATTAGTTCAGCAGGTCTGTAGATATTCGTCTGTACACCGTCTATAGCGACGATAGCGCTGGTCCATAAGCCGTTCTGCCATAACGAAGGGTCGATGTTATCCGAACCGGACATACCCCATGACAAACGCAGTTTAAGGTTGTCCAACCATCCGGAAGCACCGCTCATGAAAGGCTCTTCGTTGATCCGCCAAGCAGCTGCGGCTGCGGGAAAATAACCCCAGTGATGTTTCGGAGCGAACTTGGAACTACCGTCCGCACGGAATGTGACAGTAAAGAGATACCTGTCCAACAAGTCGTAGTTGATGCGTCCGAACCATGAGAGCGTGCGAGTCGGTACGCCGATTACGTTGCCGAACTCGTCCTGGCCAATAGTCGGGTCTGTGAGTGACAGACGTGCCATCGCCAAATCCAGATCGTACTGTTTCGGATATCCGGCTCCGTAAATATGGCTGGTTGAGGATTTGCCGGACAGCAACTCGTTGCCGGCGAGGAAAGACAGACGATGTGCGTCACCCAAGCCTTGTACCTGATAACTGAGCGTAGTCGTCCAGCGGATATTTGAACCTTGGGTTTGCGTGAGTTTCGCTACCGTGATGCCGGAGAAATGGCCGCCGTCCCAGTAATCGGTCTCGTTCCAATACCGTCCCAAGGAGACCTCAGTCTTGGCAGTCAGACCTTTTACAGGCACCCATGTAAGCCCGATAGTACCCGTTAGACGGATACGTTTGACAGTATTTTGATAGTTATTGAGCACCGCCGTCGGGCTATTGGAAAGCTCCATATAGGTATCGCCATTACCGAAATAACTGGTATTATCTTCGCCTAAAGGCACATCTATCGGGCGAAACTGATATGCCGAAGTCGCCAATTCATACATATCTTTCACTCCCTTGTAATGCCTTTCAGTATAACGGACGTCGGCATCCACATGGAGACCCTCAAGAATCTTCTGGCTCACCTTAATATTACCATTCCATCGGGTAAAACCGGTGTTGCGCAGCAATCCGCCATCGTTGGAATAGTTGAAAGCGGCATAGTACTTGGTCCATGCAGTACCGCCGCTGAGCGTCACGTCATGATTCCAGCAGCCGGCATTGCCTACTATCTCGTCCACATAATCATGTACCTTGACATCGCGGTATTCCCCCAAGTGGTTTCCGTACGCACTGCCTAAACCGAAATATTTGGCGACATTGTCCCCATACGAGTCTCCATACGCCTGCGCGTACGCCCACGTGAACTTTACATAATCGTACGCGTTAAGCGTCTTCAGCTTACGGGCGTTCGTCTTTAGCTGATAGTACATGTTATAACTGATCTTCACCTTCTGCTGACCGTCGGAACTTTTGGTGGTAATAAGGATTATTCCGTTCGCTCCGCGTGCACCGTATATTGCAGTAGAAGCGGCATCTTTGAGCACATCTATGCTTGCAATATTATCCGCAGGGATGTCGCTGATATCACTCACTATTACACCGTCCACGACGAAGAGAGGGTCGTTCGACTGGGTGATCGATCCTCCTCCTCGGATACGGATAGCGGAAGCGGCTCCAGGACGACCGTCCTGCGTACTGATACTCACACCCGCTATCCGGCCTTGAATAGCCTGCGTCACGTCGGCAACAGGAACCGATGAAAGTTCGTCCCCCTTAATAGAGGAAACGGCGCCCGTCAGGTCTTTACGGCTTGTTGTACCATAACCGACGACCACGACATCTTCAAGGGTTGTTACGTCTTCCTCCATGGAAACAACCATATTCTCGTCTGCCATGGCAGAGATACTCCGGAAACCCATGTAGGAAAATGTCAGTTTGGTACCCTGCGGCACTTCTATGCTGAACTCGCCATTCAGGTCAGTACTCGTTCCTTGACCTTCTCCCCATGTGACACTTACTCCGATGAGGGGCTCGCCGCCTGTGTCTTTCACTATGCCCGAGAAATGAGTTGTGGCAAAAGAAGTCAATCCCATTGCGAGGAGCAACAGGACTGACATGATTTTAAGGTATTTATTCCTCATAAGAGTTACAGAAGCGTCATGGGATCGAGGTTATTCTTCTCGATGTCTTTGAAGTACTTGAAGGTACCGAGTTTGAGTTCCTCACAAGCTGCCTCGTCACAAACGATGATTCCGTGCCGGTGCATCTGGAGCATGGAAACCGTCCACATGTGGCTGATCGGCTCCTCGATAGCGTGCTGCAGCGCACGAGCTTTGTTATGACCGTTCACCATGATGAGTACCTCTTTAGCATCCATGACGGTTCCTACACCAACGGTGAGGGCAGTCTTGGGCACTTTATTCACATCATTGTCGAAGAAACGACTGTTGGCGATGATGGTGTCGGTGGTCAACTCTTTCTTACGGGTACGGCTGGTAAGGGACGAACCCGGTTCGTTGAACGCGATGTGTCCGTCCGGGCCGATACCACCCAAGAAGAGGTGGATACCGCCGATATTGCGGATCTTCTCCTCATAACGTGCACACTCAGCAGCGAGGTCATCGGCGTTACCGTTGAGAATATTGACGTTCTCCTTGCGGATGTCGATGTGAGAGAAGAAATTATTCCACATGAAGGAATGGTAGCTCTCGGGATGCTCTTCCGGCAGGTTAACGTACTCGTCCATGTTGAACGTTACGACATTGCGGAAGGATACTTTTCCGGCTTTGTTGAGTTCGATAAGAGCTTTGTACATACCCAGCGGTGAAGAGCCGGTCGGAAGACCCAACACAAACGGTTTGCCCTCCTTGGGCTCAAACTCATTGATACGTTTTGCTACATAGTTCGCAGCCCACTGACTGAGCAGGTCATACGAAGGTTCAATAATTACTCGCATTGTTATTAATAATTTCAAATTTATGATTTAATCTACTTTTTGTAATACTACCGCGCTACGAGCCGGCAGGTACATCTTGAGCCAACCCTTACCGTCCTTGGCATAAAGGTTATCATGCTCGGTGAAGTGCTCTACGGAGTCGTCGCTGAGACCGAAACCGGCAAACTCCTTGGCATCCGTATTGAGTACTACTTTGTACTTGCCTTCCGGTACCAACATGCCGTAATCAGCGAAGGATTTCTGACCGTTCCAGTTAAAGATAAACAGCAGGTCGTTGCGGGAGTATGCCACTACTTGGTCGCCCTCGTTGTCCCACCATTTCATTACCCACGGCAGGTGTTTGGTCGGATTCCGGATGAGAAGATGCTTCTTCAAGAGATGAATCATCTTCTCATCAAAGCGGTTGAGGTCGGCGAAGAAATAGTTGGGGTTATCCACGAGACTCCATTGACGACGCGCGTACTTATAGCTCCAACCGTTGCCCTCACGCGGGAAATCGATCCATTCGGGATGACCGAACTCATTGCCCATGAAGTTGAGGTATCCGCCATTGATAGTGGAAGCCGTCACGAGGCGGATCATCTTATGCAGCGCTATACCGCGGTCGGCCATATAAGTCGAATGACCATGCTCGAAATGCCAATACATATCCGCATCGACGAGACGGAAGATGATGGTCTTATCGCCCACCAATGCCTGGTCATGGCTCTCGGCGTACGAGATTGTTTTCTCATCCTCACGGCGGTTGGTCATCTCAAACAGGATATGTCCGGCTTTCCAGTCCTCATCTTTGACTTCCTTGATATACTTAATCCAGAAATCAGGAATCCCCATCGCCAGACGGTAGTCAAAACCAACGCCTCCATCCTCGATAGCCGCAGCGAGCCCAGGCATTCCACTCATTTCTTCCGCGATAGTGATAGCTTCGGGCTTGACCTCGTGAATCACTTTGTTCGCCAGCGTCAGATACATGAGGGCATCGCCGTCTTCGTTGCCATTGAAATAAGAAGGATACCCGTTGAAGTCCTCACCCAAACCGTGGCTACGGTAGATCATCGAGGTGACGCCGTCAAAACGATAACCGTCGAAGTCATACTCATCGAGCCAGAACTTACAGTTGGAAAGTAAGAAATGAAGTACTTCGTTCTTGCCGTAATTGAAGCAGAGTGAGTCCCACGCCGGATGCTCACGGCGAGCGCCGTCATGGAAATACTGATAGCCTGTACCGTCGAAATTACCGAGTCCCTCAAGTTCGTTCTTTACTGCGTGACTATGCACCAGATCCATGATTACATGCATGCCGCGTCCGTGGGCATCATCGATGAGGGCTTTCAATTCATTCGGCGTACCGAAACGGCTGGAGGCAGCAAAGAAATTCGATACATGGTAACCGAAGGATCCGTAGTACGGGTGCTCCTGGATGGCCATGATCTGGATACAGTTATAGCCGAGTTTTTCGATACGCGGCAACACATCGCGACGGAACTCCTCGTAGGAATTGACTTTCTCCTCTTCGGACGACATGCCGATATGACACTCGTAGATATAGAGCGCTTCCTTCGATTTTCGATTTTCGATTTTCGATTTTCGATGTTTCCATTGGTACTCGGGTTCGTTCCACACTTGTGCGGAGAAGATCTTTGTCTGCTCGTCTTGCACTACGCGTCGTACATAAGACGGGATACGCTCTCCGTAACCGCCGTTCCACTCTACAAGCAGTTTGTACATCTGTCCGTGCTGCATCGCGTTCTCGGGCAGTTGAGCTTCCCATACTCCGTTTCCTACAGGTTGGAGCCGATAGGCCTCGTCCTTGCTCCAGTTATTGAAATCGCCTTTGATATAGATGGCGGTGGCATTCGGAGCCCACTCGCGGAGTACCCACCCTTTATCGGTATGATGGAGGCCGAAATAGAGATAACCGGTTGCCCACTCGTTGAGCGGCTTTCCGCCAGTCAACTCCGCTTCTTTATTACGCGCATAGTCAGCGCGTGCCTGAAGGGCACCCTCGTACGGTTGCAGATACGGATCACGCTCCACGATCTTCAGATGCTTCGGAGCGGTAGCTTTTTTTGTTGCCATGGTATAAGAAAATTTTCAAATTTCAAATTTCAAATTTCAAATGTTAATTGTTAACGCGTGCTTTAACAATTAACTTGCGGTACTCTTTGCCCGGCGCGATACCCGGCTGGTGGGCATCGGAGGGGAAGAAGACAGCAAAATGGCCGGCAGGAACAGTGAACTTAGCGGTCGCTTTGTCGGCATAGAACTCGACATCCTTGCCTTCGTCATACTCCTGGGTTACCTCCTGGCAATCGACTTGCGCTTTCCAGCCCATGATCTCATCATCACCCAGCGGAATCTGGATATCCAGATAGTCCTTGTGCGCCTCCATACGGCATTTGGATTCCTCTTTACCCTTGAAATCCAAAATATTCACGAACAGGTCTTTGCCGTCCAAGTAAATCTTACATGCCGGAAGTTCCTCTAAATCATTGTCATTGTAGAATTGCATGAATTCTTTCAAGCCGGGTACACTGTCGTAGTACCAATCAGCATTCTCTAATTTGTCGAGTATCATAATAAAAAAACAATTTTGCGGGGCAAAATTACAAAAATATTTTGATATGTGCAAGATTTTTTGTAATTTTGCAGTCGATTTTACTTCAATTAACAATCGTTTTATATGAGAAAACTAATTTTTACGCTGGCAGCGTTAGCGCTTATGACAACAGCATGCACTACTAAACAACAGACCACGGGTATCGACTTGGCGAATCTGGACACCACCGCCATACCTCAGAATGACTTCTATCAATTCGCCTGCGGCGGATGGATGGCAAACAATCCCTTAACCCCGGAATACAGTCGTTTCGGTTCTTTCGACAAACTCGGTCTCAACAACTTAGAGCAGGTAAACGGCCTTATCAAGGATATCGCAGCGAAGAACCACTTGCAGGGTTCTATCGAGCAGAAGATCGGCGACGTGTATAACATGGCGATGGATACTGCGCGTCGGGATAAGGAAGGTATCGAGCCGGTACGGAAAACGCTCGAGCAGATTGAAGGCATTGCATCCCGCGATGAGTTATCCAAGGTACTCGGTGCCGCAATGGACTTCCAGCTTTGGGCAATGTACGTCGATGCCGATGCGATGAACAGCTCGATGAACATTCTCAACGAGTACCAAGCCGGTTTCTCCCTCGGAGAGAAAGAGTATTATATAGATGAAGACGAGCACACGCGCATGATACGCGACGCGTACGTCGCGTATGTAGAGAAGATGTTCGGTCTCTTCGGCTTTGAGAACGCAGCCGATAAAGCACAGACGGTATTGCGTATGGAGACGCGTCTGGCGAAGGCAGCGTACAGCAATGTGGAGTTGCGCGACCCGATTCGCAACTACAACAAGATGAGCATTGGCGAACTGCAAGAACTCGTTCCGCAGGTAGATTGGAAGGTGTATTTCGCTGCGTTGGGTGTCGAGTTGGACAGCCTCTCTATCGGTCAGATTCCGCACCTGCAGGAAGCGGGTAAAATGCTGGAGGATGAACCGCTTGAAGACCTGAAGACGCTCTTTGCATGGCAGGTCATCGAAGGCGCCGCATCGTATCTGACGACGGAGATCTACATGACGAGTTTTGATTTCTACGGCAAAGTGCTGTCGGGTCGTGAAGAACCGAGCCCGCTGTGGAAACGCGCCGTGGGTATCGTAAATGGTACGCTAGGCGAGGCAGTTGGTCAGATGTACGTGAAGAAATACTTCCCGGAGGAGAACAAAGAACGTATGCTGGCGCTGGTGCACAACCTGCAAAAAGCACTCGGTATCCGCATTGAGAACCTGACATGGATGAGTCGCGAAACGAAGGACAAAGCCTTGGAGAAACTGAACGCGATGACCATTAAGATTGGTTATCCGGACGAATGGCGCGACTATAGCAAGTTGAATATCAACGCAGAGGACACTTACTACGCTAACCTGCAACGTGCGGCAAAGTTCGAGCAGGAATACAGCCTGAGTTACCTCGGTAAACCGGTGGACAAGAAAAAATGGTACATGACCCCGCAGACGGTGAATGCCTACTATAACCCGTCGAGCAACGAGATCTGTTTCCCGGCCGGTATTCTGCAATACCCGTTCTTCGACATGAGTGCCGATGATGCGTTCAACTATGGCGCTATCGGCGTGGTGATCGGTCATGAGATGACCCACGGCTTCGACGACCAGGGTTGTCAGTTCGATAAGGACGGTAACATGGTTAACTGGTGGACAGAAGAAGACAAAGCGGCATTCGATGCCCGCACGAAAGTGATGGAAGAGGCGTTCAACCGCATCGAGGTAGCTCCGGGTGTGCATGCCAACGGTGCGTTTACCCTCGGCGAGAACATCGCTGACCACGGTGGTCTGCAAGTGTCGTTCTTGGCATTTACGCTCAATGAAGAAGCCAAGCCCGAAGCAGAGCGTCTGCAGACCCGTGACGGCTTCACCCCGCAGCAACGTTTCTTCTTGGCGTACGCCAATGTATGGGCAGGTAATATCCGTCCGGAGGAGATCCTCAACCGCACGAAGTCGGATCCCCACTCACTCGGCCGCTGGCGCGTCAATGGTGCACTGCCGCAGATCAACGCATGGTACGAGGCTTGGAACGTGACGCCGGAGAGTCCGATGTACGTGGAACCAAATGAACGAGTGTCCATTTGGTAAAAGAAAAGTCCGCGATTGGCGGACTTTTCTTTTTTAGAGTTTCTCAATTGCCTCGGCAATCGAGTTGGCGATAATCGCCATCTCTTCAGCAGGCAGCGAGAGTTTGGGATTCGTGAAGAGCATATCTTTCTCGTGGTTCATCGGCACGAGGTGGATATGTACGTGGTTCACCTCCATGCCCAACACCGCTACGCCTACGCGTTTGCAACCCGTAGCGGCTTTGATGCCTTGCGCCACTTTCTTGGCGAAAGTGATCAAGCCTTGCAGCTGCTCGTCCGTGAGGTCGAAGATGTAATCTGCCTCCGGCTCAGCCAACTTAGGGATGACGAGCGTATGGCCTTTGACCAGCGGGTTGATGTCAAGGAAAGCGTAGTGCTTATCATCCTCGGCTACTTTGTAACTCGGGATCTCTCCCTTGATGATGCGTGTAAAGAGTGTCATAACGAAATCTCCAATACTTCCATTTCCAATGTACCGGCGGGCACTTGAATCTGTGCCTTTTCGCCTACTTTTTTGCCCATCAGACCTTTAGCGATCGGGGTGGTAACAGAGATCTTACCCTCAGCAAGGTTTGCTTCGCCTTCGGTAACGAGATGGAAGAGTTTCTCCATGCCGTTTGCCATGCGTACGCGCACTTTGGTCAGGATCTGCACCTCATCGGTTTTGATGTCCGAAGCATCCAATACGCGTGCTTCCGCCAGACGTGCTTTCAGTACGGCAATCTTGGTTTCCAAAGCGCCTTGCGCTTCTTTTGCGGCATCATACTCCGCGTTCTCACTCAAATCGCCTTTCTCACGTGCCTCTGCAATCGCGGCAATGATACGTGGGCGCTCAACAGCCTCCAGCTGCTGAATCTCCTCTTTCAATTTCTTCAGACCTTCTTCGGTCATGTACGTTACTGCCATTCGCTGCTGGCTATGCTTTCGCTTGCTCCCCTTCTAGGCGGAAGCCGCTCTTCCCGTTCCGTCGGGAAGACGCTCCGCGCTCTTAACTCGGACTCACGAAGTCCTCGTTAGTTGGAAAGCCCCTCCAAGCCAGCCCAGGAGGAATAATTATTTAACAATATTAATATTTTCGATTCAAAATCTCGCTGGCGATGATCGCCTTGCGCATCTCCTCGGCATCCGTCAAGTCCGGAATGAGGGAGGTATTTTTCGTTTCGTCTGCCATATAAAAAATAAGGCACAGCGCCTCGTTTTTGTTGTTTTTGTTTAAAAACGAAAGGAAACTTCACAGCCTCCTTTCGCCATTAAACCTAAACCTTAACTATGAAAATTTTATTTTCAGTGCAAAAGTACTGCTTTTATTTTAAATATCCAAATTATTTGAAGAAAAAATGCGTTTTTTCTTTATTTTTAAGCCAAATCACACTATTTCGCCACGTAATGTGGCAGCGGTGGCATCGAGAATGCGAACGTTGACCAAATCTCCGATCTTCTGGTCTGTTCGCGGGAAGACTACTGTCTTGTACTGCTCCGTGCGACCGAACATATCGTCATGACTGCGCTTGGAGAAACCCTCCACCAGTACTTCAACCGTTTTACCTATCTCGCGTTGGTTGGATTCGAGCGACAGTTGGGTCTGAAGCGTGATGATCTCATTGAGTCGCCGCACTTTCTCTTCCTCGGAGATGTTATCCGGCAGGTGCTTATGGGCGTACGTGCCCGGACGCTCGGAGTACTTGAACATAAACGCGCTGTCAAAACCCACTTCACGCATGAGACTCAGCGTCTCAGCATGATCCTCGAGCGTCTCGTCATGGAAACCGCAGAAGATATCCGTGCTGATGGCGGCCGTCGGTAAGATGCGGCGGATGGCTGCGATACGATCCAGATACCACTCGCGGGTGTATTTGCGGTTCATCAGTTTGAGGATGTGGTTTGAACCGGACTGCACCGCCAGGTGAATGAACTTACACAGGTTCTTATGGCGGCTGATGGCCTCGAGGGTCTTATCAGACATATCCTTCGGATGCGAGGTGGTGAAGCGTATACGCATGTCGGGAACGGCATCGGCAACGATCTCGAGTAAGTCCGCAAAATCCACCACTGTACCATCTTCGCGCACGAACTTATACGAGTTGACGTTCTGTCCGAGCAGCGTCACTTCTTTGTAGCCCTTGGCTTGGAGATCGCGCACCTCGTTGAGGATGGACTCGACGTCCCTACTCCGCTCGCGGCCGCGGGTATAGGGCACCACGCAATAGGAGCAGAAGTTATTACAGCCGCGCATAATGGACACGAAGCCACTGATGGAGCGCCCGATACGCGCAGGGATGATCTGACGATAGGTTTCCGTTGTACTGAGTTCCACATTCATCGCCTTGTGTCCTTGCTCGCATTGCGCTAAGAGATTCGGGATATCGAGATACGCATCGGGGCCTGCCACGAAGTCCACACCGAAATCATCGATCAGTTCCCGTCCCATACGCTCCGCCATACAACCGATGACACCAATGATCTTATCGCGATTGTCGATTTTGGATTTCCGATTTTGGAGATGCGCCTTCAGTTCGCGGAGGCGAGCACCGACTTTTTGCTCAGCGTTATCGCGGATGGAGCAGGTGTTAATCAGGATGATATCGGCATCCTCCCATTGCTCGGTGAGTTGGGCATCGGTGGTCTCCATAATGGCCGCCACCACCTCGCTATCCGCCACGTTCATCTGGCATCCGTATGTCTCAATATAGAATTTTTTCATTATTTTTGCATTAATATTTGCACAATTCAAAAAAATGTAGTACCTTTGCACCCGCTTTCGAAAAAATCGAAAGACGGGAAGTGGCGCAGCCCGGTAGCGCAACGGTCTGGGGGACCGGAGGTCGCGTGTTCGAATCACGTCTTCCCGACAAAAAGATGACTGCGGTCATCTTTTTTATTTGAGCAAAGGCAGGTTTACTTCGGTGACTGCCTTTACTTGTACCTGTTGCAGGATCGTTTGCATCTCGGCGTTCTTCTGCGCCATACCTATCCACCACTCAGCCTCATCCAGATCAGCAAAACCACTGATACGCAACGCGCATCCTTCGCCCCATACGGGTAGTTTCTGCAGATCGAAATCGCGGATGAGGAACTGGCTGAAGTTGAACAACGCCACTTCATACAGCAGTTCGTTCAGTGCTTGTTCATCTGCCGTCGGCATGATGAGCAATACCACCGAGGGTTGTTTGCGGTCTTCGCTCCATTCTTGTGCTGCAGCGGCCACATCCTCCTGATCCGTTTCATCCGACTGTTGACGCAGTTCTGCCAAGTCACCGGTAGCACCGCCTTTCCGGCTCTCCATACCCTGTCCCATCATGGCCAGCATGTCCTTAGCCATCGAACCTAACTCCGTTTCTCCGTAGTTCGCCACGAGTTCTTGCAAGGCCGTTATAAACGCCTGTTGTCCTTCGGTGCGTGCCACCGCCACGGCGTTGAGGAAGAGGAAACGCGGCATGAGCCGGCTCTGCGGGTACTCCGTCTGCGCGTATTGCTTATTGGCCTTGACGGTAGCATACTCGCCTTTGGTATAGGCGGTATAGGTTGCCAGATAGAGCGAGTCCTGTTCGTCGAGCATCCTACGCATGCGGGCGATATAGGCCGTATCATTGCGCAACGCACGTAATCGCTCATCCTCGAAGATATCATCCAGACTCGGGTGCCCGGTGAAGCGCTCCACCAACTCACGCAGCGTCTCTTGCGCTAACTCTTCATCTTGCAGTTTGTCGCGGTAGATATAATAGAGCGCAATCATCGCTTCGCGCCATATGCTGTCGCTGATGATATAGTCCTGTTCGGTACGCGGTATCTGCTGGAGGTAATACTCCGGCTTATGGTTATCGGTCTCAACTCGATTAGAGATTTGCGAATTAGTGTTTAGTGAATCATTCGCCAGCGAGGTGGAGTCTCCTTCATTCTCTAATTCACTCATTCCTTCATCCTGAATGAGCACTTGCTTATTCTGTCTGCGCCAGTTATCTTCGAGTGGTCGGTTACCCCAACGACGACGCCATTCCTGTTGCCCTTGTTTGACAAGTTGCGGGTTGTAGAAATACCAATCTCCTTTCTGCGCGCCACCGCCGCCTAACATATTCGACGTATTGACGCTACGCGGGCCGTCATCGTCATGCTCGAGGTCACGCGCTGCCTGCACCTGTTGGATAGAGTCCTGTTTCTCCGCCTCGATAAGGTCGGCTATGATCTTATCCACAATCGCGCGTTGCTCTTCTTCGGTCATCCGGCCGAGTCGCTGGAGCGAGTCTTGTAGTTGGGCTTGCGTGTAGGACACAATCAGTTCGTCCAGTACTTCTGAGCGTTTCTGGATACGCGCATAGTCAGGGTTCTCGGCCGTGAGGATAGTCACCGCTTCGCGGTAACAGGGTTGCGCCGGTACGTACGCGCGCATTCCAAAATAAATATCGCCCGCGCGCACGAGGATAGCGGCTTTGGCAGAACCGGCTTGTGTCGATTCGGCAATGGCCGTCTCATACATCTCCAATGCCTTGGCGGTATCGCGTGCCGCGAGGTAGATATTTCCCATTGCGCCGTATATTTGATCGAGTCGGTCTTTGTATTTCGACTGTTTGGTCATCGTACGCAGTTTGCGCAGCGAACTCTTACCTCCGAGTTCCGCCATACGGATACGCGCATTGAAGTCCATCTCATTGGACGGCGCCATGCGCACCACATATTTGTAGGCCTTGATGGCTTCATCGGGGTTGTTCTCTTTCTCGTACAATTGACCGAGCACGTAGGCAAAACGCGGACGGTATATCTTGCGTTTCTCGTACGGCATGGCTATCTTGACGAACGGTAGGGCATCGTGATAATGCTCGCCGTGCAGCAATACATCCGCTTTAACGGCAGAATAGAGCTTGGCATGCTTGCGGCTGAGCGCATCGATCTGCACGCGCTGCAGCATGTCTTCCGCTTCGTATTGCCACCCCATCTCGGCATATGCACGCGCTATCCATAATTGGCATTGCGCGATCATGTCCGGGTCGTTCTGATAATGATTGATGATATAATTGAACGTACTGACGGCACCGAGGAAATCACCTTTATGGAACTCCGCCTGACCGAGTCGCAGCCATGCGAGGTTCATGTTCTTATTGAATTCCTCCGATTGGAGCCACAGTTTATATTTGGGATCGTTGGCCTTTTTCGGGTCACGTTTGGGTTTCGCTTTGATGGAGTGCAGTTTGATGCACTTGCGGCATTTGTCAATGGTTCTATCCATGTGGGTTGCACTGGCCTCCGCCGCCGCATGATTGGAGACCGGATAGAGATAGAGGACGCGACTGTAGTCGTCCGTATTCGCATCGCGTATGGCCTTCAGACCTTCTTCATACGCGATATTGCCGTTGTATAGGATGTTATATTTGACTTTCGTCTGATGGAACGAACGAGTCGCCCACGTGTTTTTTTGCGTGGAGCAGGAAGAGAGAATCATCATCAAGATGATGATATTGGAAATTTGATATTTGATATTTGATATTCTCATTTCAATCCCTTCACGTGACTCTGTGCGGCAATAAATTCTTTTAAATAAAATGGTTCATAGTAAGCCAAATCAACGGATTTGGCATTGGTGATTGGTGATTGGTGATTGGTGATTTGTTCGGCTAGTGCCCCGACGTACTTCGCTTCGGGTACGATACCGGGCACATAGTGCCAGTTGGATTTGGTAAAGATGCGGGAGCATTTCTCTGCCCCGTCGCCGAAATAATAGACATCTTCGTCTCCTGCATAGAGACTCTCTTCGTTCTCGACCACCACCGCTTTGGTTTCGCCATCAATCATCGTATAGACCTCCATTCTGCGGGCATCTATCATCGGAATGAGAATCGCTAATCGCTCATCCCTAATCGCTAATCGTTCTCTCGCTGCTTCGCATAGCACCTCGAGTGTCGGAACAGGAAGGAGCGGCACGTTAAGCCCATAGCAAAGGCCTTTGGCTGTACTGGTTCCGATGCGGAGTCCTGTATAACTGCCCGGTCCTTCGGAGAGGGCGACTGCCTCTATAGAGAGGGTTTGCTCCCGCGCGAACGAGAGCAGTTCCTCTATATAGCGAGGTAGCAACCGTGCATGGTTGCTACCCTCCAGGCATATACACTGCTTGATCGGCGCGCCATCCTTGCAGATGGCGGCCGAACAAACCGATGTACTAGTTTCGATACATAGTATCGTCATGCGTTAGAAGAGTTTAGAGTCTTTGAAGTATCTCTTCTTCGGGAAGTTGAAGTGGTATGCCAGTTTGATACCTGCATCAAAATAACCGAGCTTTTTAGCATATGCATGCGTAGCGGACAACACATCCAGCGTAGCAATCGAAGAACCTTTTTCACCCGGAGCTGCCAGGTTGAACAAGCCCTCCTTGTTGGGGGTGTTCTTATACGAATTGTAAACGCTGTAGTTTGCATACGCACCGAGACCGAGCGAGTTACCGGATTTGAGAATCCACTCGAAACCAATCTCTGCGGTTAACATAACGTTGATATTGAACTGAATACCGTTCTTCTCCGTCGGTTGTTGTCCGGTGTACTTACCGGTCAACGTTTGGTTGATAACGGTGATACCGGTTTCCTCGAAGTAAGCCGCGATACTGGTCTCGTCCACATTCGCCGTTTGCTTGTACGGCGTCCAAACCGGGATCATGAACTTCGGACCGATGTTGAAGAACAGACCGTTGTTATGGATCAAGGAGAACATGATCGGCACTTCGAGTTGAAGTTGATGATCGGTCTCTTTGATATCCTTGACATCGACGGTATAGAGCACATTGGATGTACCCGCCGACTTCGGGAATGTCTTATGATCGGAATCCAGACTCAGTCCACTCTGGTGGTATCCGATGCCAAGGCCTGCGATGATACCAAGATCTACCTTACGACTGTCATCAGCCCAGTAGTGAGCATATTGGAGATCGAGCACGACGTCGCCGCCACATTTCCAGCTTCCACTATCAGCATGGTGCATCAGCGCCGAAGCACCGCCACGGAGACCGATTGTGAATCGGTCGTAGCTGTGTTTGAAGTGCTGTACAGACTTGATTGAGTCCTCTGCAGCGCGCAGCGCAGTAGCCTCTTCTTCCGCCGGACGAGCTTCTGCATCCGCCGGACGAGCCTCTTCGGCATGGCGAGCTTCCTCTGCTTGGCGAGCCTCTTCGGCAGCAGCGATAGCAGCAGCTTCTGCTGCAGCAGCGCCCTCTTCCGATTTAACAGTTGCGGACTCTTCTGGCTTTACGGTAGCACCCTCTTCTGACTTAGCAGTAGCAGGTTCTTCCGGTTTAACAGCAGCGCCTTCTTCCGGTTTAACAGCAGCACCTTCTTCCGGCTTAACGACAGCACCCTCTTCCGACTTAACAGTAGCGGGTTCTCCCTGCTTTGTAGTAGCGGGTTTTGTGCCGCGCTCGAAAGCAGCCTTCTCTTCAGCCTGCTCAGTAGCCGTCTCAGAAGCAGCTTCTGCTGCATTGCCACTAACGTTAACCAAACAGGTATCGCAGATCCATGAATAGATACTCATAAGCAGTACACCGTCCGGGTAACGCTGGGTACCCAACTGACGTACGGTATGCACTTTATCCCATACCCAGGTAGAAGGTCTCTCACCGGTGGAGTACTGTTGGCACTCGCGTTTAATCATTACGGAGTCGCCTACTGCCACTCTAAACTGATACGGAGCTACTGTTGCGTCTTGTGCCGACAAGGTCGATACCAACGAAGCACTGATCAGCGTGGCTGCAATTAGAATTGATTTTATAGTCTTCATATTGCTACCTCCTATCATTTAACAATGTAACGTAAAGTTGTTTTCATGCTCTCATTGCTCAGTTCAACGAGATAGAATCCGTGGTCATTCGCGGCCTTGATCGTGTACGAGGTCTCGCCGTATGCCTTATAGGAAGCGTGCAGCAAGCCTTCGGTCGTATAGACGCGGATCATCGTTTCCTGAGTTGGATCGAGATTGATCACATGTACCTCCTCACCCGGGCGAGCGAGCGACGGCACGAGTGCCGGAGCGGCAGCACTACCGGTTACGGGGTACACCTCCGTCTGACCCTTAGCGCCACACGGATTACTTGCGACAGCCGGGAGATCGATCTTTGCAAAGTACTGACCTACAGGCAGCGGATCACCACTCTCTAAGGTGTAGTAATAACCGTAATCCAAGAAGGTGGTATCACCGGCCGGGCTGATATAGTACCACTCTACATACTCCGGGTGCTCGAGTCCGAGCGAGTCGAGTTGCCATTCCGCAGAGATAGCGTTGATCTGATTACGGTTAATCATGATGATACGGTCACCATAATAAGCCTTCAGATCCAGCGTTGTCTCGTACGGTACCTTGATCGTGACGGTCAAATCAACTATAGAGTCGCAACCGTATTGGTTGATAAATTTGTGTCGGTAGGTGTTCGTACCGCCATCGATGATGGTAGTATCGAAGCCTTGTACGGAATCCTTCCACTCGAATACGTTGCAGACAAAAGAAGGAACGGTCACAGGAACCGTATCCGGTTTGTAAACCGTGATTGTCTTCGTTACAACCGAGTCACAACCATAGATAGTTTTGAACTTGTGCGTGTAGTCATGCGTACCAATCGTTGTGATGGTAGTATCCGCATCAGCCCAATAATAGGACGAACAATTCTTTCCTTCCACCGGATCGATAGAGGACGTCGAGTTATGGATAGTCAGATGCAGCGTTACGATTGAGTCGTTACCACATGCGTTCTTGAGTGTATCCTTATAGTTACCACTTACCTTGTACGTCTTTCCATGCCATGTGTAGGAATCACATACATACGAATCAGCGCCAACACCGGTACCTACAGTTGTGTCACCATAGGATACAGGACACGGACTGAGCGAATAGGTGAAGTCATCACTGGTCTTCGTCGTACCGCAACCGGTAGTGATGGTATAACGCAGATACAGCGGGCCTACCTCGTCGATAGCTACTGTATACGGCAGTGCTTGCCATGCACCGGTGCTAGCGGGTTTAACCTCCCATGTGATACCTGTTACGGACATCAGCGTCGTATCTGCAGCTACATCGGTAGCAAACCATGTCAGAAGAGCCGAAGTAGAATTGTCGACATCGATAGCCTTACCATTAACTACGATCGGTTCAGCGTTCTGAGCTTGCATGTCAGCTTGCGTGTACAGTGTCGGGAAGACAAGGGCATTATACGTAACGATGGTATCTACATAGCGTTGTCTCTGGAGCGTATCCGTTACGAGGTACGTGGTGGTCTTCGGGTTCACAGACGGAATCGATCCTGCACATACATACTCGTCTTTTGCAACGGTCTTATATGCCGCAGTCGAGAACTTATATAGCGTACGGGACTCGCTTCCGCACTCACCGGCTCCTTTCGCAGCCTTGATAACGAGCAACAGCGTATCTGCATCATCCGTCTTCTCATACCAACGGCTACCCAGCGGATTCTCATCTGTATAATCGTACTCATCCCAAACAGGATTCGTCGGGTCATCCCATATCGGTCGTGCCCAATAAACGGTATCGATATGCATGATGGTGTCGTACGTATTACCTAAGTTGCGGTAATATTCCGTCAGTTTATGATTGGACGAGTCTGTGAACAACTCCATACCTTTTACCAGCAGCGGAGTGAGGCCTTGGGCTTTCAGCACCTCTGCATCCATCGTATCCGGCATCATAACCGGATGAATCTTGAACCAAACAATAGAGTCTCTCATCATCACACCATCCTGGAAACGAGTCGTATCGTACCATGCGGTATAGGCAGTGATATCATGATCTATATTCTTAATCGAATCATGATAGATCGTATTCTGGCATACAAACCGTTCGATGGTATCGCGCACCGGTTCGGGTACCGAATCCGGAATCAGCTCTGCCCAGATATGCGTAGCCTGAGTGGACTTGAGGTCAATAATAAGGTCAGCCCATTTCATTTGGTCCATCAGATCACGGTCGATATCGATTGAGTCTTTACCGTTAGCCGGCAGTTTGTACCCTTTGGACTTCGTAGCAGGATCGTTGCAGTCGAAATAGAGATCTGCATCAATCGAATCTGCTGCCAATTTGCTCCAGTTATCCACGTGGAGACGGAGGTCACAGGTATCCGGAATGAGGAGCGAATCAAGACGTACGTGATACCAAGTTTGTGTACCGGCTGCGTTCACGTTACCGTGCTCCCAGTCGAATGCCATCGGGTTGGTACCGCAATCCATACCGGTCTTCTGCTCCAGAAGGAGTTTCACCTTGAGGTCTTTGCTGGATTTGAGGCGCAAATAACCGGTAATCGAATCCTTCGTGATATAGCGGTGCAGCAAGCTATCCATGAAGGACGGTGCCGTACCTGTGAAATCAAATGTATAACCGGCTTTCTTGATACCCTTCTCAATCAGTTCGCGGACTGGTATAGTATCTGTGCGAGTGCCCTTATTGAACGAACGTGTCTTAACCGGCATCTTGCATTTCATCGTATCCTGGAACGTGAAAGTACCTTCAACCGTTGTTGCCCCGTTTACTGTAAATATTAACCTTGCCGAATCGGAATAGATGTAGTTATTCTGCAAGTACGGGATACAAGCCATGAACCAGGTTTCCTGGTTAGCCTTCAGCTCGTAATCTACATTCGGAACCAGCAGTTTGGCTTTCGATTGAGCCTTTGCTACAGATTGAAGTGAATCAGAAGACAGCTCAGCATATTCGCCATCGAATCTGGTCTCGAATACGAGCGAGTCGGTGGTGCGAACCAAGATATAGAACTCACCGTCACCTACTGCATATACAGCTTGTGCAGGAATGTCATGGGACTTACCCTGGCCTTTCTTGATGGTACGTTTGCGGTAGTCGCCTACGCCGTAGGACTCCAACAGATCCTCGTTGGAGAGCAGACCTTCGTAAACGGAAACCTGTACTTCTGCATCGCCTTTACCGGCATTCTTGGACATTACCCAAAGGCGCTTGTTATACAAGGTCTTGTCTTTCTTGATATCCTGCGTTTTGAGTTTGTACCACATATCCGTATTCGGCGACTGTGCGTAACGTTTGCCCAGCGTGATAGGAATAGCAGCCTGACGGGTGTTACCGCCATAAGCCTGATCCATACCGGAACGGAAGCGGAACTTACCGGAAGCGGCTGTACCTGCAGGTATTTTAATCCGAACAAGGATGGAGTCATACTTGTTGATTGCCTGCATGAACAGCTTATAATCCAGCGTATGCGTGTACGATGTACCGGCAGCTACGTGAAGGGTCTGGCTGAGCATCTTCTCCGCAATCGGGAAACCGAAGGCAGCCTCGATAGTTACATCGCAAGCGGCAGCATCGTTATTCTCAATATGGATAATCGGAGTCTGCGGGTCAGTCTGGTTCACCGTGCGTACGCGCGCTACTTCCTCTTTAGTTACTATATACCAAGCCTCGGCCGAGTTTTGCTCCGTGAAGTTCGGTGTATCGAGCAACAGCGTATCGAGTTTGCTTGCGCCTGTGATAGGCGTGAAAGTACCTGCGTCCACACGCTCTGCACTGATGTGCAGCGCCGTCGAACCTTGCAGGTTGATATAGATAATGCTGTCCTCCGGAGCCAACCACATAATGCTATGCGGGTGGAAGATCGTCTTTGGCTCGTGAGCCGCCAAAGTGAAGTTCTGCACAGACGGCGCATCTTCATCCGGACAACCCAGCGTCAACTGACCTGCACCGGTGCATGCTGCGTCGGACTTGTTCTCAATCTTCACATTCAAGTCCTGATTGTTTCCGATTTGCCTCAAATCCACTTTGTACCACAGGTTCTCATTCGCCTTCTGGTTATTACCGGATGTCCAGTTAAACGGAATAGCGGACGAGCAACTCGTACCCTCAGCCTCTTCATTCAGACGAATCTGCATAGAGATCTTCTGGGTCGAACGTACCTTGAGATAAACGGTATCCTTCTTGATGTTCGAGAACATGTTACTCGACAGCGTTTTGCTGTACGAACCGTTCGCTTCAATAGTCAGCGAGCGTTTCTGGTTCTCAATGCTATCCGGGCACTCGAGCGAGAGCTCTGCTGTGATCTTAGCAGCAGCCGTGGAGCTTTCGTTCTGCACGAAGATTGTCGGGAACTTAGCTGCTTTCTCGCGAGCCACTTTCATATCAATCAGGAACCACATCGTGGTATCAGCACTCAGCGTGTCTCCTTCTGCCCAGTTGAATATCTTAGCTTTCTCACAGATGGTATCCACTACCGCCTGCTTCTTGGCGTCTGTGAGCTCTACCCAGAACTTAACTTCCTGGTTAGTCTCCAAACCGATGTAAACGGTGTCGCTCATCATCGCGTAGGTGGAATAAGCCAAACGCGTATGAGCGGTGTCACCTACTTCGATCGAACGGGTGATCTCTTGTACATCGATATACGGGCAGGAGAATGCGAGCGAAGCCTTAAGGGTAGCCTTGCCGGCACCCTGGTTCTCTACATAGACCTGCAGGTCTTTCGTGTCTTTTTTTGCCTCTGTCAAACCGATGGCATACCACTGGGTCGTAAGTGCATCCTGACGGTGACCTTCCTCCCAGTTGAAGTCGATATTGGTCTTACAAGCCTTACCCTCACGGATATGTTTGAAACGGCTGATCAACCACATGTCTTGGTTCGGAGTCATCTTTACATAGATGTAATCGGCTTCCAAACCGATCAAGGTGTTCTTCGCCAGAACCTCAACCGCCTCTTCTTCCGGTGCCAGAACAAGCGTATTACCTTGTGCTACATAAGCCGCTACCTCGAACGCCATCTTACGGTCAATCGAACCGTCCACTACACCCTTGTTGCGGAACGTGAACTCCGGCTCATATTTCTTGAACGCGTTCATCTTCTTCACATCGTACTTGAAGTAGTACGTCGTACCTGCCAACAACAGCGTTGTGTCTCTCTTGTACATCATCGTATCGGTAGCGATCCTCTCTGTAGGCAGCACTTTCTCCGTGTAGTAAGTACCCGCCGTATCGGCCGGCATAACCGGCTGTGCGGGACGCTCAGCATACTCGGCTGTCACCGTAATCGGCTGGTTGTTCTCCAGACTCACGTACAGTTCGTCGTAAGCCATTCCGCTCAGTGCCGAGTTCGGGATGGTGTCGCGCAAGGTCTGACCTGCTTCCAGTTCAATCGTACGTCTGGTTACACCACTGGACGGACAGTCAAGCGACTGACCGGCATGGAGGGTTAATTTACTCGTACCGTTGTTGGTTACAACAACGCACACGTCCTTGTCCGTTTTGTTACGCGCAGTGGTGATGTTCACCTTGTACCAAACCGGCACACCGGCTGCTTTGGTGATTCCGGTAGACCAGTTGAAGGGCAAAGCATCCGTACAGGTCTCATCGAGATCTTGCGCCTCGAAGACACGAGCACTCATCTTCACTTCTCTGTCCGAAGTCAGCGTCAGATAAATCTCCTTTTGCTGGAGACGTATCAACATCGTAGCGTTAGCAGACCATACGCGCTGCTGTTTCGGATGGATAGTGAACGTTTTCTCGTCCGTCTGTCCGGCTACGGTTGCCTTCAATCTCGTGTTCGCATCGCTGAACGGATCCTTGTTGGCAAGAAACAGGTTGAGCGCCGGAGTCTCCTCTTCATACAGCGGAGCCAGGTCAACTCGATACCATTTCGTACCAGCCGGATGCGTCATCACGGAATCCCAACTAAAGTCAATAGCATTGGCTTTGGTCGAACCGTCATTGTCGCCGATAGCCATCATCGGAATAGCCATCACCAATGCTACAACTAATGTAAGAATTTTCTTCATAGAGTTGAATTTTAGTTAATAAATCTGTTAATTAATTTTGTTTTTG
>CAMHQP010000005.1 GCA_946187555.1 uncultured Bacteroidales bacterium
ACGATGACTGTCCCCATGAACCAAGTAGCATCATCAAGATTAACGCCGATGGCACATTTCAAATAATACGCCCATGACCCTCCGCAGAAAACAACAATTATGGTATCTCCTTGCCGACCTCATCAGCAGTGAACTGGTGTGGCTGTGTTTTCTGGCTTTCCGTTGGATGGTATATGACGGACGCGTGGAGTCGCTGAAAGATGTATTAGTACCGGCCTTCAATTTCTGGCCACCGCTGATTGTCTATCCGATTGTGTGTCTGGTGATTTATTATATGTCCGGATACTACCTCCGGCCATTCCAGAAGCCTCTTTGGCGGGAGTTCTTGCGTACGTTCATCTGCGCGATAATCATTTCACTGCTTTTCTTCTTCATCATCATTATAGATGATGTCGTAGTAGATTACCACCGGTATTGGGGTTCTTTAGGTGTACTCTTTAGCCTGCAGTTTGTACTCAGTTATATCCCTCGTCTAACCATCACCTTGCTCTCTCGCCGCCGCGGTATTTCACGCACGAAAGTGGTACACTCGATGGCTGAGGCAGAAGCCTTAAAAGCCGGTGAACAGGACGAAGTGATTATTGATCTGCCCAACGGCTACACGGATCGCGACTTGTATCTGCTCATCGCACGCCTATACCCGCTCTCTTGCGAGATCAGTATGATTCCGCGCGTGTATGATATGCTCACCGGTGCGGCACGTATCGGTCAATTAGACAGACCTTCTCTGATTCGCATTACCGAGCAGTCGATGAGCGATGCCGAGTTGTGTATCAAACGCACGTTCGATAGTGTAGCATCAGCCTGCGGACTCATCATCCTCTCGCCGCTGTTGGCGCTGATCGCGCTGCAAGTCAAACTATCATCCCGCGGACCTGTTTTCTATAGCCAAGAGCGCATAGGCCTATACGGAATCCCCTTCCGCATCTATAAATTCCGCACGATGGTAGCCAATGCGGAAGAAGAAGGACTACCCCAACTAACACAAGATAACGACCCGCGTATCACACGCATCGGGCATTGGTTGCGTAAATATCGCCTCGATGAACTGCCGCAGTTATGGAATATCCTTCGCGGCGATATGGCTATCGTCGGCCCCAGACCGGAAAGACCCTTCTTTATTGAGCAGATCATGAAAGAGGCACCGTATTATTGCCTGCTGTACAAAGTGCGCCCGGGATTGACCAGCTGGGGACCGATACGCGTCGGCTATACGGATACATTAGAGAAAATGATCGAACGACTCAACTGTGACATCGTTTATGTGGAGAACATGTCACTGCTGCTCGATCTCAAGATATTATTCTTTACCACCGGCATTATTATTCATGGAAAAGGACAATAAACTGACGTACGACGAAGCGCTTCAACGCGCCGAAGCCATCATCGCCCGACTCGAATCCGTTGAGGCTATCAGTATCGACGAATACAAAAAAGCGGCAGCCGAAGCCACCGCATTACTCAAACAATGCAAATCATTCCTCGCTGAAATGGACAAGGACATGACGGTAGGAATTGAAAATCTTTGATTTGGATACAAAGCCCAAATACCTTCTGTCCTGATCGACTACCGGCAGATTCCATGCACCGGTATCTTCAAAAATCTCCATCACCTTCTCCATCGGCATGTCAAACCGCAGAATAGCCCAAGGAGAGGTCATCAACTGCTGAACCGTAAAGCGTTTATACAGTCGCGGTTGGAACATAATATTACGCACCTCATCCAACAATAACAAACCTTTTAAATGACCGTCATGGTCAATCACAGGGAACATGTTGCGGTGGCTCTGGCTGATGACCTTGACCAATTCGCCGAGTGTCATCTCGGGGAAGACCGTCACGAAATCCGTCTCCAGCACACTGTCCATCTTAAGCAATGTCAGTACATTTCGGTCTTTGTTATGCGTAAGCAATTCGCCTTTCTGCGCGAGACGCATGGCGTACAAAGAGTGCGGCTCAAAGAACATGATTGTCAGATACGAAATGACACTCACGATCATCAACGGCATAAAGAGGTGATAGCCGCCCGTCAGTTCAGCAATCAGGAAGATTCCCGTCAACGGGGCATGCATCACACCGGACATCAGTCCCGCCATTCCTACCAATGCGAAATTGGACTCCGGCACTACAAGACCCGTCATGTTCATGATACGCGCTGTTACAAATCCGACGATGGCACCCATGAAGAGTGAAGGCGCGAAGATACCTCCGACACCACCCGCACCATTCGTCGCAACACTCGCAACGATCTTCAGTAAAATGATCAGAATGAAGTAACCGAGCAATAACAGTTGCGTATTGGTCGTCGATAAGTTCGCATAAAACTCCGTAGGGATGATATACGTCTCCAGCGGACTGTTGTTAAGGGCGCTGAGGCTGTCGCCGTTGATAAGCTGATGGATCACACCGTATCCCTCGCCGTACAAAGGCGGGAAGAGGAATATCAAAATACTCAGCATCAAACCGCCGACTAAAATCTTCAAACCGAACGAGCGGATGTTATGCTTCATCCATTGCTCGAGTTTGTTCATGCCCCGCGTAAAATAAAGGCTGGTCAGACCGCATACCGCACCTAAAATCAGGTACCACGGGATACGACTAACAGCAAAATCCTCGATATACTTGAGGGGGAACATCGGTTCCGTGCCGGTGAGGATATAGGAGATAGCCGTTGCCGTGACGGAAGAGATAAGCAGCGGTGCCACCGAAGTCATGGTCAGATCCATCATCAGCACCTCGAGCGTGAAGACCAAACCGGCAATAGGAGCTTTGAAGATACCGCCTATCGCACCGGCTGCACCGCAACCGATCATAAGCATCATCGTCTTCTGGTCAAGCCGGAAAGCTTTGGCAAGGTTTGAACCGATGGCTGCACCGGTGAGTACGATTGGTGCCTCTGCACCGACCGATCCACCGAAACCGATGGTCAAACCCGAGCCCACGATGGACGACCACATATTATGCGCTTTGATGATCGACTTGCGCTGCGAGATGGCATAGAGGATCTTCGTGATACCGTGACTAATGTCATCGCGAACGATGTACTTCACGAACAAAGCCGCCAAGGTAATACCGATGATCGGCGTGATGAGGTACCACCATGTATGAACGTCGGCAATCAACTGCTCCTCGACAAACCACTGAATCAGATGAATGAAGGATTTCAGAATAGCAGCTGCCGCCGCTGAGAACATACCTACGAAGAAGGAGAGAAGCAACACCAGATGCTTCTCGCTGATATGGCGTTCCCGCCATTCAATCATTCTATCGTACCACTGCGTCATTGTTTTGCCCCTTCCGTCTAGGGTTTCCCCGTTAATCGGGGACACCGTCATCCCATCCGATACCTTTGTACTTGTCAAGATCCCACTCTTCCTCTACCTCGTTAAGATAGATCGTCTCTTCATTTACCATTTGGTCATTTTCCATTTGGTCATTTTCTTTTTCAATGACAGTCACATCAATCGGCGCATGGGATATCTCGATGACTTGGTTCTGCTCTTTATTGAGCTCTGTCCAGAGGGCATCTTTGAGTTCATCGATACCCATACCTGCTACGGAGGAGATGAACACGATCGGCAAGTCGAGTTTCTGCAGTTTCTTGGAGGCTTGCAGTTTCTTAAGTTCTTTCTCGTCAATAGCGTCTATCTTCGTGATAGCCAGGATACGTGCTTTGGTGAGCAGTTCCGGATTATATTGCTCCAACTCATTGAGCAGAATCTTGTACTCTTTAACGATATCATCGCTCGTAGCCGGAACCATAAAGAGTAGAACGGCATTGCGCTCGATATGGCGAAGGAACCGCAAACCGAGTCCTTTACCCTCACTCGCACCCTCAATGATACCCGGGATATCGGCCATACAGAACGACCGACCGTCACGATAGGAGACGATGCCGAGTTGCGGCGTCAGGGTAGTAAACGGATAGTCTGCTATCTCCGGTTTGGCAGCAGAGACGACACTCAACAGTGTTGATTTGCCGGCATTGGGGAAGCCTACGAGACCTACATCAGCCAGCACTTTGAGTTGCATGATCACCGTACGTTCCTGCGCGGGTTCACCGGGTTGCGCATAGCGCGGCGCTTGGTTGGTAGCCGTACGGAAATGCCAGTTACCTAAGCCTCCGCGACCACCTTTGAGCAACACCACGCGCTCGTTATGCTCCTTCACCTCACAGATGAATTCACCCGTTTCACCGTCATAAACGACCGTTCCGCAAGGCACTTCGATGATCTTATCCTCACCGTCCTTACCGAACGAACGACTCTGTCCACCCTTACCGCCATCGGTCGCCATAATATGCTTCTGATACTTCAGATGGAGCAAAGTCCAGAGATTACGATTACCGCGTAATATAATCGACCCGCCTTTACCGCCGTCACCGCCGTCAGGTCCGCCTTTAGGCAGATACTTGGCACGATGAAGGTGCATACAACCTGCACCGCCCTTTCCGGAGCGGCAGTAAATCTTTACGTAGTCGATGAAATTAGCGGCCATAAATCTCTAAAATACGCATGATCTGCAAGAACACATCCGCCATCGTGTGGTTACCGTTAACAGCGAAGTAGTTTCCGTGATGCAGGTAATAATGCGCAATAGGTTCTGTTTGATTGTGATAAACGGCGATGCGGTGACGAATCGTATTGAGGTTATCGTCCGCACGACCGCTCACTTTTCCTCGTTCAATAAGACGTTGGATCAACAACTGCTCATCTACCATCAAATCGATCATGATAGCATCCATATTGTATTTCTTGAGCAGTTTGGTCAACGACTCCGCTTGCGCTACCGTACGGGGGTAACCGTCAAAGATGGTACCTTTGCAATCAGCAGGCAGACCTGCGATATAGTTTTCTATCACGCCGTACATCATTTCGTCGGGCACCAGATTGCCTTTCGAGATAAGTGCATCAATCTGCTTACCCAACTCAGAGCCTTTGGCTATCTCTGCACGAAGTACATCACCCGTAGACAGGTGTTGCAAGCCATATTTGTTTGCGATGAAAGCCGACTGCGTACCTTTTCCGCTACCCGGCGCACCGCATAAGATGATATTTAACATACCTAATACCTTTTATGAACAGACAAAACGAGTTGCCCACGGAGGGCAACTCGTTTATAAAGCTACATTGCCAGATTAGAGAGCAAACTTAGCACCCGGTTTGATGCGAACAACCTTGCGAGCCGGAATGTTGATAACTTGCTTGGTTGCCGGGTTGATACCCTTGCGAGCTGCCTTTTGAGCTACAGCGATAGTTGCATAACCAACGAGGTTGATTTTCTCACCTTTCTTAACTGCTGCTACTGCCTCTTCGAGAGCTGCGTCAATAACTTTTGCTGCCAATGCTGCAGATACCTCAGCCTTAGCTGCTGCTGCTTTAATAAGATCTGATTTGTTCATAACTGTGTTTGTTTTAGTTATATTAATAATGTGAATTATTAGTTCCTTTGTCGGAATACGTCGGCAAAATTACTAAAAATTCTTTATATACCAAATATTTTGGACAAAAAAAATGCATTTTTTTGAAAAAAAACGTCTTTTTTCCCATTTTTATGCATTTTTTATGTGTTTATTCCGTAAAAAAGTAGTACTTTTGCAGCCGTTATGAGAAATTTACCAACTGTTACACGCTATCTGTTGATAGCCAATTTTATTATCTTTTTCCTTGCTGCCGTACTCGAACGCTACGGTGTAGATTTGAATGCCATAGGCGGTTTGCATTACTATGCAGCGGCTTCCTTCCATTGGTGGCAGCCGCTTACGTATATGTTCCTGCATGCGAACTTCAGTCATATTTTCTTTAATATGTTCGCGGTATGGATGTTCGCGCCGGTCATCGAGCAACAATGGGGTACGCGGCGTTTCGCGCTCTACTACCTTGTCTGCGGTTTGGGCGCAGCGTTCATTCAGGAAGTCGTATGGGCACTGATGCTCAGCAATATGAGTGCAACCTATGATATCGCCACCTTAGCGCATTATGCTTATTATATGAATACGATCGGCGCTTCGGGTGCCGTATTCGGTATCCTCTTTGCTTTCGGATGGCTCTATCCGGAAGTTCCGATGTATATCCTCTTTATCCCTGTTCCGATACGCGCGCGTACGTTCGTTATTATATATGCGGCCATCGAGCTCTTTGCGGGTTTAGGTTCGGTTGCCGGCTTCTCTGCCGACAACGTAGCACACTTCGCTCACTTGGGCGGAATGCTCTTCGGATGGTTACTGATTCTGTATTGGAAGAAAAACAACTGGCGCGAACCCGGTGAGATATGGCATGATATCCGGGCAAAAATCACCGGTCGGCATCATTTTGACTCAAAAGAAGACAGTCGATTCGATAATTATCACTATCAGAAGCGCGTGTAATCACCACACTAACGTTGCAACTACCGGTTTATGATCTGAACCGGTAGTTTCTTTTACCTCACAGGCAACGGGCTTGAGCGGATCGGAACAGAGGATATAATCGATACGCAGACCGATGCCTTTGTATTCGTACGTAGCACCCCATTCCCAGAAATGCGTCTCGTTCCATGCGTCATGCAAGCCGGCAGAGATATGCCAATAGGCAAAACTGAGCGCTACCGAATTGAAATCCCCCACAACGATCACCGGATAGGGACTCGCCTCTATCTCCCGACGCACAACACGTGCCTGCGCATTGCGAAGTGGGATGGCGCGCTTCCATTTTGCCTCTATTCGATCTACGTCCTTTAGGTCTTCCGATTCCAACTTATACGACTCCAGGTGATTGTTGATGATCCGCAGCGTATCGCGCCCCACCACCATATCACAGCGATTGGACAGGTTACCCTGCGTCTCATAATGGATGCTCTGCTTGTTAATCAGCGGGTATTTCGCCCAAACCATCGTACCGTACTGATGGCGTTTGTTATATACCGAGAAGTCGATATAGGAATAGGGGTATTTCTTGCTCAATGTTTGCCGTACTTCCGGTAAGGTCAGGAACTGCGCATCCTTATAGACGTCCACTTCCTGCAGGCATATCACATCCGCATCCTGAGACATGAGATATTGAATCACCTCATTCTTCTCAGGCTTCTTAAACTCACCCATTCGACCGGTATTCCATGTCAGAACGGTAATCGCTATGAGGATGAAAGATTTCAAATCTCCAATATAAAATATCAAATCTTAAATTCCTTTAGGCACCAAAGTGACTAAAGGTATGATCATCTCTTCAAGCGATATACCGCCGTGCTGGAAGGTGTTGCGGTAGTACTGCGCGTAGTAATTGAACTGATTCGGGTAAGCAAAGAAATCGCTACCGGTACAGAATGCATAGCTGCTGCTAACATTCGGACAGGGCAGACCTACTTTCTTCGGTTGCTCCATAGTAAAGACATTCTTGGAACTGCAGTTCAGCGCCTTACCTACTTTATAACGGATATTCGTATTGGTGTTCTTGTCCGCAATAATCTGCACAGCGTTCTTCACACGCGTTGTACCATGATCGGTGGTCAGCACCAATGTAAAGCCTAACTCCGCCGCACGACGTAAGAGTTCATAAGTGGGCGAGTGTCTAAACCAACTGAGTGTCAGACTGCGGTATGCGGCTTCATCGTTGGCTAACTCACGCATCATCTTACTCTCCGTACGCGAGTGAGAAAGCATATCAATAAAATTGAGAACGACGATGTTCAGCGGCGCCTGAACGCCCTTCAGTTGGGCAATCACCCGCTCACAGAAATCACTCTCGTTCACTTTCCAATAGTTGAAACTCTCCCTCCTACGATAACGATCCAATAGCGTCTGTACCAATTCCTTCTCGTATAGGTTCTTGCTCTCTTCATCCGCTTCTTCCACCCAATACTGCGGATACATCTCTTGGATCTGCAGGGGCATCAATCCGGAGAAGATGGCATTACGGGCATACTGCGTAGCGGTCGGCAAAATAGAGGTATATTGCTCCTCCGTACGGATGGAATAGAACTCACTGATAAGCGGCTGAATCGTCTTCCATTGGTCGTAACGGAAATTATCTATCACGCATAGCAGTACTTTCTCGCCCTTGTCTAGCAACGGGAAGACACTATGCTTCATGACATCTTGCGACATGATCGGGCGCTCGGTAACAAACCAATTCTCGTAGTGTTTGGCAATCCACTTGGCAAAAGCTGCATTAGCCTGTGTACGCTGATCCTCAATGAGGCTCCGCATAGGGCTGTTCTCCAACTCAATATCCCATTTACTGAGCGTGCGTTCAATGGCCTGCCATTCCTCAATCGTTGTTGCGGTATCAATCATATACGAGATGTCGCTCCACTCCTGACGGTAGTTCTGCTGGGTCTGCTCCGCAACGATCTCTTGCTGGTGAATATGCTTCTTGAGACAAAGTAAGATTTGGCTGGGATTTACCGGCTTGATCAGATAGTCCGCTATTTTCTCGCCTATCGCTTGCTCCATGATATGCTCCTCTTCGCTCTTGGTAATCATCACCACGGGCACCTCCGGATGCAGCCGCTTGATCTCCTGCAACGTCTCCAGGCCTGTCATACCGGGCATGTTCTCGTCCAAGAACACGATATCCGGCACGTTCTCGTCTAATGCGTCCAACGCATCATCCCCGTTGCTGGCTGTCATCACCTCGTAGTTTTTACCTTTCAGGTAAATAATATACGGTTGCAGCAAATCTATCTCGTCATCAACCCAAAGTATTCGGCTCATAATTCCTCCATTTATTGATTAGTTTGGTCATGTCCTCCGGCCACTGACTGTCGAAGAACATGCGTTCACCCGTTCTCGGATGCGTAAATCCCAACGTACGTGCATGCAATACCTGTCGCGGACAAAGGGCAAAGCAGTTCTCTATATACTGCCGGTATTTTTGAGTGCGAAGACCCTTTAGGATTTCGCGGCCACCATACTTCTCATCACAAAAAAGCGGATGACCGATATGCTTCATATGCACACGTATCTGGTGGGTGCGACCCGTCTCCAATCGGCATTCCACAAGCGTCACATAGGGGAACTGCTCCAGCACTCGCCAGTGCGTCACCGCCTCTTTAGCCTGCGGACATTCCTCCAAATCCCACACTCTATAGATGGTACGGTCTCTGTTGTCTCGTGCCAATGCACCTTCTATCGTTCCACTCTGCTCTTTGAACGTACCCCACACCAGCGCATTATAGGTGCGTTCGGTGGTATGCTCGAAGAACTGACGCGCCAAATGCGCCTTCGCTTCCGGCGTCTTGGCAATCAACAACAAACCGCTGGTATCCTTGTCAATTCTATGCACTAAGCCGATGGACGGATCATTGATATCTACTATTCGGTCATTTACCATTTGGTCATTGTGCGCAAAATGCCATGCGAGGGCGTGAAGGAGCGTGTGCTCGTAGTTGCCATGCCCCGGATGAACTACTAAACCTGCCGGTTTGTTGACTACCAACAAGTCTTCATCCTCGTACACGATATCAAGGGGTATATTCTCGGGAGTGATGGTGTAATCATGCGGTTCATGATCCAGCAAAACCTGAATGATATCGCCGGGTTTGACACGGTAGTTGGAGGCCACCGCTTTTCCGTTCGCCCACACGTTCCCCGCATCCGCAGCCGTCTGGATACGGTTGCGGCTCGTGTTGGTCATGTGCTCTGCGAGGTACTTGTCAATGCGTTCCTTGCCTTGACCTTTATCCACTTCGCATCGCCAGCGCTCCCACAGAAGGTCGTCTTCGACGACATTGGTTATTTGTAATTGGTCATCGGTCATATCAGAACCACTCCTCTTCCGCTGCCGGACTGGTGTTGGTAGCAGTCTTCTCGATATCTTTTGACAGTCTCAGCGAGACCGTTTCGCCTTCTATCAATTGCGCTCCGGCTGCCGGTATCTGTTTATATACATATTGTTTCACGCCCTCTTCCGCTTCTTCGTCGTAACTCACGGCTCCAACCGTCAGACGATGGCTCAGCAGCAGACTGCGCGCATCTTGTAAGGTCAGTCCGATAACGGATGGCACCTCTACTTCCTCCGTTCCGCGACCGAAACCTACCACCAGACGCACTTTGGTTCCGACCGGCACTTTTTGGCCTGGTAAGATACTCTCTCCATTCGCTTTGACATCCAAAACGAGGTCGCGATAGGTCGACGGTTCATAGTCGTACACGCTATCCACCTCCAGACCCATGCCGCGTAAAGTTGTCTCCGCCTGACGATAACTCATATCTTGCAGATTCGGCATCGTCACTTGACGTTTCATCGTCGCGTTGATCGTCACGTACACCGCGCGGCCATGCTTGGCATGACTACCCGGCTGCGGATTCTGCTCAACAATCGTGCCAAACGGCACTTTATCCGAAAAAGTAGAGTCAATAACTACCAAAACCAAGTCTTGAGCAGCCAGAATCGGCTGTGCCTCAGCCTCTACCATTCCGCGTACATCCGCTACTTCGACCTCCACACCATGCTCCGTATAACGACGCAGGTAAGCTATCAGCACTACCAGAATAGCAATTCCAATCAGAAGCGCTAATACCAGGTTTGAACCTATAAATTTGAGGTCTGACTTGTCAAAAATGCTCTTTTTCGTCATAAAATGTAAAATTTAGTGCGCAAAATTACAAAAATATTTGCACATATGCAAAAAAAGCAGTACTTTTGCAACGTTTTTCGTAAAAAGACGAAGAATATAACACTTTTAAAGCTTTAAAAAATTAAAATTTAGTAATTATGAAGAAGATGCTTCTTATCGTAGCTGTTGCTCTCGTTGCAATGAGCTGCGGCAAAAAGTGCTGCGACAAAAAATGCTGCCAGGACACTGCTGCTTGCGACACCGTTGAGGTAGTTGAGGCTGCTGAGGCAGTTGAGGTTGCTGCTGAGTAACTTTTTGCTCAATTAGGTATTAGACCTGAAAAAAGAAGCGACGCTTAAGCGCCGCTTTTTTTTAGTGTATCAGGTTCTTACCCGTCATCTCTTTCGGTTGCTCAATGCCCATGATGTGGCAGAGCGAAGGAGCGACGTCCGCCAGGATACCATCCTCTACGTGCGCGTCCGTGTGATCCTTACTGATATAAATGAACGGAACCGGATTGAGCGAGTGAGCCGTGTTCGGCGTACCATCCGCATTGATAGCGTTGTCGCAGTTACCGTGATCAGCAATGACGATGATCTCATAGCCATTGGCCAGAGCGGCTTCAATCACCTTATGCGAGCACTCGTCAATCGTCTTCACCGCTTTCTGGATAGCCTCATACACACCGGTATGACCTACCATGTCGCCGTTGGCAAAGTTCAATGTGATATAATCGAACTTCTGCGTCTTGATAGCCTCTACCAGCGCTTCGGTCACTTCGGGCGCACTCATCTCCGGCTTCATATCGTAGGTCGGCACCTTCGGCGAAGGGATAAGAATACGTTCCTCACCCGGGTATTCGGCTTCGCGTCCGCCGTTAAAGAAGAAGGTCACATGTGCGAATTTCTCCGTCTCGGCTATACGCAGTTGCTTGAGTCCCAAACGGCTGACTACTTCACCTAACGTGTTCTTTACATTCTCTTTCGGGAAGAGGATATGCAGGCCTTGGAAAGAAGAGTCGTACGGCGTCATACAGCAGTAATGCAAACCGGGGATGGTCTTCATGCCTTGCTCCGGCATATCCTGCTGCGTGAGCACAATCGTGATCTCTTTCGCGCGGTCATTGCGGTAGTTGAAGAAGATCACCACATCGCCTTCGGTGATACGTCCGTCACAATTGGCGTTCACGAGCGGCTCCATGAACTCGTCCGTATCTTTATGCTCCTCCGTGTGACGGTCATAGCAACCCTGTACTGCCGCTACCATATCCTTCTCTTGACGACCTTTGCCGTTCACCAGTTGGTCATACGCTACCTTGATACGCTCCCAACGTTTGTCACGGTCCATCGCATAGAAACGACCGATGATAGACGCGATATGTGCTCCGGTCTTATCGCATACTTTTTGCAGGTCTTCAATGAAGCCCTTACCACTGCGCGGATCGGTATCACGGCCATCCATGAAGCAGTGAACGAACGTGCGGTCAGCAACACCGTACTCCTTGGCGATCTCCACCAACTTGAACAGGTGATCGAGGCTTGAGTGCACACCTCCGTTGGAGCATAAACCCATGATATGCAGCTTTTTACCTGCAGCTTGAGCGGCTTTGTAAGCGGCCACAATCTCCGGGTTCTCCATGATCGAGTTGTCGCGGATAGAGCGGTTGATCTTCACCAGATCCTGATAAACCACACGGCCGGCACCGATATTGAGGTGACCTACCTCCGAGTTACCCATCTGTCCGTCAGGAAGACCGACATTCTCACCGCTGGCCTGCAACTGCGAATGCGGGTATTTAGCCAACAACGCATCCCAATTCGGCGTCGGAGTCACGCTGATGACATCGGCTTTGGACTTGTTACCGATTCCCCAGCCATCCAAAATCATTAATAATGCTTTACTCATAAAACTATTTACTATTTAATCATTTACCATTTGTTCATTTTGCGCATTTGTGCCATCTCGCGTTTGTCATCCGCTTCGCGGAGGGATTGGCGTTTGTCGTAGGTGTGTTTACCCTGACAGAGAGCAATCTCCATCTTCGCCAAACCCTTCTCGTTGATAAACAGCTCCAAAGGAATGATGGTCTTGCCCGTGTCCTTGGTAGCTTTTTCAAGTTTGCGTATCTCACGGCGCTGCAACAGCAGTTTGCGGTCGCGCTTGGCCTCATGATTAGCATACGAGCCGAAGCGATACTCGGCGATATGCATCTGCTTCACATACATCTCCCCGTGTTCCACCGCACAGTAACTATCCACCAACGAAGCTTTTCCCTCGCGGATGGACTTGATCTCGGTGCCGAAGAGTTGAATACCCGCCGTATAACGATCGAGGATGATGTACTCAAACTTCGCCTTCTTGTTCAGTATCCGTATGTCGCTCTTCAGCTTCATCTTTCACTCCTTCCACCTTCACTCCTTCCACTTTACGATACTTCTTCTGCCGTTGCTCCCAACGCTCACGAGCATACTGCTGCATATCGATAACGGTATCGCTCTCATCGATAATCTCCAAACCGAAAATCGTCTCGATGATATCTTCGAGTGTCAGGATCCCCACGAACATACCATACTCATCGATGATCTGCGCAATCTGACTCTTCTGCTTAAGCATCGAATCGAAGATCGTACCCAAAGTCAGATCTTGATCAAAAGCCGGCAACGGACGTTTGATGCTACCTAAAGTCTTGCGGAAATGGTCTTCCGTCAGATCCTCGAGGGCATCATTACGCAGGATGTAGCCGGTGATATACTCCGGTGCCTCAGGCTTATAGAGCGGAATACGCGAGAAATGGTCGTACTCATCGTTGTCGTAATACGCCCGCAGGGTCATGTTCTCCGGCGCGGTCTTGGCTACCACACGCGGGGTCATCACGTCATAGGCATGGATGGAATCGAGGCGCATAAGATTGGAGAAGATCTTGTTCTCATCCTCGTCTACTACACCTTCTTCTTCGCCCACGTTCACCATCGCCAGCACCTCCTCGCGCGATACAGAAGGGTCATCTTCATTATTCGGGAAAGCTTTCGTTATCAGCTCGACAAGGATAACAAAAGGATAGAGTGCGTAGATAAGAAAATGAATCGTGCGGGCGGAGAAACCCATCAACTCGCGCCAATAGGTGGTACCGATAACCTTCGGGATGATCTCCGAGAAAACGAGAATGAGGATGGTCGTGAGGGCAGACATGAGTCCGAACCATTTTGAACCGAAGACCGCAGTCACCTGCATACCCACACCGGCTGCACCGATCGTATTGGCAATCGTGTTCAACGATAATATAGCAGCTAAGGGGCGACTCGTGTCGTCCTTGTATTTGCTCATCAACTTGGCGGGCGCATAGCCCTCCTCCTCACGCAGATTGATATAACTGAGCGACGTCGTCATCAGTACCGATTCCAGTACGGAACACAGGAAGCTGATGCCCATTGCGCCGAATAAAAACAATAATAGTAGTCCCATAATTCTAAATTGCCTGCAAAGGTACAACAAAAAAATGACATACGCAAGCGTATGCCATTCTTTTCGCATTTTTTCCGTTACTTTATTTGCGTATGTGCAAAAATTGTTGTACTTTTGCAGCATGAAAAGGATTTTTACGCAAATCGTTGTATGGCTCGGCATTATGGCTGTGCTGACATTAGTGGCCGCAGGGCTTTGGTACGTGGTATTGGAAAATGACCAATCGACAGAAGGCTTGAAATGGTTACAGTTCTTCCAAACAGTCGGTACTTTTCTCTTGCCTCCGATATGCTGCGCATGGCTATGGGAAGAGAATCATCAACCGTTTCGTTTGCTGCAGATGGATCGAACAGCGGACGGAAAGTTGTTCCTGTTAGCCATCGGAATCATGATTTGTGCTATGCCTGCCATCAATCTGTTAGCGGATCTAAACAGCCAAGTCAAACTGCCGGAAAGTCTCGATTTCATCGAACAAAAACTGAAAGCGTACGAAGAAGAAGCGGCTTTGTTGACAGAGCGCTTTCTACAAGCGGATAATGTCTGGCAGTTACTACTCAACATCGGTCTGATGGCGTTACTGCCCGCATTAGCGGAAGAACTCTCTTTCCGGGGTACGCTGCAGCAGATTTTGGGCAACCGGCATATCGCTATTTGGGTAACAGCCATCGTTTTCTCAGCCATTCACATGCAGTTCTACGGATTCGTTCCGCGTATGCTGATGGGTGCGATGTTCGGCTATGTATTCGTGTGGTCAGGTTGCCTGTGGATACCGATCGTGATGCATTTCACCAACAACGGCTTGGCGGTGATCGCCTATTACATCTTCGGTTCAGAAAACAGTTACGCCGACACGATAGGTGCCGGCGCAACATGGTGGTTAGGCGTGTTAAGCCTGATTCTTACATCTCTGGGTCTACTAATATTCTACCGCAGAACTCGCACACAATGATTTTCTTACGGGTACGGATGTCGAGTTGCAACTGAGCAGGGATCTTAGCGTGGCAACCGCCGCAGGAGTCGCGCTCTACTTTCACAACGGCAAGGCCGTTGCGTGCGCTCTTACGGATACGCTTGAAGCCGGCTAACAGACGCTCGTCCAGTTTTTTCTCCAGTTCACCGGCCTTGAGAACCAATGCCTCGGTTTCAGCTTTGGTCTCTGCCAGAATCTGGTCGAGTTCCGAACGTTTCTGATTCAGATCCACCGTACGCTCCTCGATATCCTTGGTCGTCTTGGCTTTGTCTGCCAGACGTGCCTCGAGTTCAGCGCTGTAGTGTTTGATCTTACGCTGCGAAGCCTCGATCTCCAACTCCTGATACTCGATCTCCTTGTTGAGGTTATCGAACTCACGGTTGTTACGAACGCTGTTCTGCTGCTCTTTGTAACGGGAGATAGACGCGTTAGCGTTCTCCGTACGTACGCGGTGATCCGAGATCTGGGTCTCGCACTCTTTGATGTCATTCTCGATATTAGCCAGACGGGTCTTGAGACCTTCCACTTCGTCGGCCATATCTTTCACTTCTTGCGGCAGCTCACCTGCCAAAGTGCGCAGGTTGTCGATTTTTGAATCTACCTGCTGCAATTCGTAGAGGTATTTGAGTTTGTCCTCTACGGTCAATTCTTTTGCTCTTGCCATAGTTGTATTGGTGTTTTATCTTTTTTGCTGATTAGTACGTTCAAATCGAGCGGTTTGAGTATATCGCGGAATATCTCGCGGGCATGGCGCTCACTGATCCAATGGTCGATATCGATCAGTCCGATACGTCCGTCGGCGTCTTGGAACTCATGATATTTGCAATCGGCGGTAATATATACATCGGCTCCTTGTGCGATCGCTTCTTCGATGAACTCTGCTCCGCTTCCTCCGCATAATGCTACCGTATGCACTTGCTCCTTTTGGGGGCGTGTATAGCGAACATACGTGCATTCTAAAATATCACGTATATGTCCGATAAAATCGAGATAATTGACCGGTTTCGGCAGTTGACCGATCACTCCGAGACCTGTCTGCTTATTCTCTCCCGTAACCAGTAACCTGTAATCCGTAACCCCTATTTTCTCCGCCAACTTCGTATTGATACCGCCGGGTACGCTATCCAGATTCGTATGCGCGCTATAGATGGCGATATCGTGTTTGATAGCCATCTCCACGATACGTGCTTGCGGAGTCTGTCCGCAGACTTGTTTGAGTCCGTGGAATAAGAGCGGATGATGACTGATGATGAGTTGGCAACCGAGTTCAATAGCCTCATTGACCACATCTGTCGTAACGTCTGTGGTCAAGAGAACGGACTGAATGTCGCGTCCTGTGTCACCTACCTGCATTCCCGAGTTATCCCATTCTTCCTGGGCACTCCGTGGCGCTACAGATTCTATGCTATTGATAATCTCCCTAAGGAGCACTTATTTTGCTTCCTCTTCTTCGTCTTTCACGGTGAAGTCCGTGATGCCGGCGTTGATGAGGATGTTGTACCATTGGATGAGTTTGCGGATGTCGGATGGATAAACGCGGTCACGATCCCAGTTCGGCAACACTTCGTCGAACCAAGCCTGCAACTCTGCGTTCGAAGCTTTCTTCACATCCATCGCCACAGCCTTCAGTCCTTCTTTCTTTCCGGCATTGGTCAGTACTTCGCTCAGCGCAATATCGTCCGCATCGGTGAACATCGACACATCGCTCAGCGCAACGATCTTGTCGCGAGCGTATGTCGGCATACGTTTGCCGTCCACGAGGGACTCCACGATCAGCATGTTATTACCGCGACTAACTAACTTGTACAAACCCGGTTTGCCGGTGATAGCAAGGATATTTTTCAACATAAATCGTTTGTTTCTTTTAAAATCGGCTGCAAAATTAGTATTTTTTTTTGATATGTGCAAGAAAAGTAGTAATTTTGTGGCCGTTTTTGGCGTATGTGGACGATTTTAGCCTTCATATCTGCGCTGTGTCTGGGCTTTTATGACATCAGCAAGAAGATCGCTCTGCGGGAAAACAGGGTCATTGATGTACTGACTATCAGCGTCTGTATATCGGCGATTGTATTGTCGATTCCGTTATGGCTTTCGCGTCTCTGTCCGGAAGTGATGACAGGCACACCTTTCTACGTGCCGCAACTGGATCCGGAGGCACATTTGTACACATTGTTGAAGTCGGTCATTGTGCTCAGCAGTTGGGTCTTTGCCTATGTGTCGCTCAAACATCTGCCGCTTTCGGTGGTCAGCCCGATGCAGGCAACGCGACCGATGTGGACGCTCGTAGGCGCTCTGATCATCTTTGGTGAACGGCTCAATGCCTGGCAGTGGGTCGGTGTCAGCCTTGCCCTTGGAACAGTGTTTGTTTTTTCTTTTTTTACCCGGCATCCTAAGACTCCTAAGCCGTCAAGAGATCCGAGTCTCAATAAATATTACATCGCTTTGGCTTTGGCGATATTGATCGGGGCATGTTCCGGTTTGTACGACAAATACCTCATGCGCCGATATGACCACAATGCTGTGCAGGTCTATTATACCTTCTATCAGGCGCTGATGATGCTCATCGTGTGGGCGATTGTCAATCGCAAAAATCACCAATCACCAATCTCCAATCTCCAATCGATCAAAAAAATAGGCGTTATCGCATTGATAAGCCTATTTCTGATTATATCGGACAACGTCTATATGCTCGCGCTCCGTGATCCGGACTCGCTCATCGCCGTAGTGAGCACTATCCGCCGTGGTGGGGCGGTGATCGGCTTCGCGTACGGACTGATCTTCCTCAAGGAACCCGATCCGTGGCGTAAGGTGCTCTGTATGGCAGGTATTATAGCCGGTCTGATTTGCCTGGCGATAGGTTAGATTTGTACGGTAAAAATTAAATTTATTTACATTTTTAGTGGAAAAAATAAGATTTGTGTTCAATGTTGCTTAAGCCATAGTTGTAATACCGGATCGGAGAGATATAATCCGTCCTCTCGTCGTTCAATAAAATCTTTCTCCAACAATAAGTTCTGCATCTTGGATATGTTGGATTTTGAGCCCAGATTATATTTGCCCAGCACTTCCTGCGATGTCCATTGATCGTGCTGTCCGTCATTGATGGCACGCAGGAAATTCATCTGATAGGTGGTAAGCGAATTCAATTGCTCCATAAAAAGGGGAGTGCATTGATCCAATAAATCTCGCACGCCCTGCTTAATCACTTCCTCTGTTACTACCTTATCGGTATTGAGCATCACATTCCATGCTAATTGTTGTACGTACGAGGATTGGTTTTGGACGATATCGCATATTTTTGTGACACATTCCTCGCTAATGGTTAGGCCTTTCTCGGTAAACTTACCTTGAATGAAGGGAATCCAATCGTCCGTAGGGATAGGTTGCAGGTAGTTCGGCTCGCCAAATTGGTAGAACGGCATGCGTTTGTTTTGGAAGATATTGGTCATCATATGTTGGCGACTGCCAAATAAACAATACGACACATGTTGCTGATGTTGCCAAACGCCGCGCATGCGTTTTTGTACATAGATGCTATCCGGCCATTCTCCTATTTGCTGAAACTCATCGATGCAGACTACGATATGTTTGCCGATATGCTTAGCCAGCATTTCGGGCAGAGCCAATATCTCTTCCGGTGAGTATTCTTTAGGCGTGACTTGTTGATTTCCTTAACCATCTTCGTAATTATCTTATTTACTGATATTTATCTAGTACACCACTCGGTGGACCACTAAGTAGTGAACTTTCAATTTCGCCGCAAAATTACTACTTTTTTTTGATATATGCAAATATTGGAGCAAGAAAATGTAGAAGAGTATTTATTTCTCATCGTCCGATGTATCAAACGGCAACTCCTCGGGCGGTTGCGTGAAGTTCAAAGCTCGTTTACTAGAAATAACGGTATCGCCTAACTCCTGCTCTAATTGCTTACGAGCCACATGCGCCACATTTCCTCCCCGATGAGCGATATTGGCGTTTTCTGCAAAGCCTTTCGGGTTCTCGCGCTTGCTCATCTCTGTTGCCGCAGCTTCCGCTAAACCATTCAACATCAACTCCACATTCGTCATGTTGTCTCGCAGGTTCTCTTTGCGCAAACCTTTATATTCCTTATACTGCTTGGTAGTCATTCCGCTCCATGCTTTGGAGATGATATCTGTCAGCGAAGCATAGTCCTTTTTCTCATCCATCCCTCCGCGCTTCCACTCATCGGTCAAGCCTTTGCGAATCTCAATGGTCTTGATACGTTGGTTGATCCACGCCTCCGAATAACCCAAGCGGCGATAATCCTTGATGGCTTGCTCAATACTCAACTCCGGATCTTGCAGTTGATTCAAACGCTCTTGTCCTAAAGATGCTAGCCATAACTTAAACGGCTCTGCCTTCTTGCTCGGAATGGATTGTATCAACCTGAATACCTGCTCTGTATCAGCCACATCGGTAAGGTATTTCTTACCATCAGAAGATGGCAATTTCAGTTGTCCCATATTTGAGGACAACTCACTTCCTTCTGCTGCCAACTTGGTTTTTAAGGCGTTCCAATACTTCCTTGGACGCGGGCTATCAGTTAACACTTGGATAACATCGACAACGGAGAAGAAGTACTTCTCCTTCTCGCTATCCCATACATAGCGGACTTGCTGTCCTTCGAATAATTGTATTTCGTTGTGTTCTTCCATAATCGTTAAAATATGTGCAAAGATACGAAAAATTTTCCATTTTTGCAAGATTTTTGGCAAAAATCTTCTGTAAAAGTAAACTTTTTCCAGTTTTGCATGTATTTATAATAAAAGAATATACAAATATGATTGCTTTATTACTAATCGCAATTTTTATTGCCTATACATGGAATTATTAATTACATAAAAACACCAAAGGCAGCCGAAGCTGCCCTTGATGTATTGTTGCCGTGATGCGTTATAGCATCGCTGCTACTCTTGGAATGCGAGCTAACCAGGATAAGACACGACTATCTTGTCGTGCCGTTTGCATCGTATACTTCGTTTGAATATTCATCAATGCATCCGCAGGTATGTCCAATGCCGCCTCAAACATCAAGGCAGTAGTGGGAGATAACGAACGCTTGCCATTCAGCAACTCATTTAATGCCGTATATGACACATTAACTTGCCGCGCAAACTCTCGTTGCGAAATATTGCGTGCTTCCAACTCGTCTTTTATCACTTCGCCGGGATGTACCGGATAAAAAGAATAACCTAACGTTGCCATACTTTATTTTGCTCGCAAAATTACAACAAATATTTGGTATTTGCAAATATTTTAGTGATTATTTCTCCTTTTTGCGTCATTTTTAGATATTTTGGGCAGAGAGGGGCGCTCGTTCTTTTGTTCTGAAAGTAAGGTTCTCGGGAGATGATCCCGTGATGGTCCTGTTCTACTATTCACTTTACCCGCATCAAAAAACACCAAAGGCAGCCGAAGCTGCCCTTGATGTATTGTTGCCGTGATGGCAAGATTAGTCGATGACTTCACCGCGGCCACGACGCATTGGTGCACCACCGATCGGCTCAAGACCAGAACCTGAATCAAGCAGCATCACAAATGCATCTAAACTTACGGACTGAACGTCCATTTGCGGTTGTATGTATTGTAACTTTTTCATATGCATTTTCAAATTCGCTGCAAAGGTACGGCAAATTTCTGACATATGCAAATTTTTGCCGTACTTTTTACAACTTTTCGTTTATTTTACTGCTTTACCTGTTACATCATACATCTGCTCGTTGCGCAGGATATAAACATTGTTATTGATAACAACCTTCTGTGCACCTGCCTCAACAGCCTCGATGTTCTCCGTGCCGGTAGCAGCACCCGGAGCTTTCTTGATAAGCATCAGACCGTAGCCTTCGTTGTTACCCTTCGTGAAGTCGGTTGTGTACTCGCTTGTCGAGAGGTTCCAGATAATTGCGCCATCCTTAGTGAGGTAGAGATCTGCATCCTCCATTTCCGGAGCACTGATCGTGTACTCACCTGCTTCCGGAGCATAGAGCGTCAGAGCCACCTCTGCATTGTCGTTAATCATCGGAGTGTTGACCATAGACAGCTTCATGCCATAAGCGTCACCGAAGATCTGAGCCACCTTCGGGGTGTTGGACATTCTCATCTTCACAAGGTCTTTGTCTTGCTCGTACGAGTTGAGAGCATCCTCGCTTGCAGAGATATAGAGTTTGTCGCGGAATACTTCGTTACCGAAGGTTACAGCCACATTCTTAATCTCGTTAGCCGGAGTACGTCTCGGAGCGTAGTTGGCATCAGCATTTGCCTCCAACATATTCATCGTACCGTTAACACTTGCCTTGTAGAAGAACGGAGTACCGGGCTTAAAGTTAGTACTATTTGCCGTCTTGGTTACGAACGTGTAGCTATACGGGTCAAGAACCTGTACGTTGTAATTAACTTTACCTCCTAACCATGACGGGTTACCGATACCGTTCCAACCTTGGTCTGTACTCTCACCTGTTCCGCTATATGCAGTGAAGCCCATACTTGTGTGGTTCGGCAGAGCACCGACAGCGGCTTTCTTGAAGCGGAAGGTCTTCACACTACCTTCTACGGTCATGATGTAGAACGTACCCGGAACAAGTGTACCGCGGAACTTCTTCCAACCGTATTGACCATTAGCACGGATGTCTCCATGGTAGTCCATGATAGCGTAATCCACTTCGTTCGTCAGTTTAGCACCTGTTTCTGCATTGTAAATGCCATTCAGTACATCAACCGGGAACGGAACAGTGAATGCGTGCCACTGGTTCGGATCGGCCTGTGTACCTGCCATGCTAGTACCCAAGGTGATGTCATAATGAATCTCACCGCCGGTAGTCAGAATGATGTTCAGTGCATTCTCAATCTCGGAAGCAGTAGTCTCATCACCAGCCGGATTCTCAGATCCCATCGTCACAGAGAAGTGAACAACCGGAGTCGTCGTTTGTGCGGTAGCCACGTACTTAGCACCTTCCTGAATAACCAGAGCCTCAGGAGCACTCGGTGTATTAGCCGTCAGCGTTGTACCACTGGTTACGACCACCGTCTCACCATTGACGTTACCCAGATCAGTAATGTTTGCATCAGCAGTAACTACCGTTGCCTTGCTGAACATCTGGATAGCAGTCTGGCCACTTGCATAAGTAGTGAATCGAGGATAATCCTTATTGAATTTCATCGTATTATCAGCACTTTCAATAACTACATTACCTTCGCTGAAACTAATGGTCCAAACGGTTGCCTCTGTACTTATTCCCCAAGCAAGATTCTTAACAGAAGTCTCTTTTAGGTAGTTCGTAGCATCCTTGCGGATCTTCCAACCGCCTTCAGTCTTCTCTGCAATCAGAATAATTACATCAGAGGTAAACGAAGCAAGACCGTTGCTTAGAGTGATGTTATCTCCCGAAGCAGAAGCAAAGTAACTATTGGAGCCAAGATCACCTGCCATAGCAAAGTTGCTTTCGCCGTAGCTGCAACCGAGAGCGAACTCCAGACCGTCAACCAGTGCAGCGGCATCGGTAATGAGTGTCATCTTCTCGGTAGCCACAGCATCCTTCTTCCAGTTAGCCACGAACTCAACGTTAGCAGCCGGCATCGTGAAGGTCTTACCAGCCTTGTAGAGTTTGTTGTTGTACAACCAGCCCTTGAAGGTATAACCGTCTTTCGTTACTGCTGCTGCAAGCGTAAATTGATCACCTGCATATTGATCTTCCTGTGTCGGAGCTGCATCTTCGCTACCGTTTACATTGTAAGTTACGGTGTAAGTATCAGCATCATTCCATTGAGCCGTGAGAGTAATGTCTTCTTCTACCTCACCAATATTTTGGTTTGCTTGGTAAATAGTTGTAGTCTCGTTCAGTTTCCATCCCGCGAACTCGCTATGACTCTTGGTCGGAACAGCATCACAAATAGTGAGCTCACCACCCTTGTTGATCTTCGTAGTCTGGCAACCGCCTTGACCACCATTAGCGTTGAACGTGATCGTCACTTTCTCTACCGGCGAAGAGGTGTAATAGGTCTTCGCGGCGTCGTAAGCCACATCAATGTGAGTGATTTGGCAGTTTCCAGTCGGAATAATATAACCTGTTGTTACAGATTTACCACTTAAATCCAAAGTTTGTGCTGTTGCCTCCGAACCATTAGCCAATGCTTCTGCATTATCGCCTGCAGTAGCACAGAATTTAACAGCCTTTTTAGCAGAGGCATTACATGTCAATTCTATTTGCTTTATATTAGCAGGACATACAGGAACCTTAATATAAGCGCTCTTGGTTGTATTGATCTGCATACCAGAACTCTTGAAAGCCTTTATTGTCCATACTCTACCATCGACAGCAGTATGCTCATACGCTGTTCCATAGGCTCCCCATGATGAATTATTTGCCAAGTCTTCGGCTGCATAATCCAATACATAGTGATTAGTTTCGCCTGCACCTTCAACGCGGCTGTAGATACCATAGAGACTAACCTCTGCGACACCTGCTTGCGGAGTATACTCCGTAATAGTCGTCGGAGCGACTTCCGTCTCTTCTGCTTGCTCAGTAGTAGCCCAACCTACAAACGTGAAGCCTGTCGGAGCCCAAGCAGAACCATCTTGTGCAATAGTGAATGCAACTTCTTGCTCTTTGTCGATAGATGCTTTCTTAACGCCTCCTACCATGAACGAGATATGGCAAGTTGCGACTTCAGCCCATTGAGCTGTGAGCGTTACATTCGCTGCCGGCATATTGAACTGATTGTTCTCAACCTCAACCGGAACATTCTCACCGTAAGTTACAGCCCAACCTGTGAACTTATGACCTTCCCATGTCCATGTGCAAGCAGGCAGTGTTACAGGTGCATTCTCTAATTGGTCATCGATTGCCTCAGGAGCATTACCGCTTACGTTCTCACCAGCCTCTCCGGTACTGAACGTTACAGCATAACGCGGTTTTGCATCAATAACTGTTACTGTGAATTCAGCCGAAGCTGCTTGGTAGATACCATTTGCTGCCACATTAGCTGTAATCGTTACAACACCTGCTGCAACGGCATGGATCTTATTGTCAACAATCTGTGCAATTGCCTCGTCACCCGAAACAAGCGTTACTGCACCTTCGCTCAGCGTAGTGATAGTCAAGTTCTCAATAGCGAGGTCTGCTTGACCAACCTCCAACTCTGCTACGTTAGCAACAGTTACTTCTACGCTACGAGCAAGAGAGATAACTTGTGAGTTTTTCAACTCCAATGTACTACCTTGGTAATTCTGTGCTTGACCCTTAATTACAACCTCATCATTAACTTGCAGAATGTTATCGTTAGTGAAGCTTGCATTATCAAGGTATTTTCCATCGTAAACATACAACTGGCCTTCGGTAGCACCATTGTCAGAGATGTAGTATTTCAATTTACCACTACTGATACTTCCTACTTGGCTTACGATACCGCGTACCCACATATAATCGGTAGAAGTAGTAGTGTACGGAGCGATCAGTTCTTTTGCGATTGCAACCGTGTGCGGATCATCTTCGTTGTTGAAGACAGCCTTAACGGTGATCTGATAAGTTACACCTTCGTCGATGGTAATGTCGCCATAGGTAAAGGATACATTTACCGTATAATTACCGGCTTCACTCATGTTATAACCCGTACATGCAGTAGCCTCAGCCTCCGGATGAGTGTTATCCGAAAGAGTAGCAATAACGGTCGGCTTCACGAATGCGTCACCAACGTAGTACTCGGTCTTGTAACCCTCTTTCAAAACGAAGCTTACCAGAGTAGCACTGCTTACGGTTACACCGAAGCTCTTTGAGGTCAAATCATCGTCGCCTAACTTAGCATAAACCGTCAGCGTAGTCTCGTTCTCAAGCCACTCGGTCTTGTCACCACAATTGAAGGTTGCACCGGCAACGGTCTCTTCGTAACCATTGGTAAATACCTCTTTGACGCTTAAGTTAGCCAAGATAGCCTCATCGAAGGTCTCGCCTACCTGGAATCCAGTAGTCGTTAAGTCACCTACTATCTCATACGAATCATGTTCACGTGCGGTGTACTCCAGCATCCAGTTGGCTGCATTGAAATTGCTGTGCTGAGTAGACCAAGTACCCACTACAGTTACGTTGTCACCCAGATTCACATCATCAGCAGATTCGAAGGTAGCCTTATTCAGTCCCAAGCCGTTATAGCACTTAATTTGTTCTTCAGTCTGTCCATTAGCGGAGATGAAGTAAGCCAGTTCCTTATAGGTACTATTATATTCACCCTTCTCACTGATAATACCGCGAACAGCATATTCTTTACCATTTACTTTCTCCAATTCAGCAAAGTCTGCAAAGTTGTACGGCAGAACAATGTTGTATGCGCGTGTTGCGATTTCCGAACTCTCAAAGCCAGCTTTAATAGCGATAGCCTTAATCGCATATTCTTTGCAAGCATCCAAAGCGATAGGCTCCGAATACAGAGTACTTTCGTTTGTCGGGTCTGTGCCGTCCAAAGTATAATAGATCGCCGCCTCATTCGTTGCACTCAGCGTTACGGTCTGTAATGCGTCATAGTACGAACCGGCTGCCAAATCAAACGTCGGAGCATCCAGTTTCGGCAATTGTGCATCGCACTCAGTCGTGTAACCGGAATAGGAACTCTCACCTTTCAGATTGACGGTGATAGATGTCGCTGCTCCTGTTGCATTACCCATTACGATACGGAAATAACGTTTTCCAGAAGTAACAGGATATACACCCGAACTCAATGAAATAGCGCCACTTCCAGGGGTAGAAGAAAGAGCTTCTGCGCCTGCATAAACAGAGATATTAGCATCTACTCCATCAATGGCAATCGATACAATGTCCGCATCAAAAGCAGTTTTATTATACATTACACCTGCATTCTTTTGGAATTGTACCTTGCTGGATTGTAGCATCACCTGATTTGTATTATACGTGATACCACTTTCTGTATGGTCGCCATTATACGGAGCATAACCACTTCCAGAACCAACAGTACTGAAATTAGTGTTATCAATAGTCCACGTCTCAGGATCTCCTGCATCCTCTGTTGCAAACACTGCATACAACACATCTGCGGTAGAAGCGATGGTGTAGTCAGCACCCTTTGCGTAAGTCGGAGCCGTTGCGCAATTCTCATCAGCATCCCAACCTACCAGTACTTTACCTGAGCAACCCAAGCCAGCCAGTCCAGTCGGCAGAGCAATCACATCATTCATCTTGAGGTTAGAACCCCAGTTATACGGAGTACCACCGTTCTCAACGAAACTCAGCGTAGCAGCAGGATAGTCGCTTGTGGTGAAGCTTCCAGCCAATGTCGGGTTGCTCTCATCGCAATAAGCTGTGCCATCACCAACCGCCATTACGCTATAGTCGTATTGGGTATTAGCTTCCAGACCTGTCTTCTCAAACGAAACAGCCGGAGCAACAATAACTTCATCCGTCAAAACTGCGACACCACCTTCGTGTTTAACAATATTCAGCACATAACCGTCAGCATTATCAACTGCAAGCCATGCAATCGTTGCGCTCTGATAAGTCTTAGTGACCGCATCCAATACCGGAGCAGCAAGACCTGTACAAGCCTGTGCTTTGAAGTTAGCGGTGACCGTACCTGCTGCACCAATAACAGCAACTGCGCCATTAGCTTTTGCAGCATCTTCACCTAAATCAATATCCTCTGTACTCGCTGTCCAGTTGACAAACTCATATCCCGGATTAGCGCTTGCAACCAAAGTAACCTCCTCTGCATATTCAGCATAAACAGTCGCCGTACCACCGTTGATAGTTGCGCTACCCATTGCATTATCGTTTACGGCAACTTCTACGGCGTAAGTCGGAGTAACTGCCATTGACAGGTTAACAACTACATTGGAAGCGAGACCGCCACCGCTGATGGTAACCGTTCCCTCTACAGGAGTAGTCGTTGCAGTCGGAGTAGCCGGAGTAACCGTTACTTCAACACCGTCTTGTGCCATTGCAGCCTCAGCTGTCAAAGAAGTCGGGCTTACTGTAAAGCCGGTAGAAGCAGCCAGTGTCAAACCGCTTGTCAGATTTGCACCCGTCAGCTTAAATGTTTTACCTGCTACTGCAATATTCTGCTTTGCATCAAAACTCAACGAACTCGGATCAATCGTCACTTCCGGAGCAATTGCTTCGTAGGTAACAGAAATAGCACCTAACTGAGCATTTCCAGATGATGCTGTGAATGAGAATGTTATAGAATTACTTTTGCCTGTCCATGTATTGTTTGAAATACTACCGACATTGGCGGCAATGTTTGCAACCAGACCGGTAACCTCCGTAATATTGAATCCGGCAGGAACAGAAACGACTAACGTAATATTTTTGTATAGTCTTATCTGGCTGGCATTCATATACATATTGGATCCCGAGCCTTTTACATAATTGAATGTAATGTCATTCTGTTGACCTGTATAATCGTGCAGTGCATCTCCACTAAGAGAACCTGTAGCTTCAGATCCAAAAAGTGCATTATTCAATGTTACGTTATACGTTCCCGGAGTTACCACATGAGCAGTAACGGTAACAGCACAAGTTGCAGACTTGGTTGCATCAGCTTCCGACTTACAGGTAATATTGGCAGAACCAACTGCAACTGCAGTTACAACACCATTTTCGTCAACGGTTGCAATATTTGTGTTATCTGATTCCCAAGTAACGGCCTTATTGATAGCCTCAGTAGGTTCAACGGTAGCCACCAGGGTCTGTGTTGCACCTTCTTCCAATGAAATAGCATTTTCGTCCAACGTTACACCTGTTACAGCAACTGGAGCAGAAACGGTCATTGTCAAAGCAACGGTAACATCGTCATCCAAATCTTCTGAAGAGATAGTGATATCCGAGTTGAAATCACCAGCCGTTGTGGTTACTGGAGTAACGGTAACGGTTTGGCTGATTGCGCCGCTGGAAGGAGTTACGCTTGTCGGACTAACTGTATAGCCAGTAGGAGCGGTGATGCTTACTGCATTGGCGTCTGTCAGGTTAGAGCCGGTCAGTGTGAAGGTCTTACCCGCAACAACAGCGTTCTGCTCCACTGTGCCGAATGCCAAAGCAGCCGGGTCAACAGAAACCTCCGGATCTGATGAACCACCTTCATAATAAACCGTGATAGATTTAACATATATACGTTTGGTTGTCGGTGCAATGGTGATTTTAGTAAGGGTGGTATTCCCGTCCATATCACACTCACAATCGGCCAAAGAAGAAGTTAATGTTTTTGCAGTTGCAGATCCATTATTAAGAGTGACATTCATATTTCCGGTATCCGAGCCAAAGCGGCAAGCATTTATGACGACTTTGGTCGGTTTAACCTGCCCTGCACTACTCAAATTCAGTACAATGCTGCTGCTTCCAGAACTCTTACCCATTTTTATTCCGTACCCACTTTTCCCTTGATAGCAGGTTGTTGCAGTGACGCTAGTCACATAATCGGCTCCGTCAGTAATCAAGTCAGCAATTGCAGTTTTAGTTTGAGTCCCATCGCTGCTGTTAGCGGTGGATTTAAACTCAATTGCGTAACTCGTTTCCGCAGCCCACATTTGCCCTATGCTGAGGACGGCCATCAGCAAACAGGCGAAAAATAGTTTTAATTTTCTCATAATGTTTGAGTTTTTAGTTAATATTGATTAGTTTTTGTTAGTCAATCTTTTTCTCAATTTGGCAGATGGCGTCCGCCAAATCTCTCACAATGCCTTCGTTAACTCATCTATACGCTCGGTACTCATCTCTGTAAAAGCGAAGAGGCGTTTGCCGGCATCTTTGAGCGAAGCTCCAATTAAGTATATCTTCTCCTCATCCAAAATCAAGAACCTATCGTGTATACTATTCGTCTGATGCAGCGTCAATCCTCCGTATTGGTCATTGAACTTCGTCGCAGCCAATGTCAACGCCTTCGGCAATTCTTTCGTATAGATGTCCACTTGCACACCATCATTCTTCTCGCTCATCATCGTCAGTACCGACTCATCTACATAATTATCTATCAACGCTATCGACTTCTTCGATGACTTAATCAACCTCGTCACTAACTCGAATGCGTCATATATCTGCCCTGCATAGAAGATTCCTTCCTTTGGAGGCAGCGCGTAATGAACAAAAGATTCTATTTGATTTTCTACTTTTGTCATCCGCTGTTCTAATCGTTCAAAACGGTTGCTAACAGCATAACCTTGCCGTATATATTGATTCAGTACCTTCGTTGCCCACTGACGGAATTGAATTCCTCGTATGGTATTCACTCTATAACCAATAGAAATTATCATATCCAGGTTATAGATTGCAATCCGTCGTGTCACCTCGCGCCTACCTTCCTTCTGAACTTGTTCCAAAATGGAACTTGTTGCAAATGGCTGTAATTCAGCACATTCGTATATATTTTTAACATGTTTTGTTATTGCCTGTCTCTGCGTACCAAACAAATCAGCCATTTGTTGTTGTGTTAACCAAACCGTCTCGTCCGATACGCGAACATTCAGTTGCACCGCATTGTCTGCGCTTTGGTAAACCACTACTGATTCATCTTGTGGATTATATGTCGTTACTTCTTTTGCCACTAGTTTCTTTAAATTCCCCTAGTTCGGGGTGTTTTGATGTTTCTCTGTTATGAGTTTCTAAAACCTTCTTCAACCAATGCTATTCCCTTCCATCAGCAAACAGGCGAAAAATAGTTTTAATTTTCTCATAATGTTTGAGTTTTTAGTTAATATTGATTAGTTTTTTATTGCTTTTTCTCTTATAGTCTCGGAAGAAGTATATTCCAATTGTTTGTTATACGATTAACAACAAACCCTCCTTCGCATTTATCATAGAAAGCATACCAATTGGTTCTGTTTCTTGTATAGCGACTTGGATCTAATCATCTGAGACATACGATAGTGACCGAGTTCTTTAAACTCTTCCAGCGTTAAGAGCTCCTTACTCTCCAACTCTTCTATTCTTTTCTTATCCATAATCCTATTTCGTTTTTATGAGTTTCTCCTAACTATCTCCCCACATCCCTCAACTTCTATCTCCTACCAAATCCTATACTTTAGCCCTATGTTTACCCTATCTTTAACCTATGTTTAACGTTTTCATTACAAAAAAGAAACAAAACCATCCGGTGGTTCTGTTTCTCTAAAGCGCATATATCCTATCAACGGTCGTAAGGCCGGTGGTAAAATACTGATATGCCGTTATTTGCTTCATACAAAAGTAGTGTCTTGCGCTCACATTAAAGCTCAATACGAGTCGCAACTCCTTTGCTCCTGGGAATTTTCGCTTTATGCTTCGCTTTCCCCACAAAATATCTCTGCGTTAGCATTTTGCGGGGACCCCATTTCAAATTCGACTGCAAAGGTACAACAAATTTTTGGAATATGCAAGCGTTTTGCAAAATAATTTTTTTTTGTCATTTCTACCTATCATTTCGCCCGAGTCGTTCCTAGTTTAATGAAAACCAAACGAAAACAAGATATAGTCCTCGATAGCTTGGCGGCGAACGTACGCTCTATCAGACCAAATAATACGCATTAGGCTAATTGGCGATTACGTTGTTCTAACATCCAGTTAACCTGCTCATCAGTGTAATACTGACCACGCTCTACCTGACGAGTGCCTTCCTCTACGCTTGCTCGCAGTTCATCCACAGAATAAAGGTATTCTTCCATAACTATCAAAATTAGTTGTTAAACCTTTGCGGTCGCAAAGGTACAGCTTTTTTTTGATATATGCAAATATATTTGCAATTTTTATAAAATAAAGTGCCGAAGGTATATTATTCGGGGCTTGTGTAATTACGGCCATAGGAGCGGTAGGTGTCCTTTTCGATCTCAATGGTCGGTTCTTCCCACTTCTCCAAGGGAGCTAACTGCCACTCGATATACTTGATGCTTAATCCTCTGTCCAACCACTGCTTCTCGTAATGCGTCTGCAGCGCGCGGGCATCTGCAAAAAGTTCGTTGGAATCGATCGTTTGGGCATACAGATCATCCGTCGAACAAATGACCGGATACGGGTTGAGCCGCAGCATCTCCGTCGTGTACGTATAGAGGAACGGACTGTCGGTCTTGAGATGAATGAGTCCGTTGGGTTTGACGATGCGATGATAACGCTGCATGAAATAAGTACTCGTCAACCGCTTGGTGGCTTTTTTCATCTGCGGGTCACAAAACGTGATCCAGATCTCATCTACTTCATCGGCGACAAAGAAATCGGTGATGAACTCTATCTGCGTGCGCAGAAAAGCGGCATTCTTGATTCCTTCCAGTTCCGCCTCCTTCGCGCCCGCCCACATGCGCGCTCCTTTTATATCTATGCCTATAAAATTCTTTTCGGGATACTTGCGCGCCAAACCCACGGTATATTCCCCTCGACCGCAACCGAGTTCCAGCACAATCGGATGGTCATTATGGAAAAACTCCTCCCGCCAGCGGCCTGCCATCGGTTTATAAGGAGGTTGGAAGACATTGGAGAAGGTCTCCATCTCCGCAAATTTCTTGAGTTTATTTTTCCCCATTATTCACGCTTCACTCTTCGTTCTTCACTATCTCCAGTCCTATATCCATTACGCCGCGTAACACACTATCGCGCATGCCATGCTGAATCGCCATGTAATACCTGCCTGTATCCGGAAAATGGTAGTTCTGCTCAAACAGTACCGGCATCTCAATAAACCCATGATGCCGATCACCTAACCATTGACCTCTATCGTCCGCCAGATAGAACTCGATCGTATCGCGATGACCCGTATTATCCCGAATAAAAAGCCACATGTTCTGATACGGATATTGCTCCGTATGACGCACATAGATCAGCATGCGATAGTCGGCATCCTTATCGGCAATCGTATAGTCGAAATGAGGAAGCATGTCACTGCTCCATTTTCCCGATGGAATCGAGACAAATTGGCTAAACACGATATCGTTTCGGCAGGAAGTAAAAGCCAAACAGCCAATAACCAGTAACCAATAACCAATAACCTTTATTCTCATCTTCTATGGTGTTTATTTTTCTTTTTGTGGTCAAAACGCGTTACATCGCCGTGCCCTGTCTGGTAACCGATCTCGGCTACAACGGCTTTGTTACCCTCAAGCGTATCGGGTTTTTCACCACGACGGTTCATGGCAATAATCTCATGTGCCCGCGCAGCAGAGAGCGTCGTCAGATTACCGGCGTGCTGCGGGTCGGAAGAGTATGTCACCGTGCCTGCCAGCGGATCGGAAGAGAAGAAATACCAAGTAGCATCCTTCGTCTCCAACTCAATATGTCGTGCCGGCAACAACTTGGAAGCATCCTCGTAAACGGGTACTTCGTAGTTAAGACAGCATTTGAGTTTAGCGCACATACCCGCGAGTTTCTGCGGATTCGGGGATATATTCTGCAGACGCGCCGCACCCGTTCCTACGGAACTGAAATTGATCATCCAGGTCGAGCAGCATAACTCCCGTCCGCAGGGACCTGTTCCGCCAATACGTCCTGCTTCCTGACGCGCACCGATCTGCTTCATCTCCACACGGATGCGGAACGTCTCGGCATAAACCTTGATCAGTTGACGGAAATCAACACGGCCGTCGGCGATATAGAAGAAGATAGCCTTTGAACCGTCGCCCTGGTACTCCACGTCACCGATCTTCATCTCCAGCCCTAACGATTTGGCGAGTTCGCGTGCCTTAATCATCGTCGCGTGCTCACGCGCGTGAGCCTCTTTAGCGCGAGCGAGATCATCATCGGTCGCGATACGCAGCACTTGACGAATCTCATAACGGGAAGCATCGATCTTATTCTTCTTGATCTGCAGCTCTACGAGCTTACCGGTCAATACCACCTCGCCTACGTCATAACCCGGGTTAGCTTCTACCACCACCTTAACGCCTTTCTCCAGCGGCAGGTGTTGGCTGTTATGGAAATAACCTTTGCGGGTGTTCTTGAACTGCACCTCAATAAGGTCGGTCAGTTGCGTATTCTCCGGCAGGTCGGAGAGCCAGTCGCTCACAGGCAACATATGCTCCGAGTTGCGCTTCGTCGCCGAAGCCGGTAACTCATTGGATGTTGTATATTTGATATTGGACATGTAGTAAAATTTATATCTTGGGTTTCTTTATTAACACTATCATTTGGATGCAGAGATCGAAGAAGATCATCTTTGCATTACCGTTCTGCTCTATTTGTCGTTCAGCCAGATCAAGTTGATTCATGATCGCCTCGACATTGCCGTTATGGATAAAAGGCGCGAATTTAACGGAGAATTCCCGCTCAGCTTCTAACTGGTAATTCAGTTCCGGCTGCGCCATATTCCGTATATAGTTCTCGCGCACCTGCTGCTGGGCGTATTGCAGGAAATGTTTCTGTCTCTCGCGTCCTATACCCGCCATTTCCAGACTCCATTGTTTGAGGCGCTTGAGCGAGTCGTATTTCTTCTGCGGATCTTTGAGTACTCCTACGGTATAAGCATCCCGGAAAAGTGCGATAAAATCGGACAATTCCTGTTGGTTCTCCGCTGTCTCGTTCGCTTTCTTGAGTGCCGCCAGATAACTGCCGTTGGCGATGCGGGCGATGTCGTGGGCTTGTACAGAAGAGATACCTTTCTGCTGCAACGCCGCAGCGATAGTCTCTGTCTCCAACCGGGGTATGAGAATCGTCTGAACACGCGACTGGATGGTAGAGAGCAGTTTCTCCGGATGCTCGGAAACAAGGATAAAGACCGTCTTCGGAGCCGGTTCTTCCAGAATCTTAAGCAACTTATTGGCCGAAGAGGCATTCATCTTCTCCGGCTGCCAGATGATCATGATCTTATAGCCGTCACCATAAGCTTTGAGACTGAGTTTATGGAGAATCTCACCACTCTCTTTCTCATAGATCATCGACTGCTTGTTCTCTATTCCCAAGGCCTCATGCCAGTCATCCAGGTCGAAATAATGCTGCTCAAGAATGATCTTACGCCAAGGCTCGAGGAAGTTATCGCACACCTCATCGGAACCGACAATCGGAAAGACGAAATGCAAATCCGGATGCTGCAGATGCTGATATTGGAGACAAGTCGGACAGGTACCGCAACTATCCTCCTCCGTTCGATGGGGACAATTGAGATACTGGGCATATGCCAAAGCCAGTTGCAGTTTGCCGATACCGGAAATGCCGGTAAAGAGCTGGGCATGAGGAATCCGTCCCTCACGCACCGCCTGACGTAACTGCCGCTTCGTCGCCTCCTGTCCTATGATGTCTTTAAATAACAAGGGGTTACAGGTTACAGGTTACGGGATAAGTTCTGCACGTAGCGCAGCGACCATCTCGGCATACTCGGCATCGGACAGATAGACCTTACCCGGGTTCATCCGGAACGTACCTCCGTAGTCCGGTCCATCAACATACTTGGGTGCCAAATGGAAATGAAGGTGACTCAACTTATCCGAATAAGCGCCGTAGTTGATCTTCTCCGGCTTGAACAGTTTCTGCATGGCGCGCGTCACATCCGCCACATCAGCCATGAACAGGTTGCGCTGCTCGTCGGACAACTCATTGAGGTCATTCACGTGATGATCATATGCCACAAGGCAACGACCATGATAGGTCTGCTCTTTGAAAAGGAAAGCACGGGATACACGCAGATGCGCTATCTCTATCATCAAATTGTGCAAGGTCTCATTGTTGGTGCAATAGAGACAATCTTTAGGATCTGAAAACATATTTGTAATTGGTTATTTGTGATTGGTGATTTTAATTTTGACGGCCATTGATGACTGCATTCCGGACAGCCTCGATAGCTTCGTTGGAATCGGCAAATTGCTTAAGGTTGATGGCTTCACCGACATGCATGTGTACGGGGTGGCGATGTACGAAAGGTTTGCCCTTGGGTAACACCTCAAAGCATCCGTCCAAAGAGAGCGGGATAACAGGCAACCCGAGATCCCATGCTATCTGGAACGCTCCGCGTTTGAATCGTCCTACCTCGCCGTTGAGCGAACGGGTTCCTTCCGGGAAGATGACCGTGCAGACACCATTCACCAGTTGTTTCTCCACTTCTTGCAGGCTCTCCATGGCCGCTTTGGCACTACGGCGATCAATGAAGATATGTCCCGCTGCCTTGCAACCTGTTCCTACAAAAGGCACCTTACGCAGCTCCGCTTTCATCAACCATTTGAAGATAACCGGCAACCAACCATAGACTAACCACACGTCGAACATCGACTGGTGATTCGCTACGAAAACGTAACTCTGTCCGGGCTTAATATGCTCGGTTCCATCGACAGAAACGGGCAAAAACATCAACCAAAAGAAAGAGCGCGACCAGAACTGCTGTACCTTGTGTACAAACTCCGCATTACGCCATGCTACCGTGCAGACCGTGAAGACAGCGGTAAACACTGTCAAAACCATCAATAACGGCCATGCAATCAGGTACTGATAGATGTAATAAAGATATTTCATAACTTATTCCTTATCATATTTCTGCATAAATCCGCGGTAGAGAGCGCATATACGGCGTATCTCTTCCCACGCGTCATCAGGCAGTTTGGTTCCTATCACCTCTACTACGCGTCCGGCAGCAATCGTACCTATCTCGGCACAACGGCGGATATCAAACCCGTCTGCCAAGGCATGCAGGAAACCACCTGCGAAATAGTCACCGGCTCCGGTGGAATCGGTACAACTGGTGGTGATGGCGCCGATATGATGACGCTTGCTACCTTGCTGAACGTACGATCCGTTCTTACCCACTTTAACCACCGCAATGTCACACTGCTCGGCAATCATCTGAACCGACTCTTCGGGATTGAGATGGGTATAGGCAAACGACTCATCCTCATTGGCAAAAACGATGTCAACATATTGCTTAACAAGGTCTTTAAGGAAAGCATGATTCTCGTTGATGACGTTATAAGATGCCAGATCGAGCGACACCATACATCCGGCTTCTTTCGCCAGGCGAATCGCTTTCTCCAGCAACTCGTGATTCTGCACCAGATAACCCTCAATATGGAAGATATCATAGCCGTTGAACGCATCTTTCTGGATATCATCGGCGCATAACTCAGCCGCCGCGCCCAGATAAGTAGCAAAGGTACGCTCGCCGTCCGGCGTAACAAGCACGATGGAGAAACCGGACATCGAGGTCTGCGAGAGTAACAGAATCGGTTTGACACCGTTCTTAACCATGTCCTCCCGGTAGAAATCCCCCACTTCATCGTTACCGATCTTACCGATAAACGCCGTCTTACCGCCTAGCGAAGCGATACAGTTGATGGTGTTGGAGGCCGATCCGCCGGCTACCATACGTTTGCGCACCGACAGGAAACGATACTGGATCTGCTCAGCCTGCTCTCTGGAGATGAGGTTCATACTGCCTTTGGGAAATCCCAACTCGCGCAGATCGTCTTCACTTACCTGCAACAGGATGTCCGTTAATGCATTGCCTAAACCAAGAATTTTTTTCATTTTTTCCTTATTTTTGCCAAAAATCGGGTTAATTTTCAAAAAACTTTGCAAAGATACACATTTTTTTTGAAAAAAACTTGCATATATAAAAAAAAAGCAGTACTTTTGCACCCGCTTTTGAAAAAAAGTTGCTTCCTTAGCTCAGTCGGTTAGAGCATCTGACTGTTAATCAGGGGGTCCTAGGTTCAAGTCCTAGAGGGAGCGCACGGGGTGATAACGATCAAAAGTTATCACTCTTTTTTTGTCCCTTTTTGCACCCTACACTTTTTTATAAAAAAATAAAAAAAATCGCGCGCGCTTGCATATATGAAAAAAAAGTTGTAATTTTGCACGATTTTCCGAAATGTACACTTTTTCGGACACTTTTTGATGCAAATTAGATAAAAACAGATAGCATATGGGACTTTTTTCTTTTACTCAAGAGATTGCCATTGATTTAGGAACGGCGAACACAATCATCATGTGCGATGACAAGATAGTGGTTGATGAGCCGTCGGTAGTGGCTATCTCGATGGCGGACAACAAGATGGTTGCCGTCGGCCGCAAGGCACAACAGATGATTGGTAAGGGCGGAAACATGATTCGCACGGTGCGCCCGCTGCGTGATGGTGTGATCGCAGACTTCTATGCATGCGAGATGATGATCCGCGGTATGATCAAGATGATTCCGAAGCAGGCTCGCCTGTTCACGCCATCCATCCGCATGGTGGTTTGTATTCCTTCGGGTTCAACCGAAGTGGAGATCCGTGCGGTGCGCGATAGTTCAGAGCATGCCGGTGGTCGTGACATTTATATGATTTATGAGCCTATGGCCGCAGCAATCGGTATCGGTCTGGACGTAGAGAGTCCGGAAGGATGTATGATTGTGGATATAGGTGGTGGAACGACGGAGATCGCAGTCATCTCCCTCGGCGGCATTGTCAGCAACAAGTCCATCAAGATCGCCGGTGATGACTTTAACCAGGATATCATCGAGTACATGGGTCGTATGCACAACCTGCGTATCGATGAGCCGACCGCAGAGCGTATCAAGATCCAGGTAGGTTCGGCGCTGCCCGAACTGGAGGATGCTCCGGAGGATTTCATCGTAGTAGGTCCTAATAAAGTGACAGCGCTGCCGATGTCCGTTCCGGTTAGCTACCAAGAGATCGCGCACTGTCTGGAGAAGAGCGTAAGCAAGATCGAGGGCGCTATCCTGCAGGCTTTGGAGTCCACTCCGCCTGAGTTGTACTCCGATATCGTGAAACGCGGTATCTATATCACCGGTGGTGGTGCCTTGCTGCACGGTTTGGCAAGACGTCTGACGGATAAGATCACTATTCCGTTCCACGTAGCAGACGATCCGCTGCACTCCGTAGCACGCGGAACAGGCGTGGCGCTGAAGAATGTGAATAACTTCGGATTCCTTCTTCGCTAAACACGGGTAACAACGTATGCAGACATTGCTGAAAATACTGCTGCGTTATAGCAACTTCCTGGTTTTCATCGCCCTGGAAGTTGCTGCGTTTATGCTGATCAGTTACAATAGTGCCTATCCGCGGAGTAGCATCCTGAGTACCGCCAATGATTTTATAGCTTGGCAGAACGCGCAGATAAGCGCAGTCGGCGAGTACTTCGGTTTGCGCAGTCAGAACGAACAGTTAGCGGCAGAGAACACCGCCTTACGCAATCAGATTAGCTCGATGGAATCGGCAGAAAACAAAGCTGCTATCCATTACGAGAGCGCCAAAGTGGTACAGATGACCACCGATCAACTGCATAACTACCTCACCATCAATCGCGGTAGCAAAAATGGTATCCGTCGCGGACAAGGCATACGAAACGAAGATGGCGTGGTGGGTATTGTGCGCACGGTGGGACGTAACTACAGCGTGGTCATGCCGATCATCAACACGCAGACCAACCTCAGTTGCCGGTTTACCAAAAACGACTATATCGGTACACTGCAGTGGAACGGCAAAGACTGCCGTTTTGCTCAACTGGCCGATGTAGCATCCCATATGGTGGTCAATCAAGGAGACACGATTGTAACGAGTGGCTTGAGTCCCGTTTTTCCGGAAGGAATCCCCGTTGGAATCGTAGAAAGTAGCGTGCTGAAAGAGGGTGAGTCCTATTATACAATACGCATTCGGCTGCACACCAATTTCAAGCGATTGAAATACGTGGAGGTAGTGCAGAATGCTGATCAAAACGAATTGGAGGAGTTGACAAATGGAATGGACTAAACAAATAGGACGCTATATCCTCGTGATGCTACTGCAAGTGCTGCTGTTTGACCAGTTGCAGTTATGGGGTGCTTGCCATCCGTATATATACTTGCTCTGCCTGCTGATGATGCCGATCACATTGCCTCCTATCGCAGACATGCTGATAGGTGCCGGCATCGGTTTGGTCATGGATATGTTCTGCAACTCCTTGGGTGTACATACGGCCAGTTGCATCCTCATCATGTTCCTGCGCCCGTATTTGTTGGGCATGATCCTGAATGACAAAGACCGTCTGAACGAACAAGTCAGCTTGCGCTCCATCGGCATGGAGGCATTCATCAAATATGTGGTGATATTAGTCCTCATACATCATCTGACCGTCTTCAGTTTGGCGGCATGGAGCTGGTATCATATCGGATTCGTGCTATTGGAAACAGCAGTGAGTAGTGCGATCACTATCTTTGTAATCATTGGATATAATATATTGAAATACAGATGATTAACGACCTGTATTATAGACGTCGATATGCAATCAGTGGCATTGCCATTGGTGTCGTATTGGTGTTTATTATCCGGTTGTTTTATCTGCAAGTCATTGACCAATCCACCAAAGATCAGGCGGATAACAATGCCTTGGTCAGACAGACCATCTACCCTTCCCGAGGACTGATCTACGACCGTAACGGCGAACTGCTGGTGTTCAATCAGCCTATCTATGAGGTTACCATGGTGATGCGCGAGATGGGCCAAGAATGGGACACGACTGCTTTCTGCCGCAGTCTGCAGATCACCCGAGCGGAGTTCGACGAACGCATTGCGGAGATCAAAGACCGGCGCAAGAACCGCGGATATTCCCGATGGACACCGCAGGTTTTCATGAGTCAACTCAAGAAAGAAGACATCGCTACACTGCAGGAAGAGTTATTCATATTCCCGGGTATTCAGATTCAGAAACGCACCTTACGTGATTATACCTACAAAGCCGCAGCCCATGTGTTGGGTTCGGTAGGCGAAGTGAATCAAAACGATATTGATCGCGATGAGTACTACACCCGCGGCGATTACTCCGGACGCGACGGATTGGAGCGAACGTACGAGAAACAACTCCGCGGTGTAAAAGGCGTGGAGATTTTGATGCGCGACTCGCGCGGACGTATGCAAGGCAGTTATCAGAACGGCGAACTGGACAGAACGGCTGTCGCAGGTACCGACCTGCAGACCACACTCGATATCCGGTTGCAACTGCTGGCAGAAGAGTTATTGGCAGGTAAGATCGGTAGCGCGGTTGCTATCGAACCCAAGACCGGCGAGATACTGGCCTTGGCCTCCAATCCGGGATGGAACCCCAAAGTGCTGGTAGGCAAAGAGCGCAGTAAGAATTACAATATTCTACTGCATGACAAAACCAAACCCTTGTTGAACCGCGCCACACAGGCTACTTATTCTCCGGGATCAACCTTCAAAACGATTCAATCGCTCGTGTGTCTGGAGCAAGGAGCCATCACGCCCAACACGCTCTATCCCTGTTCAGGTCCGGGTAGTACACCTATCAAGTGTACCCACCATCACGGTTCACCGGTTGCATTAGATCGGGCTATTGAGCAGAGTTGTAACCCCTATTTCTGGTGCGCATTCCGTGATCTGTTACAAATGGACGGGTATGGCAAAGACAATGAAGATTTCCGTCATCGGTATGAGTTATGGCGCGATGCGGTGATGCAATTCGGCTTGGGACAGAAATTCACGGACACCGATCTGGGCGAACAGTCATCCGGCAGTATCCCAAGCCTTAAGTATTTTGATCGTGCCTATGGCAAAACCGGCTGGAAAGCCATCACGATCCGCTCGCTCAGTATCGGACAGGGAGAGATACTCGTTACCCCGCTGCAACTGGCCAATCAGGCCGCTACGATTGCCAACGGCGGATATTATATCTCACCCCACCTGAATAAGAACGATTCCATGCGGATTCATCGGCATAATTTGGATATAGACCAACGTCATTTTGACGTGGTCAAAGAAGGAATGCACCGCGTGATGATATATGGTACCGGACGCCATTATGCCGTCGATAGTCTGCATATGGCAGGTAAGACCGGTACGGTACAAAACCCGCACGGACGCGATCATGCTATCTTTATCGGTTTTGCACCGGTGGAAGACCCGCAGATCGCTGTCGCAGTCGTCGTAGAGAACGCCGGTTTCGGTGCCACATGGGCATGTCCTGTGGCTACAATGATGATAGAGCAATACCTGACCGGAGAGGTTAAACGCAAAGATTTAAGAAAACGTATAGGAGAAGCAGTACTCAATGAGAGCGTCAAGAAGTGGTAACATATGGCAAAACGTCGATTGGCCTACCATCGGTATTTTTCTTTTGCTGGTCTTCTTCGGCTGGCTCAATATCTATGGTGCGAGTTATACGTTTGACCAAACGAGTATCTTCGATTTCTCCAACCGTGCCGGTAAGCAGTTTGCCTGGATCATGGGTTCGCTCGTGCTGGGCGGAATCCTATTGTTGATTGACTACAAGACTTATGATGTGCTGGCGTATATTGCCTACGGAGCGATGCTGTTACTCTTGCTCGCCACACCTTTCTTGGCGCATGATATCAAAGGGTCTATGTCCTGGATTTCCTTAGGCCCCGTCAGTCTGCAGCCGGCGGAGTTTGCCAAGTGTATCGTAGCATTAGCCGTTGCCAAATACATGGGGCGGTATGACTATAAAGTACGTAGTTGGCGCGATCTCATCGTTCCTTTTGCGCTCATCGGAGTGCCGGCACTGATCATCATGATATTGCAGAAAGAGACCGGTTCGGCACTGGTTTTTGCTGCCTTCTTGCTGGTCTTCTACCGTCAAGGCATGAGCGGTTACGTACTCTGGACGGGAGTGGCGGCTGTGGCATTATTTATCATCAGCATCCGATGGGGCGAGAATGCATTGCCTTTAGGTAGCGGAAGTGTCGGAATGCTGACCTGTATGCTGTTACTCACCGCTATCGAGATCTATTTCATTTGCAAAGAACATCGTATGCGTTGGCAGGCACTCATTCTCATCGGTAGCGTCATGGCAGTCTATGGCATCAGCCTGCTGGTTAACATCTGGGTAACCGTTCCGTTCAATTGGATTTCTACCGGTGTGGTGGTCGCTTTGGCGCTATACACCATCTTCATCAGCCTCTATTGGCGCAAGTATACACTGCTACTCGTTACTGTCTTCAGTTTGGGCTGTATAGCCTATACCCAAGCATGTGATTTTGTGTTCACGAAAGTGCTACAACCGCACCAACGCACCCGTATTGAGGTGCTGCTGGGAATGAAAGAAGACCCGGCTGGTGCAGGATACAATGTCAATCAGGCACGTATCGCCATCGGCTCGGGACGATTCTTCGGAAAAGGATACCTGAAAGGAACCCAAACCAAACTGCAGTTCGTTCCCGAACAAGATACGGATTTCATCTTCTGTACCGTCGGAGAAGAATGGGGTTTTGTCGGATCCATCGGCGTTTTACTGGTGTATCTGATCTTTATATTGCGACTGATCGAGATAGCTGAACGACAACGAAACATCTCCACGCAGATCTATGCATATGCTGTAGCCAGCATCTTCCTCTTCCACCTTACTATCAACGTAGGAATGGTCTTGGGACTGCTGCCGGTAATTGGTATTCCGCTACCTTTCTTCAGTTACGGAGGTAGTTCATTATGGGGTTTCACTTTGCTGCTGTTCATCTTATTGCGATTGGATGCGGCGCGTATGGAGCAATTGAGATAAAATGGCTTTTGTCACCAACCCCATAGGAATAGCAGGAGAAGCGGAAGCCACCAAGATGCTGGAGGCCAAAGGATTTAAGGTCTTGGAGCATAACTGGCGCATGGGACATCTGGAGGTGGATCTGATCGCGGAAAACAAGAAAGAGATCGTGTTTGCAGAAGTGAAAGCGCGCACCACCATGTACGGCGACATACGTCCGGAGGAATATGTAGATGAAAACAAAAAAAGACGTATGATAGCGGCTGGAAACGCCTATGTCAAACAACACAAATCGGATAAATCGCTGCGATTTGATATCATCGGACTGGTAGTTGATCCGCAAACCAACGAGATCACCTACCGATGCCACATGGAGAATGCTTTTCGACCGCAAATGAAGTCGATGAATTCGGGCTTTTTTAACGGGCAATGCCGATGGGGACACCGCAATAAGACAATAGGAACAAGACGTAAATAAAATATGGATTTCAGATACGATGTCATAGTAGTGGGAGCCGGTCACGCAGGATGCGAGGCCGCGAGTGCCGCCGCACGGATGGGCAGTAAGACGCTGCTAATCACGATGGACATGAATAAGATTGCCCAGATGAGTTGCAATCCTGCCGTGGGCGGTATAGCCAAAGGTCAGATTGTACGGGAGATCGATGCGCTGGGTGGTCAGATGGGTATCGTGACCGACAGAAGCGCTATCCAGTTCCGTATGCTCAATCAAAGCAAAGGGGCGGCGATGTGGAGTCCGCGCAGTCAGAGCGACCGCAAACGATTCATTGAGGAATGGATCAAGGTATTGAGCCACACAGACAATCTCCATATATGGCAGGATATAGTAGTGAGTCTTATTATCAATGATAATAAGGTATGCGGTGTTAAGACGATGTTAGGCATCGAGATGCAGGCGCAAGCGGTGGTGCTCACCAACGGCACTTTTCTGAACGGACTGATGCATTGCGGCAAGACGCAGGTCAAAGGCGGACGTATCTCCGAACCGGCCTCCTATGGCCTCACCGAACAATTGGTGGAGCTGGGTTTCAAAGCCGATCGAATGAAAACCGGTACGCCGGCTCGTATCGATGCGCGATCCATTCACTTCGACGAGATGACCCGTCAGGATGGTGATAACGATTGGCACCAGTTCAGTTATCTGAATACGGTGCATAGAGCACTCAAACAGATGCCGTGCTGGATCACCTACACCAATCCGCAGACACACGAAGCACTACGCGCAGGATTAAAAGATTCTCCCCTTTTCAACGGACAAATCCAAAGTATAGGCCCTCGTTATTGCCCGAGCATAGAGACCAAGATTGTTACTTTTGCAGACAAAGAAGCACACCAGCTCTTCTTGGAACCCGAGGGCGTAGATAGTAATGAGTATTATGTAAACGGTTTCTCCAGCAGTCTGCCTTGGCAAGTGCAGTTAGCGGGTCTGAAGACCATCAAAGGACTGGAAGACGTGGTGCTCTACCGACCGGGATACGCCATTGAGTATGACTTCTTTGATCCCACTCAATTGCACCATACCTTAGAAACAAAACAGATTAAGAATCTGTTTTTTGCCGGACAGATCAATGGCACTACCGGTTATGAAGAGGCAGCCGGCCAAGGATTGGTAGCGGGTGTCAATGCACATATCAACACCCATGGAGGTACACCTTTCACTATGGGCAGAGACGAGAGTTATATCGGTGTGCTGATTGATGATCTGGTGAATAAAGGCGTGGACGAACCCTACCGCATGTTCACCTCTCGAGCCGAGTACCGTATTCTGTTACGACAGGACAATGCGGATGAGCGACTCACCCGACGCAGCTATGAGATGGGGTTAGCCGATAGCGACCGATATAACCTGCTTTGTCAAAAACAAACAGCTTGCGCCGATTTCATCGACTATATGCAAAACACGATCGTGCACAAAGGAGAAGTGGACGGATGGTTGGAGCAGATCGGTAGCACAGCACTGCATGAGGGATGCAAGATCAGCGAGTTAATCCTGCGTCCTCAGGTAAACATCAAGGCTTTAGCAGAAGTACTTCCGGTACTGAAAGAAAAAATAGCGCATATATCCGATGCATCCAATGGAATCGAGCCAAACGGCGAAGAAGTCGTGGAGAGTTGCGAGATTCAAATCAAGTACGCCGGGTATATCAAACGCGAAAAGATGGAGGCTGCCAAACTGCAGCGTCTAGACCAGATACGTATACCGGATGGTTTTCGTTATGAACAAGTACAAAGCCTGAGCACTGAAGCCAGACAGAAACTAAGCCGCATTCGACCCAAGTCTATCGGAGAAGCCCAACGCATACCGGGCGTCAGTCCGAACGACATCAGTGTATTACTGGTTTTGATGGGAAGATAAGCCATTTTAGTTTGCAACGCAAACTAATTAAAAATGTTTCACGTGGAACACATTTAAAACATATACTATTATGACAGTAGAAGACGTAAGAAAAGCGATTCGTAATGTGCCTGATTTTCCAATCAAGGGCATTCAGTTCAAGGACATCACCACAGCCTTAGCAAGACATGATTGCTTATGCTGGATGAAGGATGAAATCGTCAAGCGCTACAAAGATTTGGGTATCACGCAAGTAGTAGGTATCGAATCGCGCGGATTCATTTTGGCTCCGGCAGTTGCCATGGAGATCGGTGCGGGATTTGTACCTATCCGTAAGCACAACAAGTTACCGGCAGAGACAGTGTCCGTAACCTATGCCAAAGAGTATGGTGATGATACCATCCAGATGCACAAAGACGCATTGAACGAGAACGATGTGGTGCTTATTCATGATGATATCCTCGCTACAGGTGGCTCGATGGAAGCAGCTATCAATCTGGTGAAGAAATTAGGCGTAAAGAAGATTTACGTAAACTGTATCATTGAACTCGAAGGACTAAACGGTCGCAAGTATCTGGAAGGCAAGGCAGATGATATCAATTGCCTGTTCGGTATAGAGGTAGATGAGTAATAAAGATAATCATATTGCCCTGCTGTTAAAGCGCATCCCGGAGAGTCCGGGCGTATACCAGTACTTCAACAAGGACGGGCAGATTATCTACGTCGGTAAAGCCAAGAACCTTCACCGACGCGTCAATAGTTACTTCAACAAAGATCATCCCTCCTCGAAGACACGACAACTGGTGGCACACATCGCAGATATACGCTATGTGGTGGTAGAGAGCGAACAGGATGCATTTCTCTTAGAGAACAACCTGATCAAGCAATATCAACCGCACTATAACATCCTGCTCAAGGACGGAAAGAGTTATCCGTCCATTTGCATCACCAAAGAACCCTACCCTCGGATCTTCAAGACCCGGACGATCAATAAGAAAACAGGTGAGTACTACGGCCCCTATAGCTTCAGTTATACAGTGGAGACCGTACTCGATCTGATTCATAAACTCTATCCGATTCGAACCTGCAACCTTCCAATAACGGCCGATTCCATCGAGAAAAAGAAAATAAAGGTATGCCTCAAGTACCACCTGAAGAATTGCTGCGGTATATGCGAGGGGAAAGGACAAGAAGAGTACCATCAGTGGATTGACCAAGCACGCAAACTGATTAAAGGTGATGCGCATGAGATAGGTAAGCAGTTAGAGGATGAGATGATGCGCAAAGCAGCGGAAATGAAATACGAAGAAGCCGCGGATCTGAAGCATAAGATAGAACTGCTGGAGCAATTCAAGAGTAAGACAATTATCACGAATTCATCGGCAAAAGATGTAGATGTTTTCGGATACGATGAGCAGGACGATCGGGTATATATAGCCATGCTGCATGTGCATAACGGCTGCATCGTTCAAGGCCAGACCATTGAGTACAGACGGAAGATGGAGGAGGAAAAAGAAGAACTGCTGGCGATGGGAATGATGGAGCTTAGACGACAACTTGAGAGTAACACACAAGACGTGATTGTTCCGTTCATTCCGGATGTTTTTGATGATACACTGCATGTACATATCGCCGTGAGCGGGGATAGAAAAAAATTGCTGGATCTGGCGATGCAGAATGTACGACAGTATAAACTCGACCGACTCAAACAGGAAGATAAACTCAATCCGGAGCAACGGGGTGTGCGTATCTTGACGGAAATGCAGAAGATGATGGGACTCCCTACGTTGCCGAAATGGATTGATTGCTTTGATAACTCGAACATACAGGGCACGAATGCAGTAGCAGGATGTGTGGTATATCGGATGGCTAAACCGAGTAAGAGTGATTATAAACGGTTCGAGATCAAGACGGTGGACGGCGCGGACGACTACGCGAGCATGCGCGAGGTAGTAAGAAGAAGGTATCAACATTTGATCGATGAAAACGGGCAGATGCCGGACTTGATTATCGCGGACGGCGGAATCGGTCAGATGCACGCTATTCGTGAAGCTGTAGAAGATCAACTCGGATTACAGATTCCGATAGCCGGACTGAAGAAAAATGACAAACACCGCACACAAACCTTGCTCTACGGATTCCCCCCATCGGAGATCAGCATGCCGGTGACGAGTGAAGTGTTTCGGCTTTTGACGAGCATCCAAGACGAAGTACACCGCTTTGCCATTACGTATCACAAGCAAAAAAGACGTAAATCGCTTATTATCAGTGAGTTAGATGATATAAAAGGCGTTGGAGAGGCTTCCAAACAAAAGATTTTAACGCATTTTGGCTCGGTCAAACGCGCTAGAACGGCCAGCGAGCAAGAGATGATTGATTTGCTCGGAAAACGCTTAGGATCAACGGTTTACGCGTATTTTCAGTCCAAAATAACGCGCTGAGAATTGAATGAAAATCAAGAACATGAGAACTTATACGCTAAAAAAAGGAGCAAATTCCGAACTTTTGTTGCTTAATGAACAAAACGAGGAAGTGAGTGCATTGGATATTTTGACCAACTGCGAACCTCATCGTGTTTTTGCGTTCGATGGTCAGATGGGTGCGGGTAAGACCACGTTCATCAAAAAACTCTGTGAGCAGATGGGAACGATGGACGTGGTGAACAGTCCGACTTTTGCCATCGTGAACGTGTACGATGTGGAACAACCGTATAAGGGTGAGGTCTATCATTTCGATTGCTACCGACTGAAGGACATCCGTGAGGCGATGGATTTCGGTGCAGAGGAATATCTGTATTCGGGCAACTACTGTTTCATAGAATGGCCGGAGATGATTGAACCCCTCCTGCCGGACGACACGGTCTATATCAAAATCGTTCCACAAGAGAACGGAGACAGGAAATTGGTGATTGAAGATTGAAGATTTGAGATGCAAACTTGCCATATGGCTGATGATGCTCTTTCCTGTGTTGCTGATGGCGCAGGAAAACGTGGAGCATGACAATATACTGAAGATAAAGGTCGGTACGGGTTATCAGTTGGACACTTACCTCAGTCCGTTGGGTTACACAGGCATGGTATACGGGCTGGGCAACGAGTGGTGGCAACCGTTCCGCAAAGACACGAAGTTAGGCAAAACCGGCAAATTAGATCATTGGGCACATGTAGGGCGCGTGGACATCGCTCTGTCGAACTACTACAGCAAAGCGCGCACGAACAAATACATGGGTGTTCAACTCGCCGCCGGATGGGGTGCTTTCTACGAGTGGAGATGGATCGATGAGCGTTTGAAAGTGTTCGTGGGACCGTATCTGGATGCCGATTTCATGGTGCGGGAACAGGCGAATAATGTGAATAAGATCGTGTCGTTGGATGTAGCGATTGACGTGATGGCGATGGGAGGTATCAGTTGGTCTTTCTACGGCAAGAAGACCAGTTACCGACTCGGATACATGCTCCGCACCAACCTCATTGGTTTTGATTACCTGCCGGAATACTGGGAGTCTTATTATGAGATCACGCAGGGTGTTCCCGGTCAGCCTCGTTGCTCCGGACATTGGAACCACAACACGCTCAAGCACCAACTGGCCTTGGACATGCAGTTTCCCCACTCTACGTGGCGCATCGGGGCAGAGCACGAACTGATCAATTACGGCACAGACAACCTGCATTTTGTTCGTCACCAATTCGGTATCGTAGTAGGTTGTTTATGGAAATATAAGATACGCGCGAACGCAAGATTATGAAGTCGAGATATACGATCATATGGCTATTAATAGCTATTCTCTTGAGCGCTTGTCACGCCAAAGAGGAGATGACTTACTCCGCCGATCCGGTGGATAATATCGAAGCATTGTGGCAGATTATAGACACCAAATACTGCTATATCGATACCAAGGGTATCGACTGGCAGGCTATCCATGAGGAATATATCGCCAAAGCGGCTGCGCTGAACATAAACGATAAGATGGCGCTTTTTGACCTGTGCGCAAGCATGTTGGATTCGCTTCGGGACGGACATGTTAATCTCTATTCGGACTTCGACCGCAGTTATAACACCGCTTGGTATGACTCGTATCCTGCTAATTACAACGCCGAACTACAGAAACTCTATTTGAAAGATTATCGCATCGCCGGCGGACTCTATTACTGCACGATAGACGACGGTAAGATCGGGTATGTCTATTACCCAAGTTTCTCGAATTCCGTAGGAGTAAGTAACCTCTATTGGATCTTCACGACATTCAAAGACTGCAAGGGCTTGATCATCGACGTGCGCAATAACGGTGGTGGGGACATCACCAATGCCTATAAATTAGCTGCACCTTTCTTCACCGAGAATCAGACTATCGGTTTCTGGCAACATAAGACCGGTACCGGACATAATGATTTCTCGGCATTGGAACCGATGACTTTGGATCAGTCGTTGGTAGAACAATGTAAATGGCTCCGCCCTGTGGTTGTGCTATGTAACCGCCATACCTACTCCGCGGCGAACTTATTCGTGAGCATGATGCGTTATGCCGAACATTCTACCATCGTTGGTGGCATCAGCGGAGGAGGTGGAGGCATGCCGATGAGTTATGAACTACCCATTGGTTGGATGGTTCGCTTCTCAAGCGTGCGCATGTACGATCGCGATAAAAAGGATATAGAACCGGGTATAGCACCGGATATAACGGTCACAATGACCAGTACCGACAAGGATGACATCATCGAGAAAGCCATTCAGTGGATTAACAAGCAATAAAAGCCTATGATAGAAGTAAAAAATATATGGAAATCTTTCGGCGCATTGGAAGTGCTGAAAGGGGTAAACTTACAAGTGGAGAAAGGGGAGATCGTAGCTATTATCGGTAAGTCCGGTGCCGGTAAGACTACCCTACTCCAGATCATCGGTACACTCGATCGTCCCACCCAAGGACAAGTGATCATTGACGGCACCGATGTGTTCGCGATGAAGGACAAAGAACTGGCGGCATTCCGCAATCAACATATCGGTTTTATCTTCCAATTCCACCAACTGTTACCGGAGTTCACGGCGTTGGAGAACGTCTGCATCCCGGCGATGATTGCGCGCGAGAAAGAGAACGAGTATAAAGCGCGTGCAACGCAATTATTGACGGACTTGGGGTTGGGTGACCGGTTACATCATAAGCCGAATGCGTTGTCCGGAGGAGAGAAACAACGTGTAGCCGCAGCCCGCGCGTTGATGATGCATCCGGATATCATCCTGGCGGACGAACCCACAGGAAGCCTCGATACACAGAACAAGAAAGAACTCAGTGAACTGCTGCTGAAATTGCGCAAAGAGTACGGCCAAACGATCTTACTCGTCACGCACGATAAGGAATTGGCAGGTATCGCAGACCGAATCATAGAAATCAAAGACGGAATCATCGAATGAAAAAATACCTTATTATACTAGTCGCTTTGTTGGCACTCACAGGATGCCATAAAGGAAGGACGTATTGGGCAAAAGACATCGCATCGCAGGAGATCGAGTTGGTGCGTTTTGACAAGGCATTGATGAACGTACACGATGCTACAGTGGCACAGGACATCCGTGTTCTTTACGACGAGTATCCGGTGTTTATGCCGCTGTGGGTGGAGGATATACTGGGCATCCCGTGTGCCGATACAGCCTATCTGGAGAAGGCACTCCCGGAGTTCCTGAATGACACATTGTATGGTTTTCAGCAGACTAATGCCAAGGAGCAGGAAGTCTTTGCGGATGTAAGCGATCTGGAGAAGTCTTTGGCAAAGGCTTTTGCGCGCATCAGTTATCTGTATCCGGAGACTGAAGTGCCGAGTTTTTACCTGTTCGTTTCGGGTTTCCAAACGCCTATCTATTTCGGGGACGAACTGATCGGCATCGGGGCGGATATGTACCTGGGTAGCCATTACGAGTACTACAACCGCGTGGTGTATGACTACCAGAAACAGACCATGCGAAAGGAGTGTATTCCGGTAGATGTGGTGAGTGCTTACTTGTTCCGCACCCTACCCTACACGAGCACCAAAAGTCGGTTGTTAGATCAGATGCTCTACCGCGGTAAGATCATGTATCTTGTGGCGCAGATCTTCGATGATACAGAGCCTTGGGAAGTGATGGGTTGGACCAAAGAGCAGTGGAACTGGTGCATCAAACACGAACGGGCTATCTGGCACCTGGTGATGGACAAACGCGATCTGTTCAAGACCGAGAGCCTGGTGTTGACCGGCTATCTGAACGACGGTCCCTTCACCTCGGAGATCTCACAGGATGCCCCCGGACGTTTGGGTATCTGGCTCGGTTGGCGGATTGCGCAGAGTTATATGGAGCATAACGAAGCTGTCTCGCTGCAGGAACTGATGGCCGAATCCGATGCACAGAAAATTTTAGAAGAGAGTTATTATAAGCCATGAATAGAAACGATTTTCCTATATTGAACCAGCAGGTACACGGACGGGAGTTGGTGTACCTCGATAATGCTGCCACGAGTCAGAAGCCTCAGCAAGTACTGGATGCTATCGTGGAGGCGTATACCACGTGGAACAGTAATATCCACCGCGGCGTACACCACCTCAGTCAGGTGGCTACTCTGCATCACGAAGAGGCACGCAAGGCAGTTGCCGCGTTCATCGGCGCGAGGAGCAGCGATGAGATCATCTTCACCAAAGGCACTACGGACAGCCTCAATGCACTGGCGTTCTCTTTCGGCGAGGCATTTATTCATGAAGGCGACGAGATCATCGTCAGCGGACTGGAACACCACTCCAATATCGTGCCTTGGCAGATGCTCTGCGAGCGCAAGAAAGCGGTGTTGAAACCTATCCCGTTGAAGGATGATTTATCGCTCAATATAGAAGCTTTCAAGAGCCTTCTGAATGAACGCACGAAGTTAGTCAGCGTAGCCCACGTGAGCAATGTGTTAGGTACGATTCAACCTATCGAAGAGATCATCCGTTTGGCGCACGAAAAGGGTATTCCTGTTTGTATCGACGGCGCACAGAGTGTACCGCATATGCGGGTCGATGTACAGGCCTTGGACTGCGATTTCTTGGCTTTTTCCGGACATAAGCTATACGGCCCTACAGGTATCGGAGTTCTCTACGGCAAGCGGGAATGGCTCGATAAACTGCCACCACACGAGGGTGGAGGAGAGATGATCAACCACGTTCGCTGGAGCGGTACCACCTACAATGAGTTGCCGTATAAGTTCGAAGCCGGTACTCCTAATTTCGTGGGTTCCTATGCCCTGCAAAAAGCGATGGAGTACATGCAATCGATTGGTTGGGAGGCTATTGAGGTGCATGAAAAGGAACTGACTACTTACTGTGAGCAGCAATTAAGTGCCATAGAAGGCATTCGCATCTATGCTGCTAACCAACCCAAAGCAGGTGTCATCAGTTTCAATCTGTACAACGGCGAGGACTTGATTCATCCCTTTGATACCGGTACCCTACTCGACCAGCAAGGGGTAGCCGTTCGAACGGGTCATCATTGTGCTGAACCGCTGATTGATGCGATAGGTGTTCCGGGAACGGTGCGGGTGTCGTTCGGTTTGTACAACGACAAGAACGATGTCGATGCCTTCATTGCGGCACTCCAACGCGCACAAAACATACTGATGTAATATGCATTTGCTCAGTATCTTTTTGATTATAGTCGTTAACTACAACGTCGAGAACCTCTTTCATCCTGCCCACGACAGCGTAGCGGGGGAACCGAAAGATGATATCGAGTGGACGGCAGATGGTGAGCGGCATTGGAGTTATACGCGCTATTATCGCAAAGAAGAAAATATCGCTCGTGTGCTGACGAACATCGGCGAGTGGGATGGGGTAGATGTGGTCGGATTACAAGAGGTGGAGAACGCATTGTGTGTCAAACGATTGTGCTATACGCTGAGGCGTAATGAGTATGATTTCGTCCATTACGAGAGTCCGGACAAACGAGGTATCGATGTGGCGCTAATCTATAAAAAGAGTAGGGTAGATACCCTTTGTTCGAGGCCTATAAAGGTGGATTTGGGAGAACAGACCACGCGTGATATCCTATACGTCTGCGCACGAGTGGACAAACGGGATACCATCCATTTCTTTGTTTGCCATCTTCCCTCTCAACGCGGTGGAAAAGCAGAGAGCGAATGGAAACGGAAGGCCGCCAAAGAGGTGTTGCAACACGCTGTCGATTCAGTTCTCAACCTGCAAGCGGACGCCAAGATTATCGTCATGGGTGATATGAACAGCGAGGATTTAGAGCTGAAGGGATTAAAGGATGAACGAATGCAGGGAGAGGGTACCCACAAGTACCAGGGAAGATGGACTTTTTTGGATCATTTCTATGTGTCACCTGCCATAGACAGTTTGTCGCAAGCACATGTCTATGACGCGGAGTGGATCATGGAACCGGACGATAAATACTTGGGACTCAAACCCAAACGGACCTATAACGGATACCATTATCAGAATGGTTTTTCCGATCATTTACCCATCGTTTTAAACATCAACTTATGAGATACCACGTAGCGCATATCAATCTGCATTTCGATGAACAATGGCAAGAGGATCTGTTTATTCAGTCCCTCTTTGATGCCGGTTTTGATACGTTTGACGGCCAGGATGCTTATATCCCATCGGAAATATGGGAAACCAATCAAACCGCAATAGAAGCACTGTTTACCGGGGAAGAAAAGGCTAACTTAATTGGTATAGAAGCCTGCCCCGATGAGAACTGGAATGCCACGTGGGAAGCGGAGCATCCCGTTCAAGACCTGCCCTTAGGTATCCGTATCATCCCGCATTGTGCGTTCGGAGCGGGTTATCACGAGACCACGTCCATGATGATCGATGCCTTGATGGCGAACGAACTACACGGTAAGCGCGTTCTGGATCACGGAACCGGCACAGGTGTCTTGGCTATCTTTGCCAAACGTCTTGGCGCCGCAAGTGTGGTTGCCATGGATATCGACGATAAGAGTGTTACCAATGCCCAAGAGAATGCCGCGCTCAATAATGAAAACATTGAAGTCGAGTTATGTAAACCCATATTAGATACCAACCGCACTTTCGATCTCATTCTCGCTAATATCCACCGAAACATTCTATTGGCCAATATGCACGCATACGCCAACTGCCTTGCACCGGGCGGAGAACTATGGCTCAGCGGATTCTATGAATCCGATATTGCTACACTTACCCACGAAGCCGCTCTATATGGTCTCCATCCCATAGAAACGCTTTCCAACGGCGATTGGAGATTAGTACGATTATTAAGATAAATACTACTATACGTCATATTTAACGACATATTTTAGTATTTTATTTACGATTTCTATTAAGGATTTGTTCAATTCATCTAAAAGCAGTACTTTTGCAGTCGGTTTAACAAAAAAGATTGTAAAAGTATGCGAATTTTATTTGTAGTGAACAGTTATTTCAGCCAGGGAAACGGACTGGATGAATCAGCAAGAAGAACGGTGGAAGCGCTGCGTGCAGCGGGTCAGGAAGTACGCGTCTTATCAGGAAAGAATTTTGAAGATCCCGATGGTCCCCAACCGGAATATGCGATGGAGAAATTCCATTTCCCGCTCATGCAACCGATGTTGGATTCGTTCGGTTACGCCTATGCCGATTGGCATGGTCCTATCATAGAAGAAGCCATCCGATGGGCGGATGTGGTTCATCTGGAAGAGACTTTCTTCTTGCATCACGCAGCGATGAATATAGCTCGTAAACTCGGCAAACCCGTCACAGGCACGTATCACGTACACCCGGAGAATATCGTTTATAACTGTTTGGGTTTCCCCGGCGGTAATCTGATCTGCCAGATTCTCTATCGCTATTGGTGTCGCGTTTTTTATGATAACTATGCTTACCTCCAATGCCCGACGGACAATGTGCGTGAACGTCTTGAACGCCATCATGTAAAGGCCAAATGCTTCACGCTCTCTAATGGTGTCATCCCCGACCGGTGTATACGTCCTATTACACCACCTGCAGATTATTTGGATGAAAACCGTCCGTTGGATCTCATCTATATCGGTCGTACGGCCATAGAGAAAGATCAACCGACGCTCTTCAAAGCCATTCGCATGTCTAAATATGCCAAGCGTATCCGTCTCCATATAGCCGGTCGCGGACCTAAACTGGAGGCGTATACCAAGATGGCTAACCAACTCTACGAAGATGGTGTTGTCGCTTATCAACCTATGGTTGGTTTCTATAACCGCGAGCAACTGCGTCAGTTGGCTGCTAAAGCAGACTTGGCGGTGCACTGTGCGTTCGTCGAAGTGGAAGGAATGAGTATCACCGAAGCCCTGCAGCAAGCCGTTGTACCGGTTATCGCCACCGCGCGCTATTCCGGAACAGCTACCTATGCTTTGGATGAACGGAGCACGTATCCCGCCGGTGACGCCAAAGCACTGGCCAAGCAAATCGATTATTGGTTCGATCATCCGCAAGAGCGTTGGGAGATGGGCTTCCAATACGCCGAATCGATGAAGCAATATGAGATTGCTAATTGCGCAAAGGCGCTCATCCGTATGTTCCAACAAGCCATTAAAGAAAAGAAGAATGAAACGTATCCTCTTCATACTCCTAAGTATACTGCCATTAACAGCAAGGCCGTCCGAACCTACAAACACTCCGCCTGATATCATTCATACAACGTGGTTCAGCCACTACGAACAAACAGAGCGACGCGTGGATATCTATGTGCCGGAAGCCGATCAACCTCTTCCGGTGCTCTATTTGTTACATGGCATCAACGGTTATGAAGGAGATTGGCAAAAGAAGGGTGGGGCAGTAGATACCTTGATTCAGATGATGCAAGACGGTCGCTGCCAACCCATGATCCTCGTTATGCCGGATTGTAATAAATGGATTGTAAAGAAACGCCCTCTTACGCATGGTAACCGCTGGAAATGTATAATACGTTATCTTGAACTGAGTAACGAACATAAACTCGAATATGCCATCAGCGATTTGATGACCATGATCGATACCACCTATTCTACTACCGACCAATGTGCGGTGGCAGGATTGTCAGACGGCGCACGGATAGCAGCTAATATAGCCAATACACGCCCGGAGAAAATTCATACAGTCGGACTCTTCTCTCCTGTGCTTCATAAAAAACAACTGCCCGGCCAAACCGCGCAGTCGTATGGTGTTTCCTATTATATTTACGTAGGGAAAAATGACATATTCAAAGCGAACGGAAAACGTTTTCACAAGCGCCTTATAAAAGCCGATTATCCGCATCAGTTTATCGAGATACAAGGTAGTCACGATTGGCCTGTATGGCGCAAGTGCTTATCGGATTTTTTGGAAAAAATCTCATGTACTCTTGTGTATGTGAGATTTTTTTTGTACTTTTGCAGCCGTAATAGGTATATATAATGCTATGAAAAAAAGCTCTACACAGAAAATTGCCATCATTGCAGGTGCAGGTCCTGCCGGTTTGACTGCGGCTTATGAATTGTTAAAGCAGACGGATATCAAGCCTATCGTTTGTGAGAAAACAGACGCTATCGGCGGTATTTCACAGACTGTACAACATCATGGCAATCGAATGGATATCGGTGGTCACCGCTTTTTCTCCAAGAGCGATAAAGTGATGAATTGGTGGCAAGAAGTGATGCCCTTACAAGCTAAGCCGTCAAAAGACGATATCTTACTGAACGAGACGGAGAAAGAGTTCGCCAAAACCGGTCCGGATCCGGAGAAAGAAGACCGAACAATGCTGTTGCGCCGCCGCGTGAGCCGTATCTTTTTCTTACGGAAATTCTTTGATTACCCAATCTCCATGAAGAAAGAGACCTTCCTGAATATGGGATTGGTTCGGATGATGAGAGCGGGTTTCGGATACCTATGGGCTTGCGTGCATAAATTACCGGAGACCTCGCTGGAAAATTTCTATATCAACCGTTTTGGCCGACCACTCTACGAGATGTTCTTTGAGGACTACACAGCAAAAGTGTGGGGTGTTCATCCTTCCAAACTCGGAGCAGACTGGGGTAGTCAGCGCGTGAAAGGACTGTCGGTGATTGCAGTGCTCAAGGATATGTGGCGCAAGAATTTCGGCAAGAAAGATAATGCGGAAGTAGAGACGTCTTTGATTGAGCAGTTCATCTATCCCAAATATGGTCCGGGACAGTTATGGGAAATCGTAGCCAAAGATATCGAGCAGATGGGAGGCGAGATACGAATGCAATCAGCTGTGACGGGGATAATGGTGAATGGTGAAGGGTTAATGGTGAATGGTGTGGAGTTGACACATGCGGATGGAACGAAGGAGCAAGTGGCATGCGACTATTTCTTGAGCACTATGCCTATAAAAGATCTGATTCCGGCTCTGCAGGGTGTAGAAGTGTCACAAGAGGTGAAGCAAATAGCAGCCGAGTTGCCATATCGGGATTTCATCACAGTCGGATTGCTGGTGAATAAGATGAAAATAAAGAACGAGACCAAACTGAAAACCTATGCCGAGCGTGTACCGGATACATGGATCTATATCCAGGAGCGGGATGTGAAGATAGGTCGCTTGCAAGTGTTCAACAACTGGTCACCATACCTCGTGAAGGATTATGAACACACAATGTGGATTGGTCTTGAATATTTCTGCACGGAAGGTGATGAACTGTGGAATATGCCGTCGGATGACTTTATTAAGATGGCTAAGGGCGAGTTGGCAAAGATAGATATTATTGACGAGAAAGATGTATTAGACGCTTGTCATGTGAAGATTCAAAAGGCCTATCCGGCTTATTACGGCAGTTATTATCAGTTGGATACAGTGCGGCAGTTCTTGGATACTATTCCTAACCTGTATTGCTTGGGTCGTAACGGTCAACACCGTTATAATAATATGGATCACTCGATGATGACGGCATTTGAGACAGTAGAATCTATTAAGATTGGAAATACAGATAAACGCTTTATTTGGAACGTTAACACGGAGACTGAATATCATGAAAGCAAATAAACTGATTATTGCTGTATGCTGTGGTGTATTGGCAATCATATGGGGTATCATAGCCTCTAAGACCTTCAATCCAAAACCGGATCTGAACGGAGATAATTTCTGTTATTATATCTATGCCTCTTCATTGGCTACGGGGCACGGATACAGTGATTTGTCTTCTCCGGAAATCAAACCAACCACTAATTTTCCGCCGGGATATCCCTTACTAATGACGCCTTTGCGCATGGTAACAGAGAGTATAGTAGCGCAGAAATGGCTCAATGAGATTTTTGTCTTAGCCGGTATCTTATTGATTTTCTTTACCTTACTGAAATTAGGTTTACGATGGGATATCAGTCTGGTAGCTGCAGCAGCCGGTTTGTTTAGTCCGCGATTGTGGCATTTCTCCACGATGATGATGAGCGAAGCATCCTTCTTCTTTACTTCCGCCTTTGTCTTCTTTGCTTTAGCCATGTATCTGTATGAAAACAAAGAGCATGCACAATGGTGGGAAGATATAAAGAGTTATTGGTTATGGGCAATGATCCTCGTGCTTGTTTGGAACTATCATATCCGTACACAAGGTCTGGCTCTGGTAGCCGGAGTAGGGTTTCTACTGTTAGTGAAACGCCGTTGGGTAGGCTTAGGAACGACTATTGTAGGATTTATCCTCGGTTGTTTACCTTATATGCTCCGTAATAAACTCTTAGGCTTGAACGGTAATCGCTATATTGATTCGATTATGCTGAGTAATCCTTGGCAACCGGACGCAGGTACTTTGAGCCTGACAGAAGTAATTGAGCGATTCTTCCAAACACTGAAGATGTTGATTTTCAATGCTATTCCCAATACCATCTTCCCTTATCTGGATGTGAATTGTGATCAACCCGAATATAGTTTCTGGATTTATCTTATCGGTGCTTTGATATTAACTCTTATTATAATCGGTTACTGGTCGATGGGAGATTTACGATGGGGATTAATAGCTTATTTGGCAGCTACATTAGGCCTTATTTCTATTTTCTCCACACCAAGTGGAAACCGCTACATCACCACTATTCTTCCTTTGTTAGCTGCAGGTCTTTTCTGTGGTCTATGGCAAATAGCACAATGGATAACCATCAAACATCAGAAATGGTTGTTTACGGGCTGTGCACTGATCCTATGTCTGCTTTTTATTCCTGCCAAAACCGGAATTGCCGATGAGATAAAACAGTCTAAACAGAAATATCCTATTCAATATGCGCAGTTCTTCCAAATGGGTAAACAAATGAAAAAAAAAATTTAACTGAAGTAGGTATACTCAGTTTAGAAATAAATTTCGGTGGTTTAGAAGATAGTGCTTTAACAATAAAAAATTTATTTAAAGAAGAATTTAAAC